>NZ_JBIWAF010000019.1:20953-108888 GCF_044759925.1 Pseudomonas sp. NPDC099000
CCAACCAGCTGTGATCGACGTTCGGCGAACCGCATCGTGCTGCTTCTTCAGCAACTATCTTTCCAGCTGATCGCTTGGTGCCGACGAACAGAATCTTGTTTTTGCCCTGGGCCAGACGCTCTACGAAAGTCAGAGCTTCGTTGAACATTGGCAGGGTTTTTTCAAGGTTGATAATGTGGATCTTGTTACGCGCGCCGAAAATGTACTTACACATTTTCGGGTTCCAGTAACGGGTCTGGTGACCGAAGTGCACACCGGCCTTCAGCATATCGCGCATGTTGACTTGGGACATGATAGTTCCTTAATAAGTCGGGTTTGGCCTCCACGTATCCCAATGACCAACCAGCAGCATCAGCTGAAGGCACCCAGGTCATCGTGTCGACACGTGTGTGGATTTAAGCCTTTCGGGGTATCCCCGGAAAGCGGCGCATTTTATATCACAGGGCTGCAAAAAACGGAACCCGGATTATCAATTCCTGATGCGCGACTTCAACCGCGCACTTGGAATCGCCCAGGAATGCGCCAATCTATAGAGAGAAGCGATGCACAGAGGCTCAGATTTGCGCTGATCGTCTGTTAGAATCGCGTTTTTCAGGGCCGCGAAGATCGATCGCGCAATGCCCATTTCGTTTTAGCAAGCGCCATCGAGCGCAGAGAGAGCCTGTATGACCGTCACCCTCAAAACCCCCGAGGACATCGCAAAGATGCGTGTCGCCGGCAAACTGGCCGCCGATGTGCTGGAAATGATTGCCGAACATGTCAAGCCGGGTATCACCACCGAAGAACTGGACCGCATCTGCCACGACTACATCGTCAACGAGCAGAAAGCCATCCCTGCCCCACTCAACTACAAAGGCTACCCGAAGTCGATCTGCACCTCGATCAACCACGTGGTCTGCCACGGCATCCCGAACGAGAAGCCGCTGAAGGATGGCGACACCCTGAACATCGATGTCACCGTCATCAAGGACGGTTTCCACGGCGACACCAGCCGCATGTTCCACGTCGGCAGCGTGCCGGTCTGGGCCGAGCGCCTGTCGCAAGTGACTCAGGAATGCATGTACAAGGCCATCGAAATCGTCAAACCCGGCTGCCGCCTAGGCGACATCGGTGAAATCATCCAGAAACACGCTGAAAAGAACGGTTTCTCGGTGGTTCGCGAGTTCTGCGGTCATGGCATCGGCAAGGTGTTTCACGAAGAGCCGCAAATCCTGCATTACGGTCGCGCCGGCACCGGCATGGAGCTGAAAGCGGGCATGACGTTCACCATCGAGCCGATGATCAACCAGGGCAAGGCCGACACCAAGGTATTGGGCGACGGCTGGACCGCGATCACCAAGGACCGCAAGTTGTCGGCCCAGTGGGAACACACCCTGCTGGTGACCGAGACCGGTTACGAGATCTTCACCTTGCGCGCCGATGACACCATCCCGCGCGTTTCGGCCTGATCCGACCCGCACCGTCCAAAAGCCTTATAGACAGGAAAGCAATCGATGCCGCAGGTGGATCCCGAACTCTTCGACCGCGGCCAGTTCCAGGCTGAACTGGCCCTGAAGGCAAGCCCGATCGCGGCCTTCAAGAAGGCGATCCGCCAGGCCCGCGAGGTGCTCGACGGGCGCTTTCGCAGCGGCCGGGACATTCGCCGGCTAATAGAGGATCGCGCCTGGTTCGTCGATAACATCCTGCAAAAGGCCTGGGAGCAATTCAACTGGAGCGAAGACGCCGACATCGCGCTGGTCGCGGTCGGCGGCTACGGTCGCGGCGAGTTGCACCCTTATTCCGACATCGACCTGCTTATCCTGCTGGATAGTGCCGATCACGAAGTTTTCCGCGATTCCATCGAGCGTTTTCTGACGCTGTTGTGGGACATCGGCCTGGAAGTCGGCCAGAGCGTTCGCTCGGTGGACGAATGCGCCATTGAGGCCCGCGCCGACCTGACGGTTGTCACCAACCTGATGGAAAGCCGCACCATCTGCGGCCCCGAGCGTTTGCGCCAGCGCATGCTCGACGTCACCAGCACCGCGCACATGTGGCCGAGCAAGGACTTCTTCCTGGCCAAGCGTGCCGAGCAAAAGGCCCGTCACCACAAATACAACGACACCGAATACAACCTGGAACCCAACGTCAAAGGTTCGCCCGGCGGCCTGCGGGACATTCAGACGATTCTGTGGGTGGCCCGTCGCGAATACGGCACCCTGAACCTGCGCGCCCTGGCCGGCGAAGGCTTTCTGGTCGAAAGCGAAAACGCCCTGCTCGCCTCGTCCCAGGAGTTTTTGTGGAAGGTCCGGTACGCGCTGCACATGCTCGCCGGTCGCTCCGAAGATCGCTTGCTGTTCGACCACCAGCGCTCGATTGCCGGGCTGCTGGGTTTCGAGGGCGATGATGCCAAGCAAGCCATCGAAAACTTCATGCAGCAGTATTACCGGGTGGTCATGAGCATTGCCCAGCTCAGCGACCTGATCATCCAGCACTTCGAGGAAGTCATCCTCGCCCCGGAAGACGAAGCGCCACCGCAGCCGATCAACTCGCGGTTCCAGCTGCACGATGGCTACATCGAAGCGCGCAACGACAACGTGTTCCGTCGCACGCCGTTCGCCATGCTCGAGATCTTCGTGCTGATGGCCCAGCAACCGGAAATCAAAGGCGTGCGCGCCGATACCATTCGTCTGCTGCGCGAGCACCGTCACCTGATCGACGACGATTTCCGCAACGACATTCGCAATACCAGCCTGTTCATCGAACTGTTCAAGTGCAAGATCGGCATCCACCGCAACCTGCGCCGCATGAACCGTTACGGCATCCTCGGGCGTTATCTGCCGGAGTTCGGCTTCATTGTCGGGCAGATGCAGCACGACCTGTTTCACATCTATACGGTCGACGCCCACACCCTGAATCTGATCAAGCACCTGCGTAAGTTGCAGTACACCCAGGTGTCGGAAAAATTCCCGCTGGCCAGCAAGCTCATGGCCAAGTTGCCCAAACCCGAGCTGATTTACCTGGCTGGCCTGTACCACGACATCGGCAAGGGCCGGCATGGCGATCACTCGGAAATCGGTGCGGTGGATGCCGAAGCCTTTTGCCAGCGCCACCAACTCCCGGTGTGGGACAGCCGCCTGATCGTCTGGCTGGTGCAGAACCACCTGGTGATGTCGACCACCGCCCAGCGCAAGGACTTGTCTGACCCGCAGGTGATCCACGACTTCGCACAAGCCGTCGCCGACGAAACCCGTCTCGACTATCTGTACGTGCTGACCGTCGCCGACATCAACGCCACCAACCCGACTCTGTGGAACTCCTGGCGCGCCAGCCTCTTGCGCCAGCTCTACACCGAGACCAAGCGCGCCTTGCGCCGCGGCCTGGAAAACCCGGTGGACCGCGAAATGCAAATCCGTCAGACCCAGAGCGCCGCTCTGGACATTCTGGTGCGAGGTGGTACCGACCCGGACGATGTCGAACAGCTGTGGTCGCAATTGGGCGATGACTATTTCTTGCGCCACACCGCTGGCGACGTGGCCTGGCACAGTGACGCGATCCTCCAGCAACCGGCCGATGGCGGGCCGCTGGTGCTGATCAAGGAAACTACCCAACGCGAGTTCGAAGGCGGCACGCAGATCTTCATTTACGCCCCGGACCAGCATGACTTCTTCGCCGTGACCGTGGCCGCGATGGACCAGCTCAACCTGAACATTCACGACGCCCGGGTCATCACTTCCAGCAGCCAGTTCACCCTCGACACCTATATCGTGCTCGACACTGACGGCGACTCGATCGGCGATAACCCGGCGCGGGTCAAACAGATCCGCGACGGCCTGACTGAAGCCCTGCGCAACCCGGACGACTACCCGACCATCATCCAGCGCCGGGTGCCGCGTCAGCTCAAGCATTTCGCGTTTGCGCCCCAAGTGACGATCCACAACGACGCTCAGCGTCCGGTAACGGTACTTGAGCTCAGCGCTCCGGATCGCCCGGGCCTGCTGGCGCGAATCGGCACGATCTTCCTCGAATTCGACCTGTCGCTGCAGAACGCCAAGATTGCGACCCTCGGCGAACGCGTGGAAGACGTGTTCTTTATCACCGACGCGAACAACCAGCCGCTGTCCGACCCGCTGCTATGCACCCGTCTGCAAGATGCGATCGTTGAACAGCTGAGCGTCAGCCATGAACCGGATATCAAACTGTCGCGCATTAGCATCTGAATCAACACATTTCCCCCTGTGGGAGCAGCTTGTGTGGGAGCTGGCTTGCCTGCGATAGCATCACCTCGGTGCACCTGACTCACCGAGGCGCCTGCATCGCGGGCAAGCCAGGCTCCCACAAAAGCCTGCTTCCACTATGAACGAGGCCCCCTCATGAACACCGCTCTGAACCAGTTGCAGCCCTACCCGTTCGAGAAGCTCCGCGCCCTGCTCGGCAGCGTCACGCCAAACCCGGACAAGCGCGCCATCGCGCTGTCCATCGGCGAGCCGAAGCACCGCTCCCCAAGCTTTGTCGCTGAAGCCCTGGCAAGCAATCTGGATCAGATGGCCGTGTACCCGACCACTCTCGGCATCCCCGCCCTGCGCGAAGCCATCGCCGCATGGTGCGAACGCCGCTTCAGCGTCCCGAACGGCTGGCTCGACCCGGCGCGCAACGTATTGCCAGTCAATGGAACTCGTGAGGCGCTGTTTGCCTTCACCCAGACTGTGGTCAATCGTGGCGAAGACGCAATGGTGGTCAGCCCGAACCCGTTCTATCAGATCTACGAAGGCGCGGCGTTCCTCGCCGGGGCCAAGCCGCACTACCTGCCATGCCTGGACGAAAACGGCTTCAACCCGGATTTCGACGCTGTCTCGACGGACATCTGGAAACGCTGCCAGATCCTGTTCCTGTGCTCCCCAGGCAACCCGACCGGCGCGCTGATTCCGGTCGACACCCTGAAAAAACTGATCGCCCTGGCTGACGAATACGACTTCGTGATCGCCGCGGACGAGTGCTACAGCGAGCTGTATTTCGACGAACAAACCCCGCCGGCCGGCCTGCTCAGTGCTTGCGTGGAACTGGGCCGCAAGGACTTCAAGCGCTGCGTGGTGTTCCACAGTCTGTCCAAGCGCTCCAACCTGCCGGGCCTGCGTTCAGGTTTTGTCGCCGGTGATGCCGACATCCTCAAGGGCTTCCTGCTCTATCGCACGTACCACGGCTGCGCAATGCCGGTGCAAACCCAACTGGCCAGCGTCGCCGCTTGGAATGACGAAGTGCATGTCCGCGCCAACCGTGCGCTGTACCGCGAGAAGTACGATGCCGTGCTGGAAATCCTCAGCCCGGTAATGGACGTGCAGCGTCCGGATGGCGGTTTTTACTTGTGGCCGAATGTTGAAGGCGACGACGAGGCGTTCTGCCGCGATCTGTTTGTCGAAGAACACGTGACCGTGGTGCCGGGTTCTTATCTGTCCCGTGAAGTTGACGGTTTTAATCCAGGTGCAGGCCGAGTTCGCATGGCGCTGGTTGCGCCACTGGCGGAGTGTGTGGAAGCCGCCGAACGTATTCGCGCGTTTATTACCCGCCAGCAGTAATCCACAAAGCCGTGCCAGTCAATCTGGCACGGTAACTTGTATATCTGACCCTACCTCAATACAACCACCCCCTCTCTATTACAAGACACCCACGTTCTTACAACGCCATATTGCTTATCGAGCGCAACACCTGGCGACTCTAACAACACCAAGTAACACACCCCGAAAACTTCCCACTTTACTAAACCTGTTACCAACACTAGATTCTACTTCCGCAGAAAAACCTGCACTCTCCATTAATAAAACAAGGAAGTTAAATCATGTATTCCACAGCACCTTTTTCTATAACACCCATCGAACACTTCGAAGTTCCCTGCAACCTTGCAATTACAGCACACACCCTTACTCAGGTTTTCCCAGGAGTTGCAGAATAATGTGGGCCAAGAAAAATCCTTCCAAATTCTGGACTCCCGGCCGCACGCTTCGCATCGCCTTTCTCAATGGCACCCCGGAATTCAAGGCAGCTACCATCTCTGCAGCCAACAATTGGCTGCCGCATATCAATTTGAAATTCGAATTCGTCGAAGGTAAAGAAGGCGACATCCGCATACTTAGCGAGGAAGGAACGTTCTGGTCTGACGTCGGCACAGACGCACTGTTGTCTACCGATGAGCCGACAATGAGGCTCTGGCCGCACTCACCCAACCATGCACGTTATTTTGCAGCCAATGTAATGCATGAGTTCGGCCATATGCTGGGTGCAGAACATGAGCAGACCCATCCGACGGCAAACATCCCGTGGAACACGTCAGCCTTTTATGCAGAACATGGAATAACCGATAACCCTGAAGACGACGGCTACCAAGCCAGCGTGACGCGAAAAAGACTGCACCTGTGGTACCTGGATCGCGCAGCCCCCGACGCAAGCGTTTATTCAGAGTACGACCGAAAGTCGATCATGCACTACGTCATCCGCCAATCCTGGACCGAAGGCGACTTCCAGATTTTTCTCAATCTTGATCTCAGCGAAAAAGACAAGGCCTTCATGGCGAAGGCTTATCCCTACCCGGCAGAAAACGAATAATTTTCTACTCAATGAGCGTTATTTAACTTGCCCAGGTTTGCTCCGACTGAATCAAGCCCCACCTTAATGAGAACCAAAATGAAAAACGTAAAACCCTGTTCTATAATTCCGCCTACAGATCGACAAGCGTCATACAATGCCGCCATTACAGAAAACCCGAGCAACGCCTCAAACAATGCCTCAAACAATGAAATTTCCATATTAGGCATTGGCGACTACCAAAAACTGTGGAAGCCTGGTCGCGAACTGAAAATCCGTTTTCTTGAAGATGTTTCATCAAGCTTTTTACGAGCCTTCTCCCAGGCAATCACCCACTGGATAAAACATGTAAATCTAAAATTTTTAATCGTGCCCAAGGGCGACGCAGACATCCGAATCACAACTGTCAGCGGAGACAACAAATCAATGATAGGTACCGACGCCCTGACGTTTGATCAAAATATAGCGACGATGCACCTTGAAACAACCCCTAGCGACGAAGACTTCGAATCAACCGTACTCCATGAAATGGGGCACGCACTTGGTTACCTGCACGAACACTTGCACCGCGACGCAACCATCCCCTGGAACCGAGAAAAAGTTTACGAACATTATTTCGAGAATTACGGATGGGACAAACAGCGCGTAGATGAAAACGTGTTGACGCCCTATTCGGGTGCGATCGTCGACACCGAATACGATAAGCACTCCATCATGCATTACGAGGTTGATAAAGAGTTGACCGACGGTGTCTGGGAAGTCAGCAAGAATACCGCACTGAGTGAGCTGGATATAAAAATGGCGAAACGCACTTACCCGGAAGATCCGAACGATGTGCCTTGGAAGAATCTCTAAACCGGTTTCTGGATAATCGGGAGGCCTCTATTTGGCCTGCCCCGGATTCGACTCAGTCAGATCCAGCTCACCCCACACCTTCCGCAGCAGGTAACCGCTGATCGGGGGCTGGCGGCACAGGCTGTCAAAACTCCAAAGCGCTGCGCCCGCAGCGCTTTCAAGCGTATTGCGCTGCTGCCAATCAGCAGCGATTCCCAGGCAATCGACAGCATTGAAGTGCCATATTAGTCGCTTAGACTGCGGGCTGATGTCGCACGCAGTCTTGAACCCCTGAGGGAGCGAGCCGAGCTGGCTCGCTCCCTCAGGGTTTTGCGTATTAATTCAAGGGTCATGGCATAATCCTTCACCTTTTATTTCCAGCACCTGCAAAGGGGGCAATTCCTTGACCGTTTCAAGCAAAACGTTGCACCTTTTCGGCATCAAAGCCTGCGACACCATGAAAAAGGCACGCACCTGGCTCGATGAACACGCTGTCAGCTATGACTTCCATGATTACAAGACGGCCGGAATCGACCGTGAACACCTGACCCAATGGTGCGACGAGCACGGCTGGCAAGTGGTGTTGAACCGTGCAGGCACGACCTTTCGCAAGCTCGACGACGAACGCAAAGCCGATCTCGACCAAGCGAAAGCCATCGAACTGATGCTCGCACAACCCTCGATGATCAAGCGCCCGGTGCTCGATCTCGGTGACCGAACCCTGATTGGCTTCAAGCCAGATATCTACGCGGCGGCGCTCAAGTAAGCCTGCCCGTTCAATTTTGTTAGAGGTATTTACATGTCCACTACCCTGTTCAGCCTGGCCTTTGGTGTCGGCACTCAAAACCGTCAAGGCGCATGGCTGGAAGTGTTTTACGCACAGCCACTGCTTAACCCGTCGGCCGAACTGGTTGCGGCCATCGCGCCGATTCTTGGCTACACCGAAGGCAATCAGGCCATCGCATTCAGCACCGCTCAGGCTTCGCAACTGGCTGAAGCGTTGAAAGGCGTCGACGCTGCACAAGCCGCACTGTTGACCCGTCTGGCCGAGAGCCACAAGCCGCTGGTCGCGACCCTTCTGGCTGAAGACGCTCAGCTGACCTCCACGCCTGAGGCCTACCTCAAGCTGCATTTGCTGTCCCATCGTTTGGTCAAGCCGCACGGCCTGAACCTGGCGGGCGTGTTCCCGCTGCTGCCGAACGTGGCCTGGACCAGCCAGGGCGCCATCGACCTGGCCGAACTGGCCGAGCACCAACTGGAAGCCCGTCTGCGCGGCGAGCTGCTGGAAGTGTTCTCGGTAGACAAGTTCCCGAAAATGACCGACTACGTGGTGCCGGCCGGCGTGCGTATCGCTGACGCGGCGCGTATTCGTCTGGGCGCCTACGTCGGCGAAGGCACCACCGTGATGCACGAAGGTTTCGTCAACTTCAACGCCGGCACCGAAGGCCCGGGCATGATCGAAGGCCGCGTTTCCGCTGGCGTCTTCGTCGGCAAGGGTTCGGACCTGGGTGGCGGTTGCTCGACCATGGGCACCCTGTCGGGCGGCGGCAACATCGTGATCAAGGTCGGCGAAGGCTGCCTGATCGGCGCGAACGCCGGTATCGGCATTCCGTTGGGCGACCGCAACACCGTTGAGTCGGGCCTGTACGTGACCGCGGGTACCAAAGTCGCGCTGCTGGACGAAAACAACGCACTGGTCAAAGTCGTGAAGGCCCGTGAACTGGCCGGTCAACCTGACCTTCTGTTCCGCCGCAATTCGGAAACCGGTGCCGTGGAATGCAAAACCCACAAATCGGCGATCGAACTGAACGAAGCGCTGCACGCTCACAACTAAGCAGCGCCAAACGGATTACCCTGTAGGAGCGAAGCTTGCTCGCGAAAGGGCCCTTGAGGCCGCCAAAAGCTTCGCGAGCAAGCTTCGCTCCTACAGGTTCGGCGTAGACCCGACCATCAGGTCAGGCGTACACCCGCCCATGTTGACCAGGGCCGCATAACATGATGATTCCCTCTCCCTGGCGCGCCGATTTTCCGGCCATCGCCGCATTGCAACGGCAAGACCAGACCTATCTGGACAACGCCGCCACCACGCAAAAACCTCAAGCCCTACTGGATGCCCTGGCGCATTACTACGCCAACGGCGCGGCCAACGTGCATCGGGCGCAACACTTGCCCGGCGCCCATGCCACCCAGGCCTTCGAGGCCAGCCGCAGCAAAGTCGCCCAATGGCTGAATGCCGGCGAGTGCGGGCAGATTATCTTTACCCACGGCGCGACCTCCGCGCTGAACCTCCTGGCCTATGGCCTTGAGCACGTATTCACTGCGGGCGATGAGATTGTCATCAGCGCCCTGGAACATCACGCCAACCTGCTGCCGTGGCAGCAACTGGCACTGCGTCGCGACTTGAAACTGGTGATCCTGCCGCTGGACGCTGACGGTTTGATCGACCTCGACGCTGCCGCGCAATTGATCGGTCCAAGAACCCGCTTGCTGGCGGTCAGTCAGCTGTCGAACGTGCTCGGTGCCTGGCAGCCGTTGCCCGCCTTACTGGCAATGGCCCAGGCGCACGACGCGTTGACCGTGGTCGATGGCGCGCAAGGCGTGGTTCATGGTCGCCATGACGTGCAGGCGCTGGGTTGCGATTTCTATGTATTTTCCAGCCACAAGCTCTATGGCCCCGACGGTCTGGGCGTGCTGTTTGGTCGCCATGAAGCGCTCAAACAACTGCGCCATTGGCAGTTCGGCGGCGAAATGGTGCTGGATGCCGATTACCACAACGCACGCTTTCGCCCCGCGCCACTGGGGTTTGAGGCTGGAACGCCGCCGATATCGAGTGTGATCGGTCTTGGGGCGACGCTGGATTACCTCGCGGGACTCGATCAGGACGCGGTCTCGGCCCATGAAGCGACGCTGCATGACTATCTGTTGAAGGGTCTTGAGGCGCGCAATGGCATTCGGCTGCTGGGCAAGCCGCAACTGGCCTTGGCCAGTTTTGTCGTCGAGGGTGTGCATAACTCCGATCTGGCGCATTTACTGACCGAACAGGGCATCGCCGTGCGCGCCGGTCATCACTGTGCGATGCCGTTGCTCAAAAGCTTTGAACTGGCCGGGGCGATCCGGGTGTCGTTGGCGTTGTACAACGATTCCGAAGACCTCGAGCGGTTCTTTGAAGCACTGGATCAGGCGCTGGAGTTGTTGCGATGAGTTTGCCGGCTGATGCCGTTACCGCACTCGATACCTTTCAGAATGCTGCTGGCTGGGAACAGCGGGCGCGGCTGCTGATGCAATGGGGCGACCGTCTGCCTGCGCTGGAAGATGTGGATAAAGTCGACGCCAACCGCGTGCATGGCTGTGAAAGCCAGGTGTGGTTGGTGGGTTCGCTCGATGACGGTCACTGGCAGTTTGCGGCAAGCAGCGATGCACGGTTGATCCGTGGGTTGGTGGCGTTGCTGCTCGCGCGGGTCAACGGGTTGTCGGCGGCTGAGTTGCGGCAGGTGGATTTGCCGGAATGGTTTGATCAGCTTGGACTTAGGAGACAGTTATCTCCGTCGCGCAGTAATGGCCTCAATGCCGTATTACAGCGGATGAATGAGTTGGCTCAGTAACTGATCGTTCCCACGCTCTGCGTGGGAACGCCTCAACGGACGCTCCGCGTTCGGCTGTTGAAGGGACGCGGAGCGTCCCGGGCTGCATTCCCACGCAGAGCGTGGGAACGATCAGTATCAGGCAGGCTTGATCCTGTCGGCCGGGCGTCTTACACCCGCCACAATCTTGTCCACAGCCTTGGTCGCCGCGACCATGCCGAACGTCGCCGTCACCATCATCACCGCGCCAAACCCGCCGGCGCAGTCGAGCTTGACGCCATCGCCGACAAAACTCTTCTGCAGACAAATGCTGCCATCCGGTTTCGGGTAGCGCAGTTGTTCGGTCGAGAACACGCACGGCACGCTGTAATGGCGTGTCACGGTGCGCGAGAAGCCATAATCCCGACGCAGGGTCGAGCGCACTTTGGACGCCAACGGATCATTGAAAGTCCGGTTCAAGTCACAGACCTGGATCAGTGTCGGGTCGATCTGCCCGCCCGCCCCGCCGGTGGTGATGATCTGGATCTTGCGGCGTTTGCACCAGGCGATCAGCGCCGCCTTGGCATTCACGCTGTCGATGCAATCGATCACGCAGTCGATGTTTGGCGTGATGTACTCGGCCATGGTCTCGCGAGTGACGAAATCCGCCACCGCGTGCACCGTGCAGTCCGGGTTGATCCCGCGTAAACGCTCGGCCATCACCTCGACCTTGGGTTTGCCGACGGTGCTGTCCAGCGCATGCAGCTGACGGTTGGCGTTGCTGACGCAGACGTCATCCAGGTCAAACAGCGAAATCTCGCCCACACCACACCGGGCGATGGCTTCCGCCGCCCAGGAACCGACGCCACCGACGCCGACGATCGCCACATGGGCTGCGCGCAGGCGCTCAAGGCCGTCGATGCCATACAAACGGGCGATGCCTGCAAACCGCGGATCTTCTGTACTCATGACCATAACCCCAAAAACCGGCGCGCATTATAGGGCTAGTGCGACAACAAGATCTAAGTTCCCGCGACAAGTGTAAGAACTTATGCGAAACGGGATTGCCAAACGTAGGGCATTTCCCTGTCAGCTATACGCTCGGGGAATGCCCGGTGTAGGATGCGCGCCCCTTGGCGAACGCCGACCGGTCCTTCGTTCCACAGCCTTTGGAACCTGAAATAGCTATGTCATCGCGTAAATTTGGACTCAACCTGGTTGTGGTGCTTGCCATCGCTGCCTTGTTTACCGGCTTCTGGGCGCTGATCAATCGCCCGGTCACCGCCCCCAACTGGCCCGAACAGATCTCCGGCTTCTCGTACTCGCCGTTCCAGCAAGGCCAGTACCCACAGAAAGAGCAATACCCGACCGACGATGAAATGCGTCGCGATCTGGAGATCATGAGCAAGCTGACGGACAACATCCGTACTTACTCGGTCGACGGCTCCCTGCAAGACATCCCCAAACTGGCGGAAGAATTCGGTCTGCGGGTCACCCTCGGCATCTGGATCAGCCCGGACGAGGAACGCAACGAGCGTGAGATCCTGCGCGCCATCGAACTCGCCAACACCTCCCGCAGTGTGGTTCGCGTGGTTGTAGGCAACGAGGCGATCTTCCGTAAGGAAATTACCGCCGCTGAACTCAGTATTATTCTGGATCGCGTTCGCGCGGCAGTGAAAGTGCCGGTAACGACGTCCGAGCAATGGCACGTCTGGGAAGAAAACCCGAGCCTGGCCAAGCACGTCGACCTGATCGCTGCCCACGTCTTGCCGTATTGGGAACATGTGCCGATGGAGCAATCCGGGCAGTTCGTACTCGACCGTGCCCGTGATCTGAAAAAGATGTTCCCGAAAAAACCGTTGTTGCTGTCGGAAGTCGGCTGGCCGAGTAACGGCCGTATGCGCGGTGGCGCCGATGCGTCGCCGGCAGACCAGGCGATTTACCTGCGCACGCTGGTCAACAAGCTCAACCGCCAGGGATTCAACTACTTCGTGATTGAAGCGTTTGACCAACCGTGGAAGGCCAGCGACGAAGGTTCGGTGGGCGCTTACTGGGGTGTTTTCAACGCGGCGCGCCAGCAGAAATTCAACTTCGACGGCCCAGTCGTTGCGATCCCGCAATGGCGCGTGCTGGCGGTCGGTTCGGTGGTGCTGGCGCTGCTGTCCCTGACCCTGCTGATGATTGACGGCTCTGCCCTGCGCCAACGCGGCCGTACTTTCCTGACCTTTATCGCCTTCCTCTGCGGTTCGGTACTGGTGTGGATCGGTTACGACTACAGCTTGCAATACAGCACCTGGTTCAGCCTGACGGTCGGGGGCCTCCTCGCCCTTGGCGCACTCGGGGTCTTTATCGTATTGCTGACCGAGGCGCATGAACTGGCCGAAGCGGTCTGGACCCACAAGCGTCGGCGCGAATTCCTGCCGGTGGTGGGCGATTCGGACTACCGACCAAAAGTCTCGATCCACGTCCCTTGCTATAACGAGCCGCCGGAGATGGTCAAACAGACCCTCAACGCCTTGGCCAACCTCGACTATCCGGACTTCGAAGTCCTGATCATCGATAACAACACCAAGGACCCGGCGGTCTGGGAACCGGTGCGCGATTATTGTGAAACCCTGGGCCCGCGCTTCAAGTTCTTCCACGTCGCGCCGCTGGCCGGCTTCAAGGGCGGCGCGCTGAATTACCTGATTCCGCACACCGCCAAGGATGCCGAAGTGATTGCGGTGATCGACTCGGACTACTGCGTCGACCCGAACTGGCTCAAGCACATGGTCCCGCACTTCGCCGACCCGAAAATCGCCGTGGTGCAGTCGCCGCAGGATTACCGCGACCAGAACGAAAGTACCTTCAAGAAGCTCTGCTACGCGGAATACAAAGGTTTCTTTCACATCGGCATGGTCACCCGAAACGACCGTGACGCGATCATTCAGCACGGCACCATGACCATGACCCGTCGCTCGGTGCTCGAGGAACTGGGCTGGGCTGACTGGTGCATCTGTGAAGACGCCGAGTTGGGTCTGCGCGTGTTCGAAAAAGGTCTGTCGGCGGCGTATTACCACACCAGCTACGGCAAAGGCCTGATGCCCGATACCTTTATCGACTTCAAGAAACAGCGGTTCCGCTGGGCCTATGGTGCGATTCAGATCATCAAGCGGCACACCGCCAGCCTGCTGCGCGGCAAGGACACCGAGTTGACCCGCGGCCAGCGTTACCACTTCCTCGCGGGCTGGTTGCCATGGGTGGCGGATGGTATGAACATCTTCTTCACCGTGGGTGCCCTGTTGTGGTCGGCGGCGATGATCATCGTGCCCCAGCGGGTCGATCCGCCGTTGCTGATTTTCGCGATCCCGCCGTTGGCACTGTTCGTGTTCAAGGTCGGCAAGATCATCTTCCTCTACCGCCGTGCGGTGGGGGTCAACCTCAAGAATGCGTTCTGCGCGGCACTGGCCGGGCTGGCGTTGTCGCACACCATCGCCAAAGCGGTGCTGTACGGCTTCTTCACCAGCAGCATTCCGTTTTTCCGCACTCCGAAGAACGCCGATAACCACGGCTTCTGGGTGGCGATTTCGGAGGCGCGCGAAGAAGTGTTCATCATGCTGTTGTTGTGGGGCGCGGCGCTGGGGATTTACCTGGTGAACGGCATGCCGAGCAACGACATGCGCTTCTGGGTGACCATGTTGCTGGTGCAGTCGCTGCCGTACCTGGCGGCGCTGATCATGGCGTTCCTGTCTTCGCTGCCGAAACCGGCACCTGCGGCCGAAACTGCACCGGCAGTCTAAATCTGCGCAGATGTACTAAACGGCGGCCAATGGCCGCCGTTTTGCTTTAAGATAACCGCCATTTTGCGCGCCTTGCCCCATCCCCTGTAGGAGCGAGGCTTGCCCGCGAATGAAGCGACTTGGTGTAACAGATACACCGCATTATCGTTCTTCGCGGGCAAGTCGGGTCGCCGCATCGCTCGCTCCTACAAATAAAAGCTTCCGGAGTTTTCCATGACGGCCCACGCCGACCTTTCGCCGACCCTTCAACTCGCCATCGACCTGATCCGCCGTCCGTCCGTGACGCCGGTCGACGCCGATTGCCAGAAGCAGATGATGCAGCGCCTGGGCGATGCCGGTTTCACCCTGGAACCGATGCGCATCGAAGATGTGGATAACTTCTGGGCGACCCACGGCAAACACGACGGTCCGGTACTGTGCTTCGCCGGCCACACCGACGTGGTGCCGACCGGCCCGGTGTCCGCCTGGCAGATCGACCCGTTCAACGCGCTGATCGACGAACACGGCATGCTCTGTGGCCGTGGCGCGGCCGACATGAAAGGCAGCCTCGCCTCCATGACCGTGGCCGCCGAGCGTTTCGTCACCGACTATCCGGATCACAAGGGCAAGGTCGCTTTCCTGATCACCAGCGACGAAGAAGGCCCGGCGCACCACGGCACCAAGGCTGTGGTTGAACGCCTTGCCGCTCGTAAGGAGCGTCTGGACTGGTGCATCGTCGGCGAACCGTCGAGCACCACCCTGGTGGGTGACGTGGTCAAGAACGGCCGTCGCGGTTCCCTCGGCGCCAAGCTGACGGTTCGCGGTGTGCAGGGTCACGTGGCCTATCCGCACCTGGCGAAGAACCCGATCCACCTCGCCGCCCCGGCCCTGGCCGAACTGGCCGCCGAGCATTGGGACCACGGCAACGATTTCTTCCCGCCGACCAGTTTCCAGATCTCCAACGTGAATTCCGGCACTGGCGCGACCAACGTGATTCCGGGTGATCTGGTGGCGGTGTTCAACTTCCGCTTCTCTACCGAATCGACCGTGGAAGGCCTGCAAAAGCGCGTCGCTGACATCCTCGACAAGCATGGCCTGGACTGGCACATCGACTGGGCGCTGTCTGGCCTGCCGTTCCTGACCGAGCCGGGTGCGTTGCTGGATGCCGTGGCGTCGAGCATCAAGGACATCACCGGTCGTGAAACCAAAGCGTCCACCAGCGGCGGCACCTCCGACGGACGCTTCATTGCGACCATGGGTACGCAGGTGGTTGAACTGGGCCCGGTCAACGCGACGATCCACCAGGTCAACGAGCGTGTACTGGCTGCCGACCTCGATGTGCTGACCGAAATCTACTACCAGACCCTGATCAAGTTGCTCGCCTGATGCTGGCCTGCCCGATCTGCAGCGAACCGCTGAACGCGGTGGACAACGGCGTGGCCTGCCCCGCCGGGCATCGATTCGACCGTGCGCGACAGGGTTACCTGAACCTGTTGCCGGTGCAGCACAAGAACAGCCGCGACCCTGGGGATAACCTCGCCATGGTCGAGGCCCGTCGCGACTTTCTGAACGCCGGCCATTACGCGCCGGTGGCCAAGCGTCTGGCCGAACTGGCGGCGCAATACGCACCCCAGCGCTGGCTGGACATCGGTTGTGGCGAGGGTTACTACACCGCGCAAATCGCCGAGGCCTTGCCGAATGCTGACGGTTACGCGCTGGACATCTCCCGGGAAGCGGTCAAACGCGCCTGCAAACGCAACCCTGCGCTGACCTGGTTGATCGCCAGCATGGCCCGGGTGCCGTTGGCCTCGGGGAGCTGCCAGTTTCTCGCCAGTGTCTTCAGTCCGCTGGATTGGGAAGAGGCCAAGCGCCTGCTCAGCCCCGGCGGCGGCTTGATGAAAGTCGGGCCGACCAGCGGCCATCTGATGGAATTGCGCGAGCGGCTGTACGACGAAGTCCGTGAATACACCGACGACAAGCACCTGGCCCTGGTGCCAGACGGCATGGCGTTGCAACACAGCGAAACCCTTGAATTCAGACTGACGCTGGAAAGCGGTCAGGACCGGGCGAACCTGCTGGCCATGACGCCCCACGGCTGGCGTGCCAGTGCCGAACGCCGGACGGCGGTCATCGAGCAGGCGGAGCCGTTCGAGGTCACCGTTTCGATGCGCTACGATTATTTCGTACTTCAATAATTTTTGGTTTCGAGCAATGGCTCGAGGCCGGCTAAATCCGCGAATGGATTTTTCAAGACCGCAGTGAGGACATCCATGCGCCAACCCGATATCGAGATTTACCTGAAAGACGCCGACGTCGACTACAAGGCCATCGCGGCCTGGCTCGGCACCGCTATCGGCCCGTGCACCGACTGGGCCCAGAAAGGCCAGACCTACAAGTGCAAGGCCGGCAACGTGCCCGTCACCTGGCTTCCGAAGGCCGTCGGCAAATGGAACAGCCTGTTCCTGGACAGCGACCAGACCCCGTGGGAAGACGACATCGCCTGCGCCCGCGCCGCGTTTGCCGCACTGAACGTCGAAGTGCGTTGCGCACCGGGCAGCTGGGTTGAAGAAGAAGGTGAAGAGACCGCGGATCGCTGGATGCGCATCAGCGCTGACGGTGAAGAAGAAATCACCTGGAAAACCGCCTGACACTGATCGTTCCCACGCTCTGCGTGGAATGCAGCCCCGGGACGCTCCGCGTCCCTTTCAGAGCCGAACGCAGAGCGTCCGTTGAGGCATTCCCACGCAGAGCGTGGGAACGATCTTTAAAGGCCGACTACGTCCTCAGCCTGCAACCCCTTCTCCCCCGTCACCACGGCGTATTCAACCTGCTGACCTTCAGCTAGCGAACGATGCCCCTCGCCGCGAATCGCGCGGTAATGCACGAACACGTCCACCCCGTCCTCGCGCTGAATGAAGCCGTAGCCCTTGGCGTCGTTGAACCACTTCACATTGCCGGTTTCGCGTGTTGCCATCTGTTCATACTCCTTTCTTATTATTGATCGGGCTTATCGCAGGAAAGCCTCTGGGACATTGCTTTGCACTGAGAGGTGCCACTGTCTGGCCAGTGCGGGCATGCCGAGTATATGACAGACGCTAAAACTCTCAACTGGAGTTTACTTGCGCGCTTTTTTGCCGATTTTCGACGAATCCGGCACACTATCGCCCGCCCAAGCATTTGCTTGGTTTTATCCACTCACGCAGAAGCCGTATGACCCGTTCCCCGTTCCGCCGTCTTGTGTTTGGCACCCTGCGCCGACTGCTCTATCTCTGGGTTCGCTCGGAGACGATCAACCAGTCGTCGTTCACCCTCAACCTCGACCGCAGTCGTCCGGTGTTCTACGTCCTGCAAAACCCTTCGCTGACCGACCTTGCCGTGGTCGACACCGAATGCACCAAGGCCGGTTTGCCCCGCCCGGTGCTGCCTGTGTCGGTGGGCAACCTGGTGGAACCCGCCGCATTTTTCTATCTGACGCCGGAGCCCGACTGGCTCGGCCGCCAGGACAAACGCGGTGCACCGCCAACCCTGACCCGCCTGGTCAGTGCCCTGAGCCAGAACGCCGCCGAAGACGCACAGATCATTCCGGTCAGCGTGTTCTGGGGCCAGTCACCCGACAGCGAATCGAGCCCGTGGAAATTGCTCTTCGCCGACAGCTGGGCCGTGACCGGACGCCTGCGTCGCTTGCTGAGCATCATTGTGCTGGGGCGCAAAACCCGCGTGCAGTTCTCCGCGCCGATTCATTTGCGCGAGCTGATTGACCACAACAAAGGCCACGAGCGCACGGTGCGCATGGCCCAGCGGATCCTGCGGGTGCACTTCCGCAACCTGAAAGCCGCCGTGATCGGTCCGGACATTTCGCACCGTCGCAACCTGGTCAAGGGCCTGCTCAATCAGCCGCTGGTCAAGCAAGCGATCCTCGATGAAGCCGAGCGCGAAAACATCTCCCCGGAGAAGGCCAAGGCCCAAGCCCTGCGCTACGGCAACGAGATCGCCTCGGACTACACCTACACCGCGATCCGCTTCCTGGAAGTGGTGCTGAGCTGGTTCTGGAACAAGATCTACGACGGGATCAAGGTCAACCACATCGAAGGCGTGCAGAAGGTCGCCCAAGGTCACGAAGTGATCTACGTGCCGTGCCACCGCAGCCACATCGACTACTTGCTGCTGTCCTACTTGCTGTTCCGCAACGGCCTGACCCCGCCGCACATCGCCGCCGGGATCAACCTGAACATGCCGGTGATCGGCAGCCTGTTGCGTCGTGGCGGTGCGTTCTTCATGCGCCGCACCTTCAAGGGCAACCCGCTCTACACCTCGGTGTTCAACGAATACCTGCACACGCTGTTTACCAAAGGTTTCCCGGTCGAATACTTCGTCGAGGGCGGCCGTTCGCGCACCGGGCGCATGTTGCAACCGAAAACCGGCATGCTGGCGATTACCCTGCGCAGCTTCTTGCGCTCGTCGCGGATGCCGATCGTGTTCATCCCGGTCTACATCGGTTATGAACGCGTGCTGGAAGGCCGGACCTACTTGGGCGAACTGCGTGGCGCGAGCAAGAAGAAAGAATCGATTTTCGACATCTTCAAAGTCATCGGTGCGCTCAAGCAGCGTTTTGGCCAAGTGGCGGTGAACTTTGGCGAGCCGATCAAACTGGCGGAATTCCTCGACAGCGAACAACCCGACTGGCGTAAACAGGAACTCGGCCCGCAGTTCAAACCGGCCTGGCTCAACGAAACCACTAACCGCCTCGGCGAGAAAGTCGCGCAGCATCTGAACGAAGCGGCGGCGATCAACCCGGTGAACCTGGTGGCCCTGGCGCTGCTGTCCACCTCCCGCCTGGCGCTGGATGATCGCGCCATGGCGCGGGTGCTGGATTTGTATCTGGCGCTGTTGCGCAAGGTTCCATACTCACCGCACACCACGCTGCCCGAAGGTGACGGCCGGGCGCTGATCGCTCATGTGAAGGACATGGATCTGCTGTCCGAACAGAGCGATGCGCTGGGCAAGATTCTGTATCTGGACGAGCAGAACGCGGTCCTGATGACCTACTACCGCAACAACGTGCTGCACATCTTCGCCCTGCCCGCCTTGCTCGCGAGTTTCTTCCAGAGCGCGTCACGCATGAGTCGCGAACAGGTCCTGCGCTACACCCGCGCGCTGTATCCGTACCTGCAATCGGAACTGTTCATTCGCTGGACGCTGGACGAACTGGATGGCGTGATCGATCAATGGCTCGAAGCGTTCGTCGAGCAAGGTCTGCTGCGTTTCGAGAACGACGTCTACCTGCGCCCGGCGCCGAGTTCGCGGCATTTTGTGTTGCTGACGTTGTTGTCGAAGAGCATCGCCCAGACACTGCAACGCTTCTACATGACCGTGTCCCTGCTGCTCAACAGCGGCCAAAACAGCATCAGCGCCGAAGAACTGGAAGACCTGTGCACCGTCATGGCCCAGCGCCTGTCGATCCTGCACGGGCTGAATGCCCCGGAGTTCTTCGACAAGAGCCTGTTCCGGCACTTCATCCAGACTATGCTGGATCTCGACGTGCTCAAGCGTGACGAAGCGGGCAAGCTTAGTTATCACGAACTGTTGGGTGAGTTGGCAGAAGGCGCGGCCAAACGGGTGTTGCCGGCGGAGATTCGGTTGTCGATCCGTCAGGTGGCGTTGCATCGAAGTGAAGATGCGGCGGACCAGGCTTAGTTGGAGTCGGCTGTAACTTCCTGATAATGACTATAGGAACAAGGATGTTCTTATAATCTGTCAGTCATGGATTAATAGAGGCCCATTTAATTCCGATACGGATATCGCGATGAGCCAATCAAATAACACCACCCCCTACATCACCTTGACATTTAGTTTGCCTGAAGACTTTTCACCCCCTAGCGATGGCGAAGGTGAAACTTACATAAGCGTTCAAACTGCCAACACTTCCATCCCGCTCAACGTAGTGCAATTCCGGGAACCGATACTGCGCAGCGGACGCTGGAACTTTTCGTTTGCACACAACTATTCCGATGTCAGCGTCAAATACCTCGTGACGATCAACATGACCCATAACGGCGTTCCTTTGCTGATTGATCTGGACTACGTCGTGATCGTCCATCGCGCACCGCACCGACAGACCCTGCATCTGAGCCCGATTGGCCGTCTCTACATCCAGGCGCAAGCGCCCCGAGCGGTCGAACCCGAACATGCCGTCACCCTTGCCGCCCACGAGCACGACGACACGCAGGCACTCGTCACCCAAATCCATGTCAGCGAAAAAATGGCAGAGGCGTTTTATCTGGAATACGATCCAGCCACTGTTGTTCCCGGCAAGCGCTATACCCTGACCGCCACTGAAAACGAATACCAGAATTCAATAGCGGTATATCCGGGATCCGTTGTATTGAAACCCTTCAGCATGGCTTGAAAGACGCTCAACCTATTTATCTTCGTCGTTTCGTTATCTCGCTGCCTATTCGCTCAGCAAGTCAGGAAATGCCCTACATAGAGTTCGTTGCTCTCGGCGATATGCTGACGACTCGTCATTTCCGACGATGCATTTGATAAGGAAATCAAAGTGAGCAACGACTACGAAAAGAGCATCAGCGGCACCGTGCACTATCTACTGAGAGTTGAGTTACCAACCAACTCGACACTTCACGTCAATCTGTTGGATGTCACCTGCGCAGAGGCCCCCGCCAAAGAACTCGCCCGGCAAGTCATCCCTCACGCAGAAACAACCGGTTTGGACTTTACCTTGCTGTACAAGATGGCCGATGTCCTGCCTGACCACCGCTATGCAATCCGTGCACGGATCGAAACCACCGAACAAGTGATCTTCGCGACCACCAAAGATCACGCAGTGCAGTTGGGTGTCGATCACCTGCGTCCTGAGGACGTTATTGTCCGCAACGTTCGTACCAAACCAGACGGTAACTTCTAAGCCCTGCACTGAAAAAATCCGTTAAATTGTCGTTGGCGCCGGTCTTCTTCGGGCGCCAGGGACAAGGATTCAATTCATGAAAAAACGCTCGCTTCTGGGACTGGCCGCTTTGCTCAGTGCCTGCCAAACCCTGCAACCTGCCGTAAAAACCAGCCTCGATGGCGAAGTCTTCTACCTGCAACGCATCGCCCTGCCGCCGAGCGCCACCTTGAGCGTCAGCCTGCAGGACGTGTCCCTTGCGGATGCGCCCGCCGTTATCCTCGACGAGCAGCAAGGCCCGGTCAAAGGCCAGGTGCCGCTGCCGTTTCATCTGAGTTACGATCCGGCCCAGGTCAAACCCGGCCATCGCTATTCGGTCAGCGCGCGCATCGAAGTCGACGGCAAACTGATGTTCATCACCACCGAACACCATGCCGTACAGCTTGATGGCCGCGATCCGCAACCACTGAAAATCCGCGTCGACGCCGTTCGCTAATTTCTCTTTTTTGAACAAGGAAGCCGCCATGCTCCGCCCTACCCTTCGCTTCGCCGGCCTCTGCGCAGGCTTGATGATCTCCGCCAGCGCACTGGCGCTGTCGCTCAATGACCTGTCGCAAAAGGACGCTACCGGCGGCCTCAAAGACGCCCTGACCCAAGGTGCGCAACTGGCCGTCAAACAACTCGGCACACCGGGCGGCTTCAGCAACAACCCGGACGTGAAAATCGAACTGCCGGGCAAACTGAGCAAAGTCGCCAGCAAAATGAAACAGTTCGGCATGGGCGACCAGGTCACTCAGCTGGAAACCAGCATGAACAAAGCGGCCGAAACCGCCGTGACCCAGGCCCAACCGATTCTGGTGGACGCCGTGAAGAAGATGAGCGTCGAGGACGCCAAAGGGATTCTCAGCGGCGGCAACGATTCGGCCACCCAGTACCTGAGCAAAACCAGCCGCGAACAAATTCGCGTCAAGTTCCTGCCTATCGTCAAACAAGCCACCGACCAGGTCGGCCTGGCCAAGCAATACAACACCTTCGCGGGTCAAGCGGCGACGATGGGTGTGCTGGATGCCAAGAACGCCAACATCGAAAGCTACGTGACCGAGCAGGCGTTGAACGGCTTGTTCGAGATGATTGGCAAACAGGAAGAAACCATTCGCCAGAATCCTGCGGCTGCGGCGACGAGTTTGGCGAAGAAAGTCTTCGGTACGCTTTAATTCCAGGCAATTGAAACTCGCAAAAAAGCCCACTGATCTTTACAGATCAGTGGGCTTTTTCCGTTTGTGCTACTGGTGAGGATCAACCTGATCCAGAACGCGATTTACCGATAACTCCGCCAGCGAAATCATCTGTTGAACCGCCAACATAAGATTGCATGTCGGTCCGTTCAGACCGAAGGCTAACTCACTGGCCATCACATTTGCCGAAGCGAGGGTTTCGCAGGCGTGAGCCAAAAGGGTTTCGGAATCGACGTTGGGTGCGATGACGAAAACCGAGCTGGGACGACGGTCGGCTTTAGCCTTTTTTTCGGGTGGTGGCGCCAAATAGTGATCAAGAGCGCGAATTGCCGCGTCGTGGAGTTTTTTGGAATCGAGAAAGGCGTAAGGGGAAACCGGGTCGGTTTCTATTTCCAGTTCTGCTTCCGTGTCTGGAGGATTTGGGCTGTCTTTAATCATTGTGTAGCTCCTGAAGTAGTGGAGCTGTCACCGTTCGCTGCGAAACGAACATAAGGTGGCAGCTGTACGCAGGTTCGCAGACCGGGACTTCAGGAACCCGGCAGATCCGAAGATCTCCCGCGCACAGCCGCCATAACACAGGCATAAAAAAGCGCCCGCTTTCGGATGGTGGACGCTGTGCGTCTGAAGTTTAACCGGGCTGCGAAACCCGGTCGCTGCTTTTTGCAGCGACATCCAAAAGCCTAGAGATCGCGCTTCCGACAGACAACCTGAAAATTTCGTGGGAAGGTTCTGATGTTTTGGCAGATCTTTAAACATAGTCGCCTGCCAGATCGCCATCGCGGGCAAGCCCGCTCCCACAGGGTTTTGTGTCGTACACGGTATTTGTATTGCCTGACACGACGCCATCGCGAGCAGGCTCGCTCCCACAATTTAGAGCGGCGAACGTCAGCAAGAGAGCGGGCGGCCCGAAGGCCGCCGAGATTACACAGACTCTTTCTTGATCCTGAACCACGCCGCATACAATGCTGGCAAAAACAGCAGCGTCAGCGCTGTCGCCACGATCAATCCGCCCATGATCGCCACCGCCATCGGCCCGAAGAACACGCTGCGGGACAACGGAATCATCGCCAGCACCGCCGCGAGCGCGGTCAAAACAATCGGCCGGAAACGCCGCACTGTGGCTTCGATAATCGCTTGCCACGGCTTGAGCCCGGCGGCGATGTCCTGCTCGATCTGGTCCACCAGAATCACCGAGTTACGCATGATCATCCCGGACAGCGCGATGGTCCCGAGCATCGCGACAAAACCGAACGGCTGACGAAACACCATCAAGAACAGCGTCACGCCAATCAAGCCCAGCGGTGCGGTCAGGAACACCATCACCGTGCGTGAAAAACTGCGCAGTTGCAGCATCAGCAAGGTCAGCACCACCACAATGAACAGCGGCACGCCGGCCTTCACCGAGTTCTGGCCACGGGCCGAGTCTTCCACCGTGCCACCAACGTCCAGCAAGTAACCGTCCGGCAGTTCGGCGCGAATCGGGTCGAGGGTCGGCATGATCTGCTGCACCAGCGTCGCTGGTTGTTCCTTGCCGTAGATGTCAGCGCGGATCGTCACGTTCGGCAGGCGATTACGGTGCCAGATGATGCCTTCTTCGAAGCCATATTCCAGTGTCGCGATTTGCGACAGTGCCACGCTGCGGCCGTTGTCGGTCGGCACCGCCAGGCTTGGCAGCAACGACAGTTCGGTGCGTTCATGCAAGGTGCCGCGCAGCAGGATCTCGATCAACTCGTTGTCTTCGCGGTACTGGCTGACACTGGAGCCGGTCAGGGAGCTTTGCAGGAACTTCGACAGGTTCGCCGTGCTCACGCCCAGCGCCCGGGCGCGGTCCTGATCGACGTTCAGGTAGACGACTTTGCTCGGTTCTTCCCAGTCCAGATGGACGTTCACCACGTGCGGGTTCTCGCGAACCTTGGCCGCCACTTTGCGGGCCAATGCGCGGACTTCCTCGATGTGCTCACCGGTCACCCGGAACTGCACCGGATAGCCGACCGGCGGACCATTTTCAAGGCGTGTGACCCGCGAGCGCAGGGCCGGGAATTGTTCGTTGAGGGTTTCAATCAGCCAGGTGCGCAGGATTTCACGCTCCTCGATAGTCTTGGCCAGGACCACAAACTGGGCGAAGCTCGCCGCCGGCAGTTGCTGATCCAGCGGCAGGTAGAAACGTGGCGAACCGGTGCCGACGTAGGCCACATAGTTGTCGATACCGGCGTGGTCCTTGAGCAAGGCTTCAAGGCGTTTAACCTCGTCGGCGGTGTTGCTCAGGGACGCGCCTTCGGCGAGTTTCAGATCGATCATCAATTCGAGTCGACCCGAGGCCGGGAAGAATTGTTGCGGCACAAAGCGAAACAGCACGATGGAGCCGATGAACAACACCGCGGTCAGCACGATGACGGTTTTACGCCAGCGCACGCACCACTCCACCAAGCGTCTGACCCGCTGATAGAAGGGAGTGCCATAAGGGTCGGGCTGACCCGTGCCATGTTTGGCGGCATGAATCTTCGCCAGGTCCGGCAGGAGTTTTTCCCCCAGATACGGCACAAACACCACGGCTGCAATCCACGAAGCCAGCAACGCGATGGTCACCACCTGGAAGATCGAACGGGTGTATTCCCCGGTACCCGACTGCGCGGTGGCAATCGGCAGGAAACCGGCGGCGGTAATCAGGGTGCCGGTGAGCATCGGGAACGCGGTGCTGGTCCAGGCATAACTGGCGGCCTTGATGCGATCGAAGCCCTGCTCCATTTTGATCGCCATCATTTCCACGGCGATGATCGCGTCGTCCACCAACAAGCCCAACGCCAGCACCAACGCGCCGAGGGAAATCTTGTGCAGGCCGATGCCGAGGTAATACATGCAGGCGAAGGTCATCGCCAACACCAGCGGAATAGCCAGCGCCACCACCATGCCGGTGCGCACGCCGAGGGAGAAAAAGCTCACCAGCAACACAATCGCCAGGGCTTCCACCAACACCTGAACGAACTCGCCGACCCCGGTTTTCACCGCCGCAGGCTGATCGGACACCTTGCGCAGCTGCATGCCGGCCGGGAGGTTTTTCTGGATGCGGTCAAACTCGACTTCCAGCGCCTTGCCCAACACCAGAATATCGCCGCCGTCCTTCATCGCCACGGCCAGACCGATGGCGTTTTCCGCCATGAAGCGCATGCGCGGTGCCGGTGGATCGTTGAAGCCGCGACGCACGTCCGCCACATCGGAAATGCGGAAGGTGCGATCACCGACGCGAATCGGGAAGTTCTTGATCTCGTCGACTGTCTGAAAATTCCCCGAAACCCGTAGCTGCAATCGCTCGCTGGTGGTTTCAAAGAACCCGGCGGTGGACACCGCGTTCTGCTCTTCAAGGGCTTGCTGCACGGCGGCCAATGGCAAACCGAGTGTCGCGAGTTTGACGTTGGAGAGTTCGATCCAGATCTTCTCGTCTTGCAGCCCGAGCAGATCGACCTTGCCCACATCCTTCACTCGTTGCAGCTGGATCTGGATGCGGTCGGCGTAATCCTTGAGCACCGCGTAATCAAAACCGTCGCCGGTCAGCGCGTAGATATTGCCGAAGGTGGTGCCGAATTCATCGTTGAAAAACGGCCCCTGGATACCCGGCGGCAAGGTATGCCGAATGTCACTGACCTTTTTGCGGACCTGATACCACAGCTCCGGGATTTGCACCGAATGCAGGGAGTCACGGGCAATGAAAGTCACCTGGGATTCGCCGGGGCGCGAGAACGACACGATGCGTTCGTATTCGCCAGTTTCCATCAGTTTCTTTTCAATGCGTTCGGTGACCTGGCGCGAGACTTCCTGCGCCGTGGCGCCCGGCCAGTTGGTGCGGATCACCATGGCTTTGAAGGTGAACGGCGGGTCTTCGCTTTGGCCGAGCTTGGTGTAGGAAAGCGCGCCAACGACGGCCAGCAAGAGCATCAGGAACAGTACGATCTGGCGATTGCGCAGCGCCCATTCGGAAAGATTGAAACCCATCGGGGATTACTCCTTGTCCGCCAGATTGACCACGCGGTTGGAGCGATCCACCGGACGCACTTGCTGCCCTTCGAGCAGGACATGGACGCCAGCGGCCACCACCCAGTCGCTGGCATTCAGACCTTCGAGCACCGGCACGGTTTTCTCGCCGAAGGCGCCGACCCGGACCGGGGTTTTCTTCAAGGTATTGTTGGCACTGACGACCCAGACGTAGGTCGCGCCGTTTTCCGCCGTCAGTGCCGACAGCGGCACAGACAGCGGTATCACGTCAGCGGTCTGGACGAATACCCGGGCGCTCTGGCCGAGTTCGGCCGGGACCTTGCCGCCGGTGAATGAAATGCGGGCAGCGAAGGTGCGCGACTTGGGATCGGCAGCGGGTGACAGCTCACGGATGCGCCCGGCGAAACGCTGGTCGGGTTGGGTCCAGAGTTCTACCGACACCGGCTGACCGACCTTGAAGCGGCCAAAGTTCTGTTCCGGCAAGCTGATCGACACCTCGCGCTCGCCATCGGTGGCGAGGGTAAACACGGTTTGCCCCGCCGCCACCACTTGCCCGACTTCAACTGCGCGTTTGGCCACCACGCCATCCTGAGGCGCACGCAGCACTGCGTAGCTGGCCTGATTGGTCGACACGTTGAATTCGGCTTTGATTTGTTTGAGGCGCGCTTCACCGGATCGGTAAAGATTTTCGGCATTGTCGTACTGCGAACGGCTGACCATCTGACGGTCCATCAGGGTCTTATAGCGATCACGCTCGGCGCGCACCAGGCTCAGATTGGCTTCGGCGGCGGCAACCTGGGCACGGGTGGCTTCCAGTTGCAGGCGTACGTCCTGAGGATCGAGCTCAGCCAGAGGCTGATCGGCCTTGACCCGCTGCCCCTCTTCAACCAATCGTCGGCTGACTTTGCCGCCAATGCGAAACGCCAGGTCCGGCTCATAGCGAGCCCGCACTTCACCGGGATAGCTTTCCATTGCCTGGGCCGAAGGCTCTGGCTGCACCACCATGGCCGGGCGGACAGTGGCTTTCGGCGCCTCTTCGTGGCCACACGCAGACAATAAAAACGCCAGACTGACTGGCAACGCGAGGGGCAAGGCATAGCGGAACATGGTGAAGGACCTTTCGCTAATGGTGCTTGGAATAATTATACTGGCGAGTATGTTATTAATAGCAAACTCACCAGTCCAGTATTAAAGCGAAGAATGTCGAACAATCTTTCAGCACCCAACGGCCCGGGCCGCCCCAAGGATCTGGCCAAGCGCCAGGCCATCCTTGATGCGGCGAAAATTCTGTTTCTGAGTAAGGGTTACGCCAGCACCAGCATGGATGCCGTGGCGGCAGAAGCCGGCGTGTCGAAGCTGACGGTCTACAGCCATTTCAACGACAAGGAGACGCTGTTCTCCGCCGCCGTGATGGCCAAGTGCGAAGAGCAGTTGCCCACGCTGTTTTTCGAGTTGCCGGACGGCATTTCCGTAGAAACGGTGCTGCTGAACATCGCACGTGGCTTTCATCAACTGATCAACAGCGATGAATCGGTGAACCTGCATCGGCTGATGATGGCTCTGGGCAGCCAGGACCCGAAACTCTCACTGATCTTCTTCGAGGCCGGGCCTGAGCGCATGCTGCAGGGCATGGAGCGGTTGCTGACCAAGGTGGATCAGAGCGGCGCGTTGAGCATCGATAAACCGCGCAATGCGGCCGAGCATTTCTTCTGCCTGCTCAAGGGGGCGGGGAATTTCAGGCTGCTTTATGGCTGTGGCGAGCCGTTGACCGGGGATGCGGCCGAGAGCCATGTGCAGGAAGTCGTGGGGTTGTTTATGCGGGCGTATCGACCGTACTGATCGTTCCCACGCTCTGCGTGGGAATGCCTCAACGGACGCTCCGCGTTCGGCTTTGAAGGAACGCGGAGCGTCCCGGGCTGCATTCCCACGCAGAGCGTGGGAACGATCAGTGTTGAGTCAGGGCTTGAGCGCTTTCTTCGGATAAATGTCATACCGACTGGATTTCCCGTCCAGCGCATGACTTGGCTTCGGCCCTTCGATGCACGGCGCCTTGCGCGGGCGCTTGACCACCACCCGGTGGCTGGCCAGTGCCAATGCGGCTTCGAGCAGTGCCGGCGCATCGGGATCATCGCCGACCAACGGCCGGAACAGTCGCATTTCCTTCTTCACCAACGCCGTTTTCTCACGGTGCGGAAACATCGGGTCGAGATAGATTACTTGCGGCGGCTCGCCTTCCCAGTTGCGCATGACCTCGATCGAGTTGCCCTTGAGCAACTTCATCCGCGCCACAATCGGTGCCACGTCGAAATCTTCCGCACCACGGGCCAGACCATCCTCAAGCAGCGCCCCTATCAGCGGCTGACGCTCGATCAAGCTCATCTCGCAGCCCAGGCTCGCCAGCACGAACGCATCCTTGCCCAACCCCGCCGTGGCATCCAGTACACGCGGACGCACACCCTGGGCGATGCCAACCGCCTTGGCGATCATCTGCCCGGCGCCACCGCCGAACAACCGACGATGCGCCGCGCCACCTTCGACGAAGTCCACCCGCACCGGCCCTGGTGCGTCCGGCCCGAGTTGTTGCAGCTGCAAACCCTGTTCACCCACCTGCAAGGCAAACTCGCCGTCATCCACGTGCAAAGGCAAGCCCAGGCGTTCGGCCCACTGCTCGGCTTGTGGCTGAAACGCCGGGGCCGAGGCCTCGACATGGATGCGGCAGGCCGCAGGTTGCTCAATCATGGGAAAACACGCTCAAAAAATTAATGATCGGCAAAAACGGCCGATAACAAAACTAACGAGCATTTTGCCAGAGCTGAGCGTCGACCGAGAAAAATGTCAGGCATTCAATCCACATCCGTAGGCTACATATCGCGTCATGGCGATTATGGCCTGCGAAATTCACAGGCACTGAGCGGCGTCAGTCACCTGTGGCAGGATTTTTTTGCCCAGGCCCTGGCCGAACAGTCGACCGATGTGGTGCCGGCGTGTGGGACGTTTCCACCGGTTGATCTCGACAGCCCGGTCGAGCCTACAGTTGGCAGCGAGCTGCTGGCGCACATCGTCAGCCAGCGCGAATGCGATGTGAAAGAAACCGAAGTCAAACCACCCGAGCCGCTGTTCCTGCCGATTGCCGAGTTCGAAATGGACTTGGCCGACAAGCCTTTCCCGCCGTTCCCGGCTGAAGAAATCGTCGCCCAGCAGAAACAACAAGACTTCGAAAGTGGCTGGGTGCGTCCGATCGTGCTCACCGCCGGCCAGCCTGTGCCTGAAGCCGGCCCGGCGCCACAACCGCGTCCACTGCACTTGCCGATTGCCGAATTCGAACTCGACCTGCTGGACAAACCGTTCCCGCCGTTCTCCCCCGAAGAACTGGTCGAGCAACAAAAACACTTCGATTTCGATACCGGCTGGGCTCGCCCCATCGTCCTGCAAAACCTGCGCATCGCCGCTTAAGCCTCAGCGACACACCCACCACGGCCCGACATCGACATGAAAGTGATTGCGATGGGCGGCGTTGTAGTCCGGGCTCAACACCACACTGAACAGTCCACAGGCGCCATCGCGAACCTGGCGCAGAAACCGTGCGTCCTGATTATCCTTGGGCCAATCTTTGAGCACGCTGATGGCTCGACCATCCGCCAGGCGGAAACCGGCGATGTCTAGCGCATCGGCGCTGGCGTGCTGGCTTCGCCTGCCGTTTTCGCGGCCGTAGACGTTGCGACAGGCGAAGCTGCCGAGGTGATCGACACGACTGACGGGCTGCCCATACACCGCTTGCGCGGCGGGTTGCAGGGCATGGTGTTCGAACAGGGCAAACGACACCGCCAGGCGGCAACTGGCGAGAAAGCTGCTGCTCAGCGCGACATCGCCGCCCTGCACCCGCAAGGTGTTGATCAACGGACACGTCGCACCGGGGCTGTCAGCCTGATGCGTGACGCGTAATCCGGAGCTGCTCAAGGCTTGATCACACAATTGCGGATCATCGCGCAGGCGCATCAGTTTGTAGCGCGTCAGAAAGTTCGGTTCGGCTTTCACGTCCAGCGGCGCCCAGGGGTTCCACTGGGGTGGCAGCGAGATCCAGCCGCGCCAGACGCTCACGCCCGCCGCAGCGATCATCAACAGCATTAACAACAGCCACCACCGAAACCGCATCGTCAGCCTTTGAACAATTGATTGGCCTTGGCGTATGGCATGGACCGCGACGTGAACCCGAAGGTGCCCGACGTCTTGATCTCTTCGGCGGCGCGGAAAAACTCGCCATAGGCTGCCAAGGCCAGTGCCGAACCGACGCTGATGCGTTTGACGCCCATCTCGCTCAACTGCTGGACCGTCAATTTGAGTCCGCCGGACATCAACACGTTGACCGGTTTCGGCGCCACGGCGCGGACCACCGCCAACACGTCTTCAGCGCTGCGCAGACCCGGTGCGTACAACACGTCGGCGCCCGCCTCGGCGAACGCCTGCAAACGGCGGATAGTATCGGCCAGGTCAGGATTGCCGTGCAGGAAATTCTCGGCGCGGGCGGTCAGCGTAAAAGGGAAAGGCAGGCTGCGCGCCGCTGCGACGGCAGCTTCAACGCGCGCTACGGCATGCTCGAAACAGTAGATCGGCGCGTCTTCACGGCCGGTGGCATCTTCGATCGAACCCCCGACCGCACCGGCCGCCGCGGCCTGCAAAATACTCTGTGCGCATTCAGCCGGGTCGTCCGCGAAACCGTTTTCCAGGTCCACCGCCACCGGCAGTTCGGTTGCCGCGACAATCGCCCGCACGTTCGCCAGCGTATCGTCCAGCGTCAACCCACCATCGGGGCGCGCGTTGGAAAAAGCATAACCGGCACTGGTGGTCGCCAGCGCCTCGAAACCCAGGCTGGCGAGCATCTTCGCCGAGCCGGCGTCCCACGGATTGGGAATGACAAAAGCGCCCTCGCGTTCGTGCAGTGCTTTGAACGCCTGGGCTCGAAGGGTTTGCGCATCCATTGGCAGGCTCCTGAAAAGGGGATCGAATCCGCCTCAGAGCAGGCCAAGTTGCTCGGCGGCGGGCTCTCTGTATAGCTCAGGCAACGGCGGCAAGCCAGGCAAACGCACCATCAGTTTTGCGTGAAAACGTTGCGCCAGTCTGGCGGCCAGCAGGTTATCGGCGGTGTGCAGGAAGATGTAGGGCGTGCGGCCCTCTTCGATCCACACGGCGATTTTCTCGACCCACGGCTCCAGGAATGGATCGTTCGCTTCAAGCTGCGGATGGCCGATGAAGCGCACCTGCGGAAATTGGGTAAACGCTGCCGGACGCGGAGGCACCCTGGGCTTTTTCGATTGGGCATGGAGCACTGAAGGATCGGTCGACGTGCAGCTGAACAGCGCTCGCGGATCAAGGCAAATGCGTTCTACGCCACGGTCCAGCAGCAGGCGATTGAGCATGCGCTCGCTATCACCTTTGGCGAAGAATTCGTCATGCCGCACTTCCACGGCCAGCGGTCGCTCAAGCGCATCAATGAAGCCGGCCAGTTCGGGCAATCGGTGCGGGGTGAAGCTTTTCGACAATTGCAGCCACAGCGGCGAAACCCGTTCACCGAGCGGGCTGAGCAGTTGCAGGAAGGTGTCGGCGGCGGTCATTTGTTCGCGCAGGTCACCGCCGTGGCTGATGTCACCGGGAAACTTGGCGGTGAAGCGAAAGTGTTCGGGCATGGTTTCGGCCCAGCGTTGCACCGTGCTGGCAGCCGGACTCGCGTAGAAGGTCGTATTGCCTTCTACGGCGTTGAATACTTGGGAATATAGATTAAGAAATTCGGCGGGTTTGGCGTCCGGCGGATACAGATAATCGCGCCAGGCGTTTTCACTCCAGGATGGGCAGCCGAGGTAGTAAGGCAGCATCAGATGTACAGGTCGAGGCCCATTACATCCGTATCCCAATCGACAAAACCGGCGGTGCTCAGGTAGCTGGCGAGTGCCGTGGCGACGCTTTTGCTCATGGCGCGGTGGTAGATCATGTCTTGCTGACGGGCCGGGAGATTGCTCAGGCGTTGCGCGGAGGCTTTGGCGGCACGGGCGGCCATTTGCTCTTCGGACGGAATTTCCAGCTCGCCGTCGATATCGACGTAGTCGTCATCCGCCACAGGGCCTTTGCGAGGCTTGCGCTTGATGGGGTAGGACTGGGAGGAAACGCCGTCTATACGCATGAGTACATGTCCGGTATCAGTAATGGCAGTTTAGTGGCACCTATTCCACTTCGCAAACCGCCGAGTGATAACTAGAACACAGAAATACGAAAAGGTTTAAAAGCGAGGGTTAGAAAGTGACGATTGGCTACTTCTGTTAGATCGCTTTCGCGGGCAAGCCTCGCTCCTACAGGGTTTGTGTCGTTCACGCATTTTGCGATCGGCTCAAACCTGTAGGAGCGAGGCTTGCCCGCGAAGGGTTCAACTCGGTCTCGGATCAACGCGCTTTCGGTGTCGCTACCTTGTCGCGCAAATAAACAGGCTGAGCCTCATCCGCAACAATCGCCTCGCCACGCTCCCAGGCAAACCGCGCCAGCGTCAGCAGGTCTTCAGCGTGTGGCAGCATGCCCGCGTCCTGCCCGGTCAGGTTGACGGCAATACGCTCGGCATACCCCCAGCCCGTGCCAGCGCCGAACCATACACCACTGGCATCGGCCGGCAATGCGGCCACTTCCGGCGCCAGCACCGCTTCATTGCCGACCAGGCGCATCTCCCCCGCCGTTTCGCGGTAGCAACCCCAATACACCTCGTCCATGCGCGCATCGATGGCGGCCGCGACCTGGCTCACGCCGTGTTCGCGATACGCCCGCTGCGCCAGTACCGCCAGGTTGGAGACCGGCAACACCGGGCGATCCAGCGCAAACGCCAGGCCTTGCACCACGCCAATGGCGATCCGCACGCCGGTGAATGCGCCCGGCCCACGGCCGAAGGCGATGGCATCGACCGCTTGCAGGGTGGTTCCAGCATCGGCGAGCAACTGCTGGATCATCGGCAACAGCTTCTGCGCATGCAGGCGCGGGATCACCTCGTAATGGCTCGTGACTTTGCCGTCATGCAGCAAGGCAACGGAGCAAGCTTCAGTCGCGGTGTCCAGGGCCAGCAAGGTGCTCATCGATGTTTCCGTAAGAGAGGTCAGAAAAAGTGCGCCAGTATAAACAACTACGGCCCGCAAGCGGGCCGTAGACGATAAAGCGATTCAGTCTTTTCAGTTCAGCGCTTCAAGCACCTTGCCGGTGATCGCTTCAACCGAGCCAATGCCTTCGACGTGGCTGTACTTCGGCTTGCCTTGAGCGACGGACAGCTCCTGGTAAAACTTCACCAGAGGCTCGGTCTGCGCGTGGTAGACCGACAGGCGATGACGCACGGTTTCTTCGGTGTCGTCCTTGCGCTGCACCAGCTCTTCACCGGTGATGTCGTCTTTACCGGCAATTTTCGGCGGGTTGTAGACGATGTGGTACACGCGGCCGCTGGCCTCGTGAACACGACGGCCAGCGATACGCTGGACGATGTCTTCGTCTTTAACGTCGATTTCCAATACGTGGTCCAGTTCGACGCCGGCTTTCACCAGGGCTTCAGCCTGAGGAATGGTGCGCGGGAAACCGTCGAACAGGAAACCGTTGGCGCAATCGGCCTGGCTGATGCGTTCCTTGACCAGATTGATGATCAGGTCATCGGAAACCAGGCCACCGCTGTCCATGACGCTCTTGGCGATCAGGCCCAGCTCGGTGCCGGCCTTGACCGCGGCACGCAGCATGTCGCCGGTGGAGATTTGCGGGATGCCGAACTTTTCGGTGATGAACTTAGCCTGAGTACCTTTACCGGCCCCGGGAGCTCCCAGCAGAATGACGCGCATCGATGTGCTCCTCAATTTTTTATATAGATAACAACGGATTCGCCTCGTGGGGCCAATCTCAAAAACAGGGTCGTGGCCGCCCAAACGGCCAAAGGCTGATCAAGATACACAGCAGGCCCGGACCACACAAGCCGCCGAAAGTCGGAGAAACCCGCGCCTTGAGTGACCTTGCGACGGGGTACCCCAAGTCGCAACCCCATCATTAACTGTCGCCTGGCAGACCTTTTCAGCCCCTCGCCCACCGGCACCCAAAGCTTGCGCCGGGCGCCTTCCCCCACGACGAAAACCTTAGCCGGTATTTCGCAAACCGGCAGCAATCCCCGCCACAGACACCAGCAGCGCCTGTTCTACCGGGCTGCCCTGCGCCACTTCTTGTTGCCGCGAACGCGCCAACAGTTCGGCCTGCAATAGATGAAGCGGATCGAGATAGGTGTTGCGCAAGCGGATGAATTCGAGGGTGTCTGGGCTATGTGCCAGTAGCTGAGACTGACCGGTCAGCCCAAGGACCACGGCGCAGGCCTGCGACAATAGGTCGCGTAAATGCGCACCCAAAGCGAGCAAATCCGGCTCGACCAGGCGCTCATCGTAGGATCGGGCGATGTCGGCGTCCGCTTTGGCCAGGACCATTTCCAGCATATCGATGCGTGTGCGGAAGAACGGCCACTGTTCGCGCATCTGCCCCAACAGCTCGCCTTCACCGCGCTCCAGCGCCTTGCTCAGCGCCGCTTCCCAGCCGAGCCAGGCCGGCAACATCAGGCGCGTCTGGGTCCAGCCGAAGATCCATGGAATGGCGCGCAGGCTTTCGATCCCGCCGGCGCGGCGCTTGGCCGGGCGGCTGCCCAATGGCAAGCGCCCCAATTCCTGCTCCGGGGTGGATTGGCGGAAATACTCGACGAATTGCGGATTTTCCCGCACCACGGCGCGGTAAGCCTTGACACCGTCGGCGGCCAGTTCGTCCATCAAATGGCGCCAGGCGGGTTCCGGTGGCGGCGGTGGCAACAGCGTCGCTTCCAGCACCGCCGCGAGGTACAGATTGAGGTTCTGCTCGGCGATGTCCGGCAGCCCGAATTTGAAACGAATCATTTCCCCCTGCTCGGTGGTGCGGAAACGCCCCGCCACCGAACCCGGCGGCTGCGACAGAATCGCCGCGTGCGCCGGACCGCCGCCGCGCCCCACGGTGCCGCCGCGACCGTGAAACAACAGCAGCTCCACTTGCTGCTCGCGGCAAATATCGACCAAACGCTCCTGCGCCCGATACTGCGCCCAGGCCGCTGCCGTGGTGCCAGCGTCCTTGGCCGAGTCGGAATAGCCGATCATCACTTCCTGCGGCCCTTGCAGACGCGAGCGATAGCCCGGCAGCAGCAACAGCTTTTCAATCACCGGACCGGCGTTGTCGAGGTCAGCGAGGGTTTCGAACAGCGGCACTACGCGCATCGGCCGCAACACACCGGATTCCTTGAGCAACAGTTGCACGGCGAGCACATCGGAAGCGGCGCCGGCCATGGAGATCACATAAGAGCCGAGAGAGGCCTCCGGGGCGGCGGCAATTTCCCGGCACGTCGCCAACACTTCGGCGGTGTCGGCCGACGGTTTGAAGTACGCCGGCAGCAACGGCCGACGGTTGTTCTGTTCACGCACCAGGAAGGCGATGCGCTCTTCCTCGCTCCAGTCTTCGTAACGACCGAGGCCGAGGTAATCGGTAATTTCAGTCATCGCCGCCGTGTGACGGGACGAGTCCTGGCGCACATCCAGCCGTACCAGGAACAGCCCGAAGGTCACCGCCCGACGCAGGCAATCGAGCAACGGACCCTCCGCGATCACGCCCATGCCGCATTCGTGCAGAGACTGGTAACACAACTCCAGCGGATCCAGCAGGTCGCGATTGTTGTGCAGCACATCGGCGGTTGCCGGGGTGGGGGCCGTCAATGAGGCATGCGCCCAATTACGCGTCGCCCGCAGACGTTCACGCAACTGTTTAAGCACCGCACGATAAGGTTCGGCGCTGTCTCCGGCCTTGGCTTTGAGCGCATCGCTGGCCTGTTGCATCGACAGTTCCGCGGCGAGGTGATCGACATCGCGCACGTACAAATCAGCGGCCATCCAGCGCGCCAGCAGCAGGACTTCGCGGGTCACGGCGGCCGTTACGTTCGGGTTGCCGTCGCGGTCGCCGCCCATCCACGAGGCGAAGCGGATTGGCGCGCCTTCCAGCGGCAGATGCAGGCCGGTGGCGGCGTGCAGGGCTTTATCGGCCTTGCGCATGTAGTTGGGGATCGCTTGCCACAGCGAATGCTCGATCACCGCGAAACCCCATTTGGCTTCGTCGACCGGCGTCGGGCGGGTGCGGCGGATTTCTTCGGTGTGCCAGGCTTCGGCGATCAGGCGCTGCAACTTCGCCTGGATCTGCTCGCGCTCGGCGGTGGTCAAATCGCGATGATCCTGGGCGGCCAGTTGCGCGGCGATGGCGTCGTATTTCTGGATCAGCGTGCGGCGCGCCACTTCGGTCGGGTGCGCGGTGAGGACCAGTTCGATCTCCAGCCGCCCCAATTGCCGGGCCAGGGATTCGGCGCTGTGGCCTTCGGCGCGCAGGCGCGCGAGCAGTTCCGGCAGCACTCGCGATTCAAACGGGGCCGGCTGCGACTCTTCGCGGCGGTGAATCAGCTGATATTGCTCGGCGATATTGGCCAGGTTGAGAAACTGGTTGAACGCCCGCGCTACCGGCAGCAACTCTTCTTCGCTCAATTGGTTGAGGCTGGCGCTCAGCTCGGCATCCATCGAACCGCGACGGTCGGCCTTGGCACCCTTGCGGATCTGCTCGATCTTGTCGAGAAAGCCGTCCCCGTACTGTTCACGAATGGTGTTGCCCAACAGCTCACCCAACAGGTGAACGTCCTCGCGCAAGCGTGCATCAATATCGGTCATCAGCAGTTCTCCAGCGAAAATCCGGGTGTCTATGAATGCCATGCTCTGACCACAGAGAGTGCCGCTCTAAAGCGCTTCTTACAAGCGGACGACGAAGGGACGGTAAACCTTATGGGTTCGAGCTAGTCTGAAGAGTAAGCCGCACAACGGCTTGCCGCCGACCGCTGGCGGACACTCACACGCCTGCCACGAGCAGGAGCGAAATGAGGTTTTTATGAAAATCCGCGAACTTGCCCAGCATTGGGAAGAAAACGCCAAGGGTCGCCTGACCGACACCGGTTACAGGATTCATCTGGACATGGAAGCGGCCGCACGGCTGGCGGCGATTACCGAGATGTACCCCAAACGCCAACCCGAAGAACTGCTTGGCGAGCTGATCGGCGCCGCGCTGGAGGAGCTCGAAAAGAGCTTTCCCTACGTGAAAGGATCGACCGTGGTGGCCACCGATGAAGAAGGTGATCCACTGTACGAAGACGTCGGCCCGACCCCGCGTTTCCTCGCGTTGTCCCGTCGTCACTTGCACGATTTGTCATCGGGTGACGACAAGCAGAAACACTGATTCCCCCCCATATCTGTGGGAGCGAGCTTGCTCCGGGCGGCGTTCCGACGATTGCGGTTGAACATTCAACATTTCTGTTGGCTGACACACCGCTTCGCGAGCAGGCTCACTCCTACATTGACCTGCATTTCCCTTCGATAATTGCGTGTTCCCGAGCCTTGAAAAGGTCGGGTATACCGCTGCACATCGCCAAAGTTCCCGATTTAGAGCCTTGCCCATCCGGTCAAAGTTTTTTCGGGCTATAGGCCATCTTCTCTGAACTTTTGAAAAACGCCTCGGGTCACAGCCATTAACCACGCCTGGGACGGCCGTTTCAAAACACCCCCGGAAATTGACGGTTACGGCTCCTTGCCCAGCATGGATTTTTAAGTTTTTCAGGAGTTATACCAATGGAGTTGAAGACCATGAAGACCCGAACTGCCAAATCCTCGTTCACCCACCTGCGCAGTCTGAAACTGGCTGCCCTGGCAATCGGCAGCAGCTTCGTACTGGCCGGTTGCGCCGGCAATCCGCCGACCGAGCAATTCGCCGTGACCCAATCGGCTGTGAATGGCGCCGTCAGCGCCGGCGGCACCGAGTTCGCCGCCGTGGAAATGAAATCCGCGCAGGACAAGCTCAAACAAGCCGAAATCGCCATGCATGACAAAAAGTATGCCGAGGCCAAAGTGCTGGCCGAGCAGGCTGAGTGGGACGCTCGCGTAGCCGAACGCAAAGCTCAGGCGATGAAAGCCGAACAGGCTGTGAAGGACTCTCAGAAAGGGGTTCAGGAACTGCGTCAGGAAAGCCAGCGCACCGTGCAGTAAGCGCGCATCCCGACACCAGACTTGAAGTCTCTTATCGATAGAAAGGACGAATTATTATGCGTAAACAATTGATGATCCCCGCTCTCCTGGCTGCAAGCGTTGCACTGGCTGCCTGCTCCACCCCGCCTAACGCGAACCTGGAACAGGCCCGCACCAACTACAGCGGCCTGCAAACCAACCCGCAAGCCAGCAAAGTGGCGGCACTGGAAACCAAAGACGCCAGCGATTACCTGGACAAGGCCGACAAGGCTTATCTGGACAAGAAAGATCAGAACGAGGTCGACCAACTGGCCTATCTGACCAATCAACGTGTTGAAGTGGCGAAGCAGACCATCGCCCTGCGCACCGCTGAGGCCAACCTGAAAAACGCATCGGCGCAACGTGCCCAGGCGCGTCTGGATGCTCGCGATCAGCAGATCAAGCAGCTGCAGGACAGCTTGAACGCCAAGCAAACCGATCGCGGTACGCTGGTGACTTTCGGTGACGTGCTGTTCGCTACCGACCGTGCTGACCTGAAATCCAGCGGTCTGGTGAACATCAACAAACTGGCGCAGTTCCTTCAGGAAAACTCGGACCGCAAGGTGATCGTCGAAGGCTACACCGACAGCACCGGTACGGCTTCGCATAACCAGTCGCTGTCCGAGCGTCGTGCCGGTTCCGTGCGCATGGCACTGGTGAAGATGGGCGTTGATCCAGCGCGCATCGTTGCGCAGGGTTATGGCAAGGAGTACCCGGTTGCGGAGAACACCAGCAACTCGGGTCGTGCGATGAACCGTCGTGTGGAAGTGACCATTTCCAACGACAACCAGCCCGTGATCCCGCGTTCGGCTATCAGCTCGAACTAAGTTTCGCCTGCTGAAACACGAAAGCCCCGCCTGAGTCGATCAGGCGGGGCTTTTTATATCTGTAGATCACACAACCCTGTAGGAGCGAGCCTGCTCGCGAAAGCTATCTCACATTCAAAACGGTGTTGCCTGACACACCGCTATCGCGAGCAGGCTCACTCCTACATCTGATCTCTGTTGCAGCCAGGACTGGGTTATTGCTCCAGTTTTTGCGGGGTTTCTTCGCCCATGCAGCGCACCGCTTTTTTCTTGCTGTTGACCAATACGCCGGTCAGGCCTTTTTGTTCGGTGTCGAACATCACCAGCACGCCATCGATGCACTGGGCCACTTGCGCCGCGGGTTCCAGGGAGACTTTGTAGTCCTCTCCCGGCACGGTCTTGAGCATGGTGAAGTCGCTGAGCAGCAGCGCATCTTCGGGTTTGGCGAAGTGCAGGTAGCCGTAGTACCACAGGGCACCCACTGTGCCGAGGATGCTGCAGATACCGGTGATGATCAGCGGGATGGCGTTACGTTCTTCACTCATTGCGGACTCTCTGAGGGTTCATCTTCTGAATTCGGGGGTGCCGGGTAATTGGGTATTTCACCCAGGCGGCGCAGGCCGTTGAAATGCTGCGGGTCGTCGAGATAACGCAGCATGACCTTGCGCCAGACCGGGTCGGCAAATGTCTGCACATGACCACCGCGGGTCAATTGCAGTACGCGCGGCGGCGGCGCAGCTTGATACAGACGGATGCCGTTGGAAAGGGGCACGATCGGATCGTCGATGCTGTGGTAGATCAGTTTCGGTACGCCGTTGAGTTGCGCCATGGAATTGATCGCGCTGTCGCCGTCCGGCACCAGCCACGAAAGCGGCACCTGGAACGCCCAGGTCAGCCAGGAATTGCTCAAGGCGAACCGGCCGATGCTGCGATAACTGGCCGGCACGCCGTCGAGGACGAAAGCCTTGAGTTGTTTCTGGCGTTCGGGGTGCTGAACCAGGTAATGCACGGCCATTGAACCGCCAAGGCTCTGGCCAAGCAGGATCAGCGGTTTGCCTTTGACCTCCGGCGCCTGGTCGAGCCACTTGAATGCGGCGTCGATGTCCTGATAGATCGCCGGCAGACTCGGTTCACCTTCGGACAACCCGTAACCGCGGTAATCGATCAGCAGCACTTGATAACCTTCCTCCGGCAACCACCAACTGCCGCCCAGATGCATCGGCAGATTGCCGCCGTTGCCGTGCAGATGCAGCACCGTGCCCTTGACCTCGACACCTTTTTTCGCCGGCAGCCACCAAGCGTTCAGCCTGAGGCCATCGGCGGTGGTCAGGGTCACCTCGCGGTATTCGAGTTTGGCTTTTTCCGGGGTGAACAACTGGCCGGGCTCGGGGTAGAACAGCAGGGAGCTGCAACCGCTCAAGGTCAGGAGAAGGCAAAGGATGCCGAGGATTCTCATCCGTTGAAACCTCGCAGAGATGGAGTGGGAAAGCACCGCGAACCTGTAGGAGCGAGGCTTGCCCGAAGGCGGTTTAACATTCAACATCTATGTTGACTGACATATCGACTTCGCGGGCAAGCCTCGCTCCTACAGGTTTTGTGGTGATCACAAAATGTTGGAGTAATCCGCTTCGATCCGGTCCAGGCTCAGGTGGTTGAGGAAGTTGGAGAAGCACATCCACGCCGACAGTGCGTTCAAGTCGCGGAACTGATCCGGCAAATACTTCGGTGGCACCACCAGCCCTTCGTCCACCAACTGACGCAAGGTGCGCATGTCTTCCAGCGTGGTCTTGCCGCAAAACAGCAGCGGAATCTGCTCTAGCTTGCCTTTACGCACGGCCAACTGAATGTAGTTGTAAACCATGATAAAGCCCTTGAGGTAGGACAAGTCTTTGGTAAAGGGCAGACCGGTCGGCACCGAACCACGGAAAACACGACTGGCGTTGCCGTAGCTTTCGGGCATTTCGAAGCCTTGCTCGCAGAAAAATTCGAAGACCTGCAAGAAGTCCGCGCCCTCCTCCACCATGTGAATGGCCCGGGTGCGGTTGGTCAGTTTGCGCAGGCGGCTCGGGTAGGACGCGAAAGTGATGATTTCCATCAGGATCGCCAGGCCTTCCTGGGTCACTGTCGAGGACGGCGGGCCTTTGGACAGGAAGGTGCAGATCGGCTGGTTCAGCCCGTTGAGCGTGGTGCCCACGTGCACCAGCCCTTCATGAACTTCCAGGGCACGCACGTCACGTTCGTTGAACATCGCGTCGGTGCGAATCTTGATGTAGTCGGCGCCGGCCGCCGCATCGGCCACGATGCCGTCGGACTCGAACACCCGGATGGTTTCCTCGGCTTCGCCAAACACTTTGCTCAAGCGGGTTTGCAGCAGATGTACGGCATTCTTGGCGGTGAGGGTTTTCGGCTCGTCCTTCAGGTCACCCCGGCCATCGATGTTGTTCAGGTAATCGGAGAGCATCAGGCCGAGGTCGGACAGGGTCGGGTCGCCGGCGTGGAACGCGTCGGACGCGGCGCCGTACAATTCCTGGGAAATCAGCCCGAAGTCCTCGGTGCCGCGCGCTTCGAGCATGCGCACCACCATCCGGTATTCCTTGCACATGCGCCGCATGATCTGGCCGACCGGGTTGAACTGGCCGAGCTGCCGGGTGATGTCGCGTTCGATGTTCTGGAATTCCAGTTTCACTTTGCTGGAGTCAAAAGACAGCGGCCGATTGAGGTAATAGTCGCGGTCCACGGCCGGCATTTCCTTGCCCTTGGCCTTGAGGAAACCCTTGCGGATGCTGTCGTCCCACTTGACCGCATCGAGGACGCGAATCGGCGTCTGCGCCAGCACAATGCGATCGGACAAAATGCGTATCGTCTGCTGGTAATCGTCCACCCGAAACTCCTGTAGTAAAACCGTTAGATGCTGGCTTTATTTAACTTTAGCTTTGGCCAGGCGCTGATAACGCACCGCCTCGACGAAGACATCGGTATTGGCCGGATCATCGAGGTAAGCAAAGACCTGGTCCATGCTGTTGTTGATCAAGACGCCGTCGCCATCATCGGTCTGGAAGCCTTCACCGCTCAGGGCTTCTTGTCCGAGGGCTTGATTGATCTGCTCGAGATCGAGGTTGTAGACCACCAATTCGTGCTTATCGGTGATTTCAAACCCGGCAATGATGAAATGCCCGCCGAATTGCGCCGGCACTTTCGCCGACAGGTACCAGCGGCTGCCATGACGCGACACCGTAAAGGGGTAGGCCTCGCGCTCCTTGGGTTTCGCCTTGAAGTAGCTGACCGCCTGATAGCGATTGTCGCTCAGACGGCTCAACTCCAGATTCATCGGCTCGCCCCAGGCGTTGGTGCTGGTCCATTTGCCGAGTAAACCTTTGGGCGCGGGGTCGCTGGCGGGCAGTGGGTCCTTGAAGGTCACCAGACAGCCACTGAGCAGCAGGAACGACAAGGCGATCACAACGACACGCCAGGCTTTCATTCAACACTCCCTATGAACACTCTTCGCCTCATGATCGTTCCCACGCTCTGCGTGGGAACGCATCCAGTGACGCTCTGCGTCACACCGTAAGGGACGCGGAGCGTCCCGGGCGGCATTCCCACGCGGAGCGTGGGAACGATCAGAGGACCGGATTACACCGACGCCAACACCAGATGCATGTAGCGAGTCAGGATACCGAGCATTTCGGCTTCGGCGACAGGCTCGGCGTCGTTGAGCAGGCCTTGATATTCCATCCGTCCGATAATCGCCGTCAACACCTTGGCATCCTGTTGCGGTTCGCGCGAACCCAATACCTGGAAAAGCTGGCACGTGCCCTGTAGCAGAATTTGCTGATGTGAGCGTACCAACAGCGCCAGGCGCGGGTTCAGCAGCGCTTCCTGGCGGAACGCCTGTTCGGCCATCAAGTGTTCGCGGCGGTTGATCAGTTGCCGGTGAACGTAGTCCGCCATCAACCGCGCAATGTCGTCCGCCAGCTGCGAGCGCGACTCGGGGCTGCCGTCGCCGCTGACCACCATCTCGCGCAGCAGGCCCTCGTTGTTTATCCACAACTTGGCCATGAACGCGGCGCTGCGCTCTACGTATTGGGCGAAGGTATCGGTGAGCAGGTCATCGATATCCTTGAAGTAGTAAGTGGTGGCCGACAGCGGCACGCCGGCCTCGGCCGCTACCGCTCGGTGGCGCACGGCCCGCACGCCATCGCGCACGACAATGCGCATCGCCGCGTCGAGAATGTCCTGTCGACGCTGCTCGCTGCCCTGTCGGCTGGCCTTGCGACCCTGGTACTGAACGCTTTCAGCGACCGCAGTGGCGATGCCCGCTGCACCTTCTTGAGCAATTGCACGGTTCACGACAGGTATTCCTCTCTTACTTCAAAAGTAACCATTTGATACGTTTGTACCAGACAGGCAATAAAAAGCCGCCCATTTCAGGCGGCTTTTTTATCGAAACACTTACGCTTGCGGCCGCATGTGCGGGAACAGGATCACATCGCGGATCGACGGAGAGTTGGTCAACAACATCACCAGACGGTCGATGCCGATCCCTTCACCGGCCGTTGGCGGCATGCCGTACTCCAGCGCGCGAACGAAGTCGGCGTCGTAGTGCATGGCTTCGTCGTCGCCCGCGTCCTTGTCGGCAACCTGCGCCATGAAACGCTCTGCCTGGTCTTCCGCGTCGTTCAACTCGGAGTAAGCGTTGGCGATTTCGCGGCCGCCGATGAACAGCTCAAAACGGTCGGTGACGCTTGGGTTCTCGTCGTTACGACGGGCCAGCGGCGACACTTCGAACGGATACTGAGTGATGAAGTGCGGCTGCTCCAGCTTGTGCTCGACCAGTTCTTCGAAAATCATTACCTGCAACTTGCCCAGACCTTCGAAGCCCAGCACCTTGGCGCCGGCCTTCTTGGCGATGGCGCGAGCCTTGTCGATGTCAGTCAGGTCGTCAGCGGTCAGCTCGGGGTTGTACTTGAGGATCGAGTCGAACACCGACAGACGCACGAACGGTTCGCCGAAGTGGAACACCTTGTCGCCATACGGCACGTCGGTGCTGCCCAGAACCAGCTGCGCCAGTTCGCGGAACAGTTCTTCGGTCAGGTCCATGTTGTCTTCGTAGTCGGCGTAAGCCTGGTAGAACTCCAACATGGTGAATTCAGGGTTGTGACGAGTCGAAACGCCTTCGTTACGGAAGTTGCGGTTGATCTCGAACACTTTCTCGAAGCCGCCGACAACCAGGCGCTTCAAGTACAGCTCAGGCGCGATACGCAGGAACATTTCCATGTCCAGCGCGTTGTGGTGCGTCTCGAAAGGCTTGGCCGCCGCGCCGCCCGGGATGGTTTGCAGCATCGGCGTTTCGACTTCGAGGAAGTCGCGCTTCATCAGGAAGCTGCGGATGTGCGCAATCACTTGCGAACGCACGCGGAAGGTCTGGCGCACCTCTTCGTTGACGATCAGGTCAACGTAGCGCTGACGGTAGCGCTGTTCGGTGTCGGTCAGGCCGTGATGCTTGTCCGGCAGCGGGCGCAGCGACTTGGTCAGCAGGCGCACTTCAGTCATTTCAACGTACAGGTCGCCCTTGCCGGAACGGGCCAGGGTGCCAACGGCTGCAATGATGTCGCCCATGTCCCAGGTTTTCACCGCGGCCAGGGTTTCTTCGGACAGGGTCTTACGGTTGACGTAGACCTGAATGCGCCCGGTCATGTCCTGGATCACCATGAACGAGCCACGGTTGAGCATGATGCGACCGGCAACCTTGACCGGGATCGCAGCCTCTGCCAGCTCTTCCTTGGTCTTGTCCGCGTACTGTTTCTGCAAGTCTTCGCAGTAGTTGTCGCGGCGGAAGTCGTTGGGGAAGGCATTGCCCTTGGCGCGCTCGGCAGCAAGCTTTTCCTTGCGCAGGGCGATCAGGGAGTTTTCTTCCTGTTGCAGGGCTTGCGGGTCGAGTTGTAGGTCGCTCATGTCTTTAGAAATTCCATCACAGGTTCGTTGCCCCTGCCTGACGGCAGGGTTCGCGGGCAAGCCTCGCTCCTACAGGACCGCGGAGTGTCCGCAGATCCTGTAGCGCGTGCCTTTACAGCCCTTGTTTCAGGCTCGCCATCAGGTATTCGTCGATGTCGCCGTCGAGTACCTTGTCGCAGTCACTGCGTTCGATGTTAGTGCGCAAATCCTTGATTCGCGACGCATCGAGCACGTAAGAGCGAATCTGGTGACCCCAGCCGATGTCCGACTTGGTGTCTTCCAGGGCCTGGGAGGCGGCATTGCGTTTCTGCACTTCCTGCTCGTACAAGCGCGCCCGCAACATTTTCATCGCGGTGTCTTTGTTGGCGTGCTGGGAGCGTTCGTTCTGGCAGCTGACCACGGTGTTGGTCGGTACGTGCGTAATACGGACGGCCGAGTCGGTGGTGTTTACGTGCTGACCACCGGCACCCGAGGAGCGGTAGGTATCGATGCGCAGGTCCGACGGGTTGATGTCGATTTCGATGTTGTCATCGATTTCCGGCGACACGAACACGGCCGAGAACGAGGTATGACGACGGTTGCCGGAGTCGAACGGGCTCTTGCGCACCAGACGGTGCACGCCGATCTCGGTGCGCAGCCAGCCAAAGGCGTATTCGCCCTTGATGTGGACCGTGGCGCCCTTGATCCCGGCGACTTCACCGGCCGACAGCTCCATGATGGTTGCGTCGAAACCGCGTTTGTCTGCCCAGCGCAGGTACATGCGCAGCAGGATGTTGGCCCAGTCCTGGGCCTCGGTACCGCCGGAGCCGGCCTGGATGTCCAGGTAGGCGTTGTTGGCGTCCATCTCACCGCTGAACATGCGACGGAATTCGAGTTTTTCCAGCGACTCGCGCAGGCGCTCGACTTCGGCAGCGACGTCATCGACGGCGGCCTGGTCTTCTTCTTCGGCGGACATCAGCAGCAAATCTTTGGCATCGGCCAGACCGCTGTGCATTTCGTCGAGTGTTTCGACGATCTGAGCCAGCAGCGACCGCTCGCGGCCCAGTTCCTGAGCGTACGACGGGTTGTTCCAGACAGACGGATCTTCAAGCTCGCGATTGACTTCAGTCAGACGCTCATGCTTTTGATCGTAGTCAAAGATACCCCCGAATAGTTTCGGAGCGCTCGGACAGGTCCTTGATACTGTTAAGGATCGGGTTGATTTCCATGGCGGGCAGCACTCGTTGGCGAACTTTTGAAAGCCGGCGAGTATAACGGCAAACGGCCTGAAACGGCAGTCCGCCTGGCGGCTTTAGGGCGAATGGTTTTGGGCTGAAGCTATGAGAAGCTGACACTTGTAGCAGCTGCCGAGCCTGCGAGGCTGCGTTCGAGGACGCAGTCCTCGTCAATTCTGTGCATGCGGTTTAACTGAAAGACTGCGCAGCCTGAATTTACGACGGCTTCGCCGCCGAACGCAGCCTCGCGCTGCTCGGCAGCTGCTACAGGGCGCCGAATGACGTTATGCAATTCCCACCTGATTACGCCCATTGTTCTTCGCCAGGTACAGCCCCTTGTCCGCCGCCGAGATCAATTGCCGACAATCGCTGCCCGGCTGCGGGATCATGGTCGACAGGCCGATGCTGATGGTCAGGCTTGAGCCTTCGCTGGGGAAAATGTGCGGAATCTTCAGCCCCTGCACGGTCAGGCGCAGTTTTTCCGCCACCAGTCGCGCGCCGCCCGGCGTGGTATTGGGCAGCACCAGGACAAATTCTTCCCCTCCGTAACGGGCTGGCAGATCCGACGGTCGGGCGCTGGCGTCGCGAATCGCGGTCGCGACTTTACGCAGGGCTTCATCGCCTTCGAGGTGGCCAAAGCTGTCGTTGTAGGACTTGAAGTAGTCGACATCGATCATCAACAGTGACAACTGGCTCTGATCACGCAGGGAACGGCGCCATTCCAGTTCCAGGTATTCGTCGAAATGCCGGCGATTCGACAGCCCGGTCAAGCCGTCGGAGTTCATCAACCGCTGCAGCACCAGGTTGGTGTCGAGCAATTGCTGCTGGCTGACCCGCAACGCACGGTAGGCCGCATCGCGCTGCAGCAACGTCATGTAGGAACGCGAGTGATAGCGGATGCGCGCCACCAGTTCGATGTTGTCCGGCAACTTGACCAGGTAATCATTGGCCCCGGCCGCAAACGCCGCGCTCTTGATCAGCGGGTCTTCCTTGGTCGACAGGACAATGATCGGGATGTCCTTGGTCGCCGGATGGTTGCGGTACTCGCGCACCAGACTCAAGCCGTCAAGACCGGGCATCACCAGATCCTGGAGGATCACCGTCGGTTTGATGCGGATCGCCTGGGCGATGGCCTGATGCGGGTCGGCGCAGAAATGGAAGTCGATGTTGTCTTCGTTCGACAACCCGCGGCGCACCGCCTCGCCGATCATCGCCTGATCGTCCACCAACAACACCATGGCGGCGTTTTCGTTGGTTTTGAAGTCGTCGAGCTGTAAGTCAGTCATGTGCGGTCACCTGAATACTGCTTGGGTCAGGATTGCTGTGAAAAGTCTTCATTTTGGGAAAATCTCCAGCAATCGTGGCGCTATCTTGTCCAGTGGGTGAACTTCCACGGCGGCGTCGATGGCCGCTGCCGCTTTCGGCATTCCGTAAACTGCACTGCTTTGTTGGTCCTGAGCGATGGTCAGGTAGCCCTGTTGGCGCATGAGTTTAAGCCCCTGTGCGCCGTCACGCCCCATGCCGGTGAGCAAAACCCCCACGGCATCGCCGTTCCAGTAACTGGCCACGCTCTCGAAAAACACATCGATCGAGGGCCGATAGATTTCGTTGACCGGTTCGGCGGTGTAGGCCAGCGTGCCGTTTTTCAGCAAGCGAATATGGTGATTGGTGCCCGCCAGCAACACTGTGCCGGGCTGCGGCCGCTTGCCTTCCTGGGCCAGGCGCACCTTCAGGCCGCTGGCACTGCTGAGCCACTCGGCCATGCCGGCGGCAAATACCTGGTCCACATGCTGTACCAGCACGATCGCAGCCGAAAAATCCCGTGGCAGCCCTTTCAGCAAGACTTCCAGCGCCGCCGGCCCGCCGGCCGACGAGCCGATCGCGACCAGGTGCTGGCGCGAGGCCGAACTGCGCAGCGGGCTGGGGGCCGATCGCTCGCTATTGCCCTTGTCACCAATCAGCCAGCCAATGTTTATGATCTTGCGCAACAACGGCGCCGCTGCCTCTTGGGCATTGCCGGCACCGAGGGCCGGCGTGTCGACCACGTCCAGCGCGCCGTGGCCCATGGCCTCGAACACCCGGTGCACGTTCTGTTGACGGTCGACCGTGACGATGACGATGGCGCACGGGGTCTCTGCCATGATCCGACGGGTGGCCTCCACGCCGTCCATCACCGGCATGATCAGGTCCATCAGGATCAGATCCGGGGTGAGTTCGGCGCAACGTTGCACCGCCTCGGCGCCATTGGCGGCGACCCAGACCACTTCATGCGCCGGTTCGAATGCCAAGGCGCGGCGCAGGGCCTCCACCGCCATCGGCATGTCGTTGACGATCGCTATTTTCATGCCCGCGCTCCTCCGATGAGCTCAACCACTGCATCAAGCAGGGCGTCGTCATGAAAACTGGCTTTGGCTAGATAATAGTCGGCTCCGGCGTCCAGTCCACGACGACGGTCCTCTTCGCGATCTTTATAGGACACCACCATAACCGGCAGCGATTGCAGGCGATTGTCCTGGCGCAGTAAAGACACCAGTTCGATGCCGTCCATGCGCGGCATATCAATGTCGGTGATCAGCAGATCGAAATCCTCCGAACGCAGGGCGTTCCAGCCATCCATACCATCGACCGCCACGGCCACGTCGTAGCCGCGATTGAGCAGCAACTTGCGCTGCAACTCGCGAACGGTCAACGAATCGTCGACCACCAGAATCCGTTTGCGGGCCGCTTCTACGGCCTGGCTGCCCTGACGGGCAATCCGCTCCAGCCGCCCGGTATTGAGCAGTTTGTCCACCGAGCGCAGCATGTCTTCGACGTCGACGATCAGCACCACCGACCCGTCGTCGAGCAAGGCCCCGGCGGAAATGTCCTGCACCTTGCCCAGACGTTCGTCCAGCGGCAATACGACCAACGTCCGCTCGCCGATAAAGCGCTCGACCGCCACGCCGTAAATCGCCTCGCGCTCGCGGATCACCACGACTTTCAGGGTTTGCGGACTGCTCGCGCTCGCCGGACGCTGCAACAGTTGACTGGCGGCGACCAGCCCGACATGCCTGCCTTCGTACCAGAAGTGCTGACGCCCTTCGACCTGAACGATGTCCGCCGGTTCCAGGTCGCACATGCGTTCGATGTGCGCCAGCGGAAACGCGTATGCCTCGTCACCGACTTCCACCACCAGACTGCGCACCACCGACAGCGTCAGCGGCACTTCGAGATGAAAGCGGCTGCCCTCGCCTGCCGTCTGCTCCAGCACCACCGCGCCGCGCAACTGACGGACCATGTGCTGAACCGCGTCGAGGCCAACGCCGCGCCCGGACACTTCGGTGACCGTATCGCGCAAGCTGAAACCCGGCAGGAACAGGAACGTCAGCAGCTCTTCTTCACTTAGCTGCGCGGCGGTTTCAGCGGGGGATAACTGCCGCGCGATGATGCTGCGGCGGACCTTTTCCAGATCGACGCCGTGACCGTCGTCGCTCAACTCCAGCACCAACAGACCGGCTTGATGGGAGGCGCGCAGACGAATCAGCCCTTCTTCAGGCTTGCCGGCGAGCAAGCGTTGCTCGGGGGACTCGATGCCGTGATCCACAGCGTTGCGCAACAAGTGCGTCAGCGGCGCTTCGAGCTTTTCCAGGACGTCGCGATCGACCTGGGTTTTCTCGCCCTCGATCTCCAGCCGCACCTGTTTACCGAGGCTGCGACCGAGGTCGCGGACCATGCGCACTTGCCCGCTCAACACGTCGGCAAACGGCCGCATGCGACAGGCCAGCGCGGTGTCGTACAAAACCTGGGCCCGTTGACTGGCCTGCCAGGCAAACTCATCCAGTTCAGCGTTTTTTTCCACCAGCAATTGCTGGGACTCGGCCAGCAGCCGACGGGCATCACCCAGGGCTTCCTGGGCTTCGAGGCTCAAGGCATGTTCCTTGAGGTGAACGTTGAGGTTTTCCAGTGCTCGCAGGCCATTGTTCTGCATGCGCTTGAGGCGTTGCATCGTGGCCAGGTGCGGCTTGAGTCGCTGGGTTTCCACCAGGGATTTGCTCGACAGGTCGAGCAGGCTGTTCAAGCGCTCGGCCGTGACGCGCAGTACGCGTTCGCCGTTTTCGGTGGTGCGTTTGGTCTGGCGCGCAGGTTCGACGGGCATTGCCGGCATCGGCTCGACAACCGGAACAGGCAGCTCTATCTCTGGCTCCTGCGGGGAAGACTCGGCCATGAACGGCGCGATGGGTGTGCTGATCGGCGCGGCAAGTGCCAGCGGATCCAGCAACCGCGCCATCAACGCCACATAAGCCTCAATGTCCTCGGGGCCTGGATTGTTATTGGGCGTCGCTATGCGCATCAGTAAATCGGTGCCTTGCAGCAATGCGTCAATGTGCTCGGGCCGCAGGTACAGGCGCCCTTCCTGCGCGCTGACCAGGCAATCTTCCATCACATGGGCGACGCTCACGCCGGCATCGACCCCGACAATCCGCGCCGCACCTTTGAGCGAGTGAGCGGCGCGCATGCACGATTCAAGGTGATCGGCCTGGGTTGGATCACGCTCAAGCGCCAGAAGACCTGCACTCAACACCTGGGTCTGGGCTTCAGCTTCGAGGCTGAACAACTCCAGCAACGAGGCGTCGCGCATTTGCTCGGGGGTCATGTGAGGCTCCGGGTCACGGCGGACAATAGCTGTTCTTCATCCAGCCAACGCAGGCTGCGCCCCTTGAATTGCAACACGCCCCGGGTGTATCTGGCACTGGCCTGGGTGCCAGACTGCGATGCGGCATCGAGGATACGCTCGTCGATCGCATGAATCCCGTCCACTTCATCCACCGGCACCACCACTGGCCCGCCGTGGGCGGCAATGATCAGCATCCTCGGCATCACTCGCGCCCCAGACGCCACGCTGCCGGTGCCATCGAGACCGAGCAGTTCCACCAGCGACAGGCACGCCACCAAAGCACCGCGCACATTTGCCACGCCAAGCAAGGCCCGGGAGCGCTGGTGCGGCAACGAGTGAATCGCCTGCAGCGGCGCCACTTCGACCAGGCTGCGAGTGGCCAGGCCCAGCCATTCTTCGCCGAGACGAAACATCAGCAGCGAGCGGGTTTTCACGTCGATTTCGACCGCCACCGAGACCTGCTCGCGATCGTCCTGTTGCAAGGCGTAGCGGTCGAGCAAGCGCGTGGCAGCGGCGGAATACACCGCACAATTACGGCAGTGAATGTGCTCGATCAGCAGCGGGCAGGACTTGTCGCCGTGGATCCCGATGCGGTTCCAGCAGTCGTCGATGGCCTGGGCATCTTCATGTGTGAGGCTCAAGGTGTCGAAGGCGTTCATCGTTTACGCTCACTGTCGGCGGCGCGCTCGCTGCGAGCGGCGCGGTCCTGCAATCTTTTCGCACCCGCCGTGTCGCCCTGGGATTGCAGCAAGGCTGCCAGGTGCATCAACGCGTCGGGGTGTTGCGGTTCGAGGTACAACGCCTTGCGATAAAAACCCTGGGCTTCGAGGACTCGGCCGGCGACATCACTTAGCAGTCCCAGCCAGTAAAACACTTGGGCCACCGGTTCGTGGCTGCGCAAATAACCTTCGCAGGCGGCGCGGGCTTCGGCGCTTTTGCCTTCGTTGGCCAGCGCGGCGATGTTCGCCAGCAGCGCGGCGGCGTCCGGATTGGCTGTTTTCGGGGTGTTGGCCAGCGACGCGACGGCGGTGAACGGACGATTGCGCACGGGCGGTGGTGCCACGCTGCGCACCGGTTGGCGCACCGGCAGCGGTGTCGGTACGAAGGCTGGCGGAGATTCAGGCGCGCTTTGTCGGCTGAACGCAAAAGACTGCGCAATGCCGATCGAGCGCATGCCGAATCGACCGAGCAAACTGCCTTCGGCCGGGCCGATAAACAGCACACCGTCGACATGCGTCAGCCGTTTGAGCACTTCGAAGACTTGCTGCTGGGTGGGTAGATCGAAATAGATCAGCAGGTTGCGGCAGAACACAAAATCGTAAGGCGGCTCGCTGTCCAGCAACGCCGGATCGAGCAGATTACCGACCTGCAATCGCACCTGTTCCAGCACCCGCTCGCTGAGGCGATAGCCGTCTTCTTCGGCACGGAAATGCCGCTCGCGAAACTCGATGTCCTGGCCACGGAACGAATTCTTGCCGTACAGCGCGCGCTTGGCTTTTGCCACCGACAACGGGCTGACGTCCATGCCTTCGACTTTGAACTGATGCGGCTTGAGCCCGGCATCGAGCAAAGCCATGGCGATGGAGTACGGCTCCTCGCCCGTGGAGCACGGCAGGCTGAGAATTCGCAGCGCGCGCATGTTACTGATGTCGGCCAGGCGCTGGGTCGCCAGTTTCGCCAGGGTCGCGAAGGATTCCGGGTAGCGGAAAAACCACGTCTCGGGAACGATCACCGCTTCGATCAACGCCTGCTGTTCGTCCCGCGAACCTTGCAGCGTGTGCCAATACTCATCGGCCGTCAGCGCCCTGGAGGCCGTGCTGCGCTGGCGCACCGCGCGCTCGATGATCGCCGGACCCACCGACGTCACGTCGAGGCCGATGCGTTCCTTGAGGAAATCGAAAAACCGCTGATCGCTGCTCATGGCCGGTCCTCAAGCAGAGCCAGGTCCAGCGGTGGCGAAGGAAACAGCAGCGCGCGCACCTGATCATCGAGCAGATCGGCCACCCGCACCCACTGCAGCAAACCCTGGGCATCTTCACGGACCGGCCCCAGGTAGGGTGCCTGGCGATTGTCCAGGCCATAGGGTTTAAAATCCGCCGGGTTGCAGCGCAAGGTGTCGGTGGCCTGCTCCAGAATCAGCCCGAGCAACTTTGAAGGCGTCTGCTCATCCGGCCAATAGTGCACCAGCACCAGCCGCGTGCTGGTGCGGGCTTGCGCCGGCTGGCCGAACGTCAGCGCGCTGAGGTCGATCACCGGCACCACCGCTCCACGATAGGCGAACACCCCGGCGACCCAATCCGGCGCCTTGGCAATCGGCTTCAATGGCAGACGCGGCAGTACTTCGACCACTTCGCGCGCCTGCAAGGCATATCGCTCGTTGCCGATGCGAAACAGCAGAAACAACGCGTGTCTGGCCGGCATCATTGTGCCGCTTTTGACCACAAGTTCGCTCATCAGACTTTGAATCGCGAGACGCCGCCCCGCAGCCCTACGGCCACCTGGCTCAGCTCGTCAATGGCGAAACTGGCCTGGCGCAAGGACTCGACGGTCTGACTGCTGGCATCACCCAACTGCACCAGCGCGTGGTTGATCTGTTCGGCGCCGGTGGCCTGCGCCTGCATGCCTTCGTTGACCATCAACACCCGCGGCGCCAGCGCCTGAACCTGATGGATGATCTGCGACAACTGCTCGCCGACCTGCTGCACCTCGGACATGCCGCGGCGCACTTCTTCAGAGAATTTGTCCATGCCCATCACCCCGGCCGACACCGCCGACTGGATCTCGCGCACCATCTGCTCGATGTCGTACGTGGCGACGGCAGTCTGGTCCGCCAGACGCCGCACTTCGGTGGCGACCACGGCAAACCCGCGGCCGTATTCGCCGGCCTTTTCAGCCTCAATCGCCGCGTTGAGCGACAGCAGGTTGGTCTGGTCGGCGACCTTGACGATGGTCACGACCACCTGGTTGATGTTGCCGGCCTTCTCATTAAGGATCGCCAGTTTGGCGTTGACCAGATCGGCCGCGCCCATCACCGATTGCATGGTCTCTTCCATCCGCGCCAGCCCTTGCTGCCCGGAACCGGCAAGCACCGAGGCCTGATCGGCGGCGGTGGACACTTCGGTCATGGTGCGCACCAGATCTCGCGAAGTGGCCGCAATCTCACGGGACGTTGCGCCGATTTCGGTGGTGGTGGCGGCGGTTTCAGTGGCGGTCGCTTGCTGTTGCTTGGAGGTGGCGGCGATCTCGGTCACCGATGTGGTGACCTGCACCGAGGAGCGTTGGGCCTGAGACACCAGAGAGGTGAGCTCGACCATCATGTCGTTGAAGCCGGTTTCCACCGCGCCAAACTCGTCCTTGCGAGTGAGGTTCAAACGACTGCTCAGGTCGCCTGTGCGCATGATTTCGAGAATTTCGACGATCCGCTTCAACGGCGCCATGATCGCGCGCATCAACAAAAGACCACAGAGCCCGGCAATAATGACCGCGACCAGCAACGAAATGCCCATGATTAGCTTTGCCACCGCTACCGATGAAATAATCGAGTCAGTGGCCGCCTCAGCCGCCTCTCTGTTGAAATCAACGAGTTCGTCCAATTGTTTGCGCCCAGCAATCCATGCTGGGGTCAGTTGTTCGGCAAATAGGCGTTGGGCCTGTTCGATGTCCTTACGCTGGTAGAAATCGAGTACTTCTTCGAGCAGCTTGTCATATTGATCATGCTGCTTTTGAAACTCGTCGAATTTGGCCTGATCATTTTTCTCGAAGATGGACTTCTGATAGCTGTCCATCGAGCGTTGCAGCCTTTCCTCAATAGCCTGGTACATATCCTTGTCAGCCTGGGTCATGGCTCGACCGCCGCTCATTCCGATCAGTTGCTGGGTCAGCACGTAATCATCGACCCAGGCACCGCGAAGATGGGAACTGTAGTAAATCCCGGGGATGCTGTCCGAGCGCACAACGTTCTCACTGGACTCAATCGACAGTAAACGGGAATACGACACGACGACCATCAGCAACATAATGGCGATAATCACCGCAAAGCTCGCCAAGATGCGTTGGCGCAACGTCCAGTTCTTCACAGTCAGTCCTCGGGGGGGGATTCAAATGCTGCGGAGTATAGCCGAGGGCGGGGTTGCATCTAGAAAGGGTTGCGCACCACTTCTCATCCCCGGCAAAAAACAGCCGGGATTGGCCCTGAGGTGGGCCTTTGCACTATTTCGGGGGGAGGTGCCAGTGGTGATTTGGAAGAAACGGAGCGCGAAAGGGTCATTGGGGTAGGTAGCGTGGCTGAAAATGTCGGCATCGGATCGTCGGGGCTGACGGCATGAGTAGCCTGCTTTAGCCAAATCTGAAACCAAACAACAAACCTCATCAGCGATGTAGAAAAGCGTTGATGGGGTTTATTGAAGAGTAAATAGATTCGTCACCCTTTCACTGAGGCTATCCGACTTGAATAACCGTGATAATCGTTTTGGTTTTATAGGCTACATAGAGGCGCGAACCATCAGGGCTGAGGGCAAGGCTCTTCGGGTCACCTGCAACATCAAAAGTCTTGACCACCTGAAAACTCACCGTATCGAAAGCCCTCACTTTCGCGTCCTCACTGGCAATGTAGAGCAATCGACCATCGGGGCTCAGCGTATTTACGCCAGGTTTAAAAGCATCCACGGAACGAGTTTCCAGCAAGTTTGCGGAATCGAACACCCTTATCTTTTGGTCGGAATAAAAACTGACATACAGACGCTTACTATCCGGACTGATTGCAATTCCTGCCCCCCGGGTGGAAGCAGTAGTCGTTCTTATGAACGCAAGACTGGCAGTAGATACTTTGTATATATGACCAAATGCATCACTTCCGCAAAAGAAAATATTTTGACCGTCAGGACTAATAATCATTGAAGCGTCAAAATGTCTATTTCCCGTTACAATAGATGTCGTACGCCCCAATATTGTATCGACCTTGACAAGCCTGCCGTAACTAGCCAACACATAAGCATAAACCCCTTCCCGACTCCAGATACAATTCCCAGAATCATGAACTGCCGAAACCAAGACCTTCCCTCCTGCTGCCAAGTTAATAACTATATAACTATTACTATGATAACTACTTACAAAGACACGATTACTATCAGGACCAACGGCAATGTAATACCCATTAACTTTTTCCTCAGACAATACCTTTAGCGACAGGGTATCAATGACAACTAACTTACCATCTATATGGTGCGGACTAATCGCACAGATTTTAGTACCATCCGGGCTAACAGTAATAGGATTCGAAATAAAACCAATGTCCAGCTCCCCGACCCACCCTCGCGCCGTGACATCCAGTTTGGCAATGAAAGCCTTACCATCAAGCTCTGTCTTGACGGTATAACTCGTTCCAGGCGCATCAGGTGCTGTGACCCCCTTGATAATAACCTCGCCGAAAAAGCCGGTTTTGAATTCACGCCGACCACTACTACCCTCTGCGTATTTAAAATTATCGGGAATCGTCACGTAGATCGACTTCTGCTTAATGAAGTCGCCGTTCGCATCAACAGCTTTTAATTCGATATCCGTTAGGCGCCCGGTCGGCGCAACAATATAGGGTGCATTCAGGAACTCTAACGAGTCATCCATCCCCGCCACGACCAAGATGTAGCGCTTCAACAAAAAGGTCACAATCGTGTCGGCATTTTCATTGGGATAAAGGTCTACGCGTAACCGGACGGTTAACTGGTTACCAGGCTTGAACAGCTCTAACTCTTTACGTGACAACACATGATCAAGCCCTTTGTTGACCTGTTCCTCCGTCAAGCTTTCGCCATTTGCAATCTCAACAACCTTGGCATTGTCATCGAGCCCGGTTCCCAGGACGTGTAACCAGTAATGTTGCCCCATACTGATAAACGGCCATGGCGCACAAACGACCTGTGCATCACCTTTGAACAACCGCAGATCCACCACTTCCGTGCCATTGGCCTGGGAAATTTCCGCCGACGGAAAGTTCGGGTCCGACGCGTTGACTCTCTCTACGGTCAGGGTCAGAGGTTGGGATTCGGTTTCTTTGCCGTCGCGTAACAGTACCCACTTAAACACCACCTCCCGGTTTGCGTTAGCCATGATGAAATCCCGGCTCAGCTTGAAATTGGCGCGGAAGTTGGTATTGAACACAACGAATCCGAACACCGGCGTCCCGACGCCCGACGCGCCCCCCGTCACCACCAGTTTGGCTTTATCACCCACTTTCCAGCCGGTCGCCCAATCGACTCGCACCGTAAAACCCTCCGGGTATTTGGTTGGCGCGATACTGTTGCCCACCAGCCCAGGCACCAAGGGTGCGGGCAACTCACTGGAACCGTCGCCCACGACCTCCGATTTGGTGGGGTAGGAGCCGGCCACAACCTGGCCGTTCCTGACCTGGCTATAGCTGACGATCACCCAGGCTGCCGCTGTGATTTCAGCGGCCGGCATTTTCAGCTCAAGAAAGTCGGGAACCCGATTAACCGGGACATCGGCCAGGGTTCGGGTCACCGGTGCGCCCGCGGCGGGTACGCAGGTATAGGTCAACCGAACGGAGTCGCCCTCCGTCCAGAGCGGTGTGCGGACGTGCACTCTGGCAAGCAGGAAGTCTTTCAGAATGGATCGATCAATGGTGTCGGCGTCATCTTCGTCCCCGGCCAAATCCTCGATAAGGTCCGGACGATCCATCTCTTTGGGTTTGAGGTCGACGACTATCGAGAGCGCAATCGATGGAAGCCCGTCTTGCGTGTAGTTTTCCAACTGGTCCCAGACTCTATAGGAAATCTGGAACGCCTCACTGCTACCGCCCCCGATGAAGGCTTCTTCAGGAATCTGAATGTCAAACGAACCGCCGAGATCATTCTGGGTCACGGGGTAGGTGAACGTGTAACCGTTACAGTTCACTTCAACGACGTCGTGGAGTTTTGCAAACGGGTAAGAGACAGTCAGCGGGACGCCTTGTGCGGCCTCTTCCGGTCCCACACCCAATTTTTTAATCGCCTCAGGCAGGTCGATTTTCAGGTTGTCCTGAACGTCATTGCCACCAAAGGGGTCACGGCCACCCGGGCGATTCAGGCTGTACAGCACCCACAGTTTGGGGGACGGTTCTGAAGTGTTGCCGCTGCCACGCTCAGCCAGATAATGGAAAGATTGCGCACCCTCGCGAAGCAGAGCTCTGGACACTCTGAAACGGGTACGTTCCTGTGCATCGACCTCCGAGGGAGCATCAATGGGCTTTCCATTTAGCTGCAATGTCAGCTTGTCCGCGGCAGGAAAGGGCGGAGACACGACTACTTCCAGATACCCCTTCTCTGTAAGCCTTAGTGGCGCACCTACAAGAGGAGCTTCAACATTGGGGTCGTCCGTTTTTACGTCTGATACCGAACCAAAAATGCTCGGCGGAGAAAGGGCCAGGGTTTCGGAATTGCCTGAAAGATCGTTCATCACACACGCTCCTTGTCGACAGGCCGCGTGGAGCGGCATAGTTCGTGTATCAAACGCCGGAACGGAATATGTGGCTACTGTCAGAAATAACAGGTATGTGCGGTTTCCAGACAAACGGTCGCTGATGTAGCGTTCGTTTCAACGCCCTGCAAAACGAAAAAACCCGCCTCTCATTCTCAAGAGAGGCGGGCTTTAAATTGGGACGTTTCGGTCGTTTAGTGGAACGTTCGTCGGTTACACCGAAGCTTGGCGTACTTGTTTTTCCAGCTCAGCCTTCAACCCCGGCTCAAGCTTCAACTGACGTGCAAGCTCATCGAGGTAGGACTTCTCCATGAAGCTCTCTTCATCCACCAGCATCACACTGGCGATGTACATTTCGGCGGCCATTTCCGGTGTACTGGCGGCGCGGGCGACGTCGGCCGGGTCCAGTGGTTTGTTGAGTTCGGCGTGCAGCCACTGCTGCAATTCCTGGTCGTTATCAAGCTTGGTGAATTCACCTTCGATCAGTGCACGTTCGCGTTCATCGACATGACCATCGGCTTTGGCGGCGGCGACCAGCGCCTTGAGAATCGCTTGGCTGTGCAGTTCGACTTGTTCTGCTGGCAAGCGATCGAGGGTTTGCGGTTCAGTCTTCGGTGCGGTGCCCTGCTGAGCCTGCCAGTTGCCATACGCCTTGTAGGCAATCACGCCCAATGCGGCGAGGCCGCCGTAAGTCAGGACCTTGCCGCCGACACTGCGCCCTTTCTTGCTGCCCAGCAGCAAACCCATGGCACCGGCCGCCAACGCCCCGCCGCCTGCGCCCGAGAGCAAACTGCCAAGGCCGCCCGAACCGCCGCTGCCGCCTCCGAGCAATCCGCCCAATCCACCGCCAGAGGTCTTGTTTTGTGAGCTGCCGGTCTTGTTCTGCAACATGTCCTGACCGGACTTGAGTAGCTGATCGAGCAATCCACGCGTGTTCATTTGCCGCCTCCAAAAAAGGGGTTGACCGGATCAATAAGGCCATCAGCCTAGATCGAAAGTGCCCAGCATCCGGGGGCGAGAGTGCTTCTAGATGTTGCGCAGCTCCGCTCAGCCGACCGCAGCACCTCAGAAAAATAGATATACACTCAAGCGAATCTATAAAAACCGCCCACCGGGTATTTCCCCATGATGACCTTGCGTCAGATTCGTCACTTCATCGCCGTGGCCGAGACCGGCTCGATCTCCGCTGCCGCACAAACCGCGTTCATTTCCCAATCGACCTTGACCCTGGCGATTCAGCAACTGGAAGAGGAAATTGGCGTCGGCCTGTTTAACCGACACGCCAAGGGCATGAGTCTGACCCATCAGGGCCATCAATTCCTGCGCCAGGCGCACCTGATTCTGGCAACCGTGGACAACGCCAAACGCAGCCTGCAACAAAGCACCGACCAGGTCGCCGGGCAGTTGATCATCGGCGTGACCAGCCTGGTGGCCGGTTATTACCTTGCGGATTTGCTCACCCGTTTCCAGCGCGCCTACCCCAACGTCGAGATCCGCGTGATGGAGGATGAGCGCCCGTACATCGAGCATTTGCTGGTCAGCGGCGAAATCGATGTCGGCGTGTTGATCCTCTCGAACCTCGAAGACCGCCACGCCTTGCAGACCGAAGTGTTGACCCATTCGCCCCATCGGCTGTGGCTGCCGGCCCAGCATCCATTGCTGGAACACGACAGCATCAACCTCGCCGACGTGGCCCGGGAGCCGCTCATTCAGTTGAACGTCGACGAGATGGATCGCAACGCCCAGCGCATGTGGTGCGGGGCCGGCCTGCAACCGCGCATCACCTTGAAAACCGCGTCGACGGAAGCCGTGCGAAGCCTCGTGGCCGCCGGTTTAGGTGTGTCGATCCAGCCCGACATGACCTACCGCCCCTGGTCGTTGGAGGGCGACATCATTGAAGCGCGGTCGATTGCCGACCTGAGCCAGACCCTCGACGTTGGCCTCGCCTGGCGTCGTGGCACTGCGCGCCCGGCCCTGGTGGACCCGTTTTTGACCGTCGCCCGTGAGCAACCCCACGGCGGGCGCAAGCCATCTATTTAATCGAACGCCACCTTCAGTATTTAGAATTTGTCGACCGCGGGCCCGCGCACTAGTCTTGCTACATCAATAAGACGGCCGGGGCCCAGTCACTGGGAGCACCATGGCCACACAAGAAAAGAGAACCCGAAAAATGGCTGGCGCGCAGACCCCGTTGTTCACCGCGTTGTTGATCGATGGCGAATTGGTCGCGGGCCAGGGTTTTGTCGAACCGATTCTCAACCCGGCTACCGGGGAAGTGCTGACCCACATCGCCGAAGCCAGCACCGAGCAAGTCGAAGCCGCCATCCTTGCCGCCCACCGTGCCTTCGCCGGCTGGTCGCGGACCACGCCACAGCAACGCTCGAACCTGTTGCTGGACATCGCCAACGCCATCGAAAAACAAGCCGACCTCCTCGCCCGCCTCGAATCCCTGAACTGCGGCAAGCCGTTGCACCTGGCCCGTCAGGACGACTTGAGCGCGACGGTCGATGTGTTTCGCTTCTTCGCTGGCGCTGTGCGTTGCCAGACCGGCCAGCTCAGCGGCGAATACCTGCCGGGCTACACCAGCATGGTCCGTCGCGATCCGATTGGCGTGGTCGCCTCGATTGCGCCGTGGAACTACCCGATCATGATGGCCGCGTGGAAAATCGCCCCGGCCCTCGCCGCTGGCAACACGCTGGTGTTCAAACCGTCCGAACACACGCCACTGTCGATTCTGGCCCTGGCGCCTGCGTTGGCCGAGATCCTTCCGCGCGGCGTGATCAACATCGTCTGCGGCGGCGGTGAAGGCGTCGGCAGCCACTTGGTCAGTCATCCTAAAGTGCGCATGGTGTCGCTGACCGGCGATATCGTCACCGGGCAGAAAATCCTCCAGGCCGCGGCAAAAACCCTGAAACGCACGCATCTTGAGCTCGGCGGCAAAGCGCCGGTGATCGTCTGCAACGATGCCGACATCCAGGCCGTAGTCGAAGGCGTGCGCACTTACGGTTATTACAACGCGGGCCAGGACTGCACCGCGGCTTGCCGGATTTATGCACAGGCCGGGATTCACGACCGCTTGGTGGCGGAACTCGGCGCGGCGGTCAGCAGCCTGCGCTTTGCCGGTAAACGCGACGCCGACAACGAGATCGGCCCGCTGATCAGCACCCGCCAGCGCGACCGCGTAGCCAGTTTCGTCGAGCGCGCCCTCGGACAGCCGCACATTGAGCGCGTGACCGGCGCGGCGGTGCATTCCGGTGCCGGCTTCTATTACCAGCCAACGCTGCTGGCCGGTTGCAAGCAGAACGATGAAATCGTCCAGCGCGAAGTGTTCGGGCCGGTGGTCACCGTGACCCGTTTCGATCAACTCGAACAAGCGGTGGACTGGGCCAACGATTCGGAATACGGCCTCGCTTCGTCGGTCTGGACCCAGAACCTGGACAAAGCCATGCAAGTTGCCGCGCGGTTGCAGTACGGCTGCACCTGGATCAACAGCCATTTCATGCTGGTCAGCGAAATGCCCCACGGCGGCCTTAAACGCTCCGGCTATGGCAAAGACTTATCCAGCGATTCGCTTCAGGACTACAGCGTGGTGCGGCACATCATGGCGCGCCACGGACAGCATCTCTGACTACGCTAATAACAAGCCGCTCACGGCACGTTTCACCACGTTCACAACTGCCCCGACCATAATTAAAGAAGAGGGAATTCCCATGTTCGTGCACAAGACCGCACTGCTCAGTGCAATCACCACGGCGCTGCTGGCCAGCGCCGGTCTCCAGGCCGCCGAACCGCTGAAAGCCGTCGGTGCCGGCGAAGGTCAGCTGGATATCGTGGCGTGGCCCGGCTACATCGAACGTGGCGAAAGCGACAAGGCCTACGACTGGGTGACCGGTTTCGAGAAGGAGACCGGCTGCAAGGTCAATGTGAAGACTGCGGCGACTTCCGATGAAATGGTCAGCCTGATGACCAAGGGCGGTTATGACCTGGTGACGGCGTCAGGCGATGCCTCGTTGCGGTTGATCGCCGGCAAGCGTGTGCAGCCGATCAACACCGCGTTGATTGCGAACTGGAAAAGCCTCGACCCACGCCTCAAAGATGCGCCCTGGTATGTGGTCAACCAGCAGACCTACGGCACCCCGTATCAATGGGGCCCGAACGTGTTGATGTACAACACCAATATCTTCAAAACAGCGCCGGACAGCTGGAGTGTGGTGTTCGAAGAGCAAACATTGCCGGACGGCAAGTCCAACAAGGGTCGGGTCCAGGCCTACGATGGCCCGATCTATATCGCCGATGCGGCGCTTTATCTCAAATCGAAACAGCCGGAACTGGGCATCAAAGACCCGTACCAGCTCACCGAAGTGCAGTACAAAGCGGCGCTGGACCTGCTTCGCAAGCAACAGCCCTTGATCCACCGCTACTGGCATGACGCAACGGTCCAGATGAGTGACGTCAAAAACGAAGGCGTGGCGGCGTCCAGCACTTGGGGTTACATGGTCAACGGCCTGGTGGCGGACAAGCAGCCGGTTGCCTCGGTCATTCCAAAAGAAGGTGCAACGGGTTGGGCCGACACCACCATGTTGCACGCCGAAGCCAAGCACCCGAACTGTGCCTACAAGTGGATGGACTGGTCGCTGCAACCGAAAGTCCAGGGTGACCTGGCAGCATGGTTCGGTTCGCTGCCGGCGGTTCCTGCAGGGTGCAAGGAAAGCGAGTTGCTCGGTGCCGAAGGCTGCAAGACCAACGGCTTCGACCAGTTCGAGAAGATCGCCTTCTGGAAAACCCCGCAGGCTGAGGGCGGCAAATTCGTGCCGTACAGCCGCTGGACCCAGGACTACATCGCGATTATGGGCGGCCGTTAAGCCACCGGCCCCTGTGGCGAAGGGGGCTTGCCCCCGTTGGGCTGCGCAGCAGCCCTGAAACGGAGCACGCGGTTTAACTGCTAGACCGCGCTGGCTGGCTTTGGGGTGACTTCGTCACCCAACGGGGGCAAGCCCCCTCGCCACAAGAGCTCCCTTGCCACAAAAGCAATCTGATTCAGATTTTTCAGATGTCCTGGCAGGCCCGCTGTGACGGCCCTCGCCTTTTCGGAGCACCGCACCATGACGCTTGCAGTCCAGTTCACCAACGTTTCCCGTCAGTTCGGCGAAGTGAAGGCCGTTGACCGGGTTTCCATCGATATCCAGGACGGCGAGTTCTTTTCCATGCTGGGCCCTTCCGGCTCGGGCAAGACCACCTGTTTGCGCCTGATCGCCGGTTTTGAACAACCGAGCACAGGCTCTATCCGAATTCATGGCGAAGAAGCCGCCGGGCTGCCGCCGTATGAGCGTGACGTCAACACGGTATTTCAGGATTACGCGCTGTTCCCGCACATGAACGTACTCGACAACGTCGCCTACGGTTTGAAGGTGAAAGGCGTCGGCAAGTCCGAACGCCAGAAACGCGCCGAAGAAGCCCTCGACATGGTCGCCCTCGGCGGCTACGGCGAGCGCAAGCCGGTGCAACTTTCCGGTGGTCAGCGCCAGCGTGTGGCCCTGGCTCGTGCCCTGGTCAATCGCCCTCGCGTGCTGCTGCTCGACGAGCCGTTGGGCGCCCTCGATCTGAAGCTGCGCGAACAGATGCAGAGCGAGTTGAAGAAGCTGCAACGCCAGCTCGGCATCACCTTCATCTTCGTTACTCACGACCAGACCGAAGCGTTGTCGATGTCCGATCGCGTGGCCGTATTCAACAAGGGTCGCATCGAGCAGGTCGACACCCCGCGTAACCTCTACATGAAACCGGCCACCACATTCGTCGCTGAATTCGTCGGCACATCCAACGTGATTCGCGGTGATCTGGCGAAGCAATTGAGCGGCAATCCACAGCCGTTTTCCATCCGCCCCGAACATGTGCGTTTTGCCGAAGGCCCGCTGGCCAGCCACGAGATTGAAGTCAGCGGGTTGCTCCATGACATTCAGTACCAGGGCAGCGCCACGCGCTATGAACTGAAACTGGAAAACGGCCAGACCCTGAACATCAGCCAGGCCAACGTGCAATGGCTGGACGTCAGCGCCCAGCACCAGACCGGGCAACGCATCAGCGCGCGCTGGGCACGGGAAGCGATGATCCCGCTGCACGACAACGTTGTCGGCGGGGTGTGAGATGAACAGCGTGGCTATCCCTCAAACCCCGGCCGGTGGCTCGCCGTTGCGCAGGTTTTCCAACCTGCTCTATCGCCGACCGAATTTTTACCTGTCGCTGCTGCTGGTGCCGCCGCTGCTGTGGTTCGGTGCAATTTATCTCGGCTCGCTACTGGTGCTGTTGTGGCAAGGCTTCTACACCTTCGATGACTTCACCATGGCGGTCACCCCCGACCTGACCCTGGCGAACTTTGCCGCGCTGTTCCAGCCGTCGAACTTCGACATCATCCTGCGCACGCTGAGCATGGCCGTCGCCGTCTCGATCGCCAGCGCCATCGTCGCATTCCCGATTGCCTATTACATGGCGCGTTACACCACCGGCAAGACCAAGGCGTTTTTCTACATCGCGGTGATGATGCCGATGTGGGCCAGTTACATCGTCAAGGCGTATGCCTGGACCTTGCTGCTGGCCAAGGGCGGCGTCGCGCAGTGGTTCGTTCAGCACCTGGGACTGGAGCCGGTATTGCAGTTCGTTTTGGGCATTCCGGGGGTGGGCGGTAGCACCTTGTCGACCTCGCACCTGGGGCGGTTCATGGTATTCGTCTACATCTGGCTGCCGTTCATGATCCTGCCGATCCAGGCTTCGCTGGAACGTCTGCCGCCGTCGCTGCTGCAAGCTTCTGCGGACCTGGGTGCCAAGCCACGCCAGACGTTTATGCAGGTGATTCTGCCGCTGTCGATTCCAGGCATCGCGGCCGGTTCGATCTTCACCTTTTCGCTGACCCTGGGCGATTTCATCGTGCCGCAACTGGTGGGCCCGCCGGGGTACTTCGTTGGCAGCATGGTTTACGCCCAGCAAGGCGCGATTGGCAATATGCCGATGGCCGCGGCCTTCACGTTGGTGCCGATTGTGTTGATCGCCATTTACCTGACCATCGTCAAACGACTGGGGGCCTTCGATGCACTCTGAGAAAGCTTCTTTAGGCCTGAAAATCGCAGCCTGGGGCGGGTTGGTTTTTTTGCACTTCCCGATCCTGATCATCTTCCTGTACGCCTTCAACACTGAAGACACGGCGTTCAGCTTTCCGCCCAAGGGCTTCACCCTGAAGTGGATCGGCGTCGCGTTCTCGCGCCCCGACGTGCTGGAAGCGATCAAGCTGTCGTTGCAGATTGCGTCCGTCGCGACGTTGATCGCATTGGTCCTCGGCACCTTGGCGTCAGCGGCGTTGTACCGGCGGGATTTCTTCGGCAAGCAAGGCATCTCGTTGATGCTGATCCTGCCGATTGCGTTGCCCGGGATCATCACCGGGATCGCGCTGCTGGCGACGTTCAAGACATTGGGGATCGAGCCGGGGATGTTCACCATCATCGTCGGTCACGCGACCTTCTGTGTGGTGATCGTCTACAACAACGTCATCGCCCGCTTGCGTCGCACTTCGCACAGTTTGATTGAAGCGTCGATGGACCTCGGCGCCGACGGCTGGCAGACCTTTCGCTACATCGTCCTGCCGAACCTTGGCTCGGCGCTGCTGGCCGGCGGCATGCTCGCGTTTGCGTTGTCGTTCGACGAAATCATCGTCACCACCTTCACCGCCGGCCATGAACGCACCCTGCCGCTATGGCTGCTCAACCAGCTCAGCCGCCCACGGGACGTGCCGGTGACCAACGTCGTCGCGATGCTGGTGATGATGGTGACCATGCTGCCGATTCTCGGCGCCTATTACCTGACCCGTGGCGGCGAAAGCGTGGCCGGTAGCGGCGGGAAATAACCGACAACTCAGATCCTAATGTGGAAACCGGATCCTGTAGGAGCGAGGCTTGCCCGCGAAAGCGGTGTGTCAGCCAACATCAATGTTGAATGTGATGGCCTCTTCGCGGGCAAGCCTCGCTCCTACAGGGATCCGGTTCAGACAGAAAAATAAAAGTGTTAGTGAGGACAACGCCATGCAAACCAAACTCTTGATCAACGGCCAACTGATCGACGGCGACGGCCCCGCCCTACCGGTGTTCAACCCGGCCCTCGGCCGGGTGCTGGTGGAAATCAATGAAGCAAGCGAAGCCCAGGTCGATGCCGCCGTGCGTGCCGCCGACAGCGCCTTCGAAGGCTGGTCACAAACTACGCCCAAAGAACGCTCGCTGCTGCTGCTCAAACTCGCCGACGTCATCGAAGCCCACGGCGAAGAGCTGGCCAAACTGGAGTCGGACAACTGCGGCAAACCCTATAGCGCTGCGCTGAACGACGAGATCCCGGCGATTGCCGACGTGTTCCGTTTCTTCGCCGGCGCCAGCCGTTGCATGAGCGGATCGGCAGGCGGCGAATACCTGCCCGGCCACACTTCAATGATCCGCCGCGACCCGGTCGGCGTGATTGCGTCCATCGCACCGTGGAACTACCCGCTGATGATGGTCGCCTGGAAAATCGCCCCGGCCCTCGCGGCGGGTAATACCGTGGTGCTCAAGCCGTCGGAACAAACCCCGTTGACCGCGCTGCGTCTGGCGGAACTGGCGTCGGAGATTTTCCCGGCCGGCGTGCTCAACTTGGTGTTTGGTCGTGGTCCTACAGTCGGCAGTCCACTGGTCACCCACCCGAAAGTGCGCATGGTCTCGTTGACCGGTTCGATTGCCACCGGCTCGAACATCATTTCCAGCACCGCCGACAGCGTCAAACGCATGCACATGGAACTGGGCGGCAAGGCCCCGGTGATCATCTTCGACGACGCCGATATCGACGCTGCGGTGGAAGGCATTCGCACCTTCGGTTTCTACAACGCTGGGCAGGATTGCACCGCAGCTTGCCGCATCTATGCACAGGCAGGCATCTACGAAAAATTCGTCGAGAAACTTGGCGAGGCGGTCAGCAGCATTAAATACGGATTGCAGGATGATCCGTCGACCGAGCTGGGGCCGTTGATCACTGCGCAACACCGTGACCGGGTGGCCGGGTTTGTCGAACGTGCCGTGGCACAGCCGCATATCCGTTTGGTCACGGGCGGCAAGGCTGTGGAAGGCAATGGGTTCTTCTTTGAACCGACGGTGTTGGCAGACGCGCAACAGGACGACGAAATCGTCCGTCGAGAAGTGTTCGGGCCGGTGGTGTCGGTGACCAAATTCATCGATGAAGCACAGGTGCTGGGCTGGGCCAACGATTCGGACTACGGCCTGGCGTCGTCGGTCTGGACCTCGGACGTCGGTCGTGCGCATCGCTTGTCTGCACGCTTGCAGTACGGCTGCACCTGGGTGAATACGCACTTCATGCTGGTCAGCGAAATGCCCCATGGCGGTCAGAAATTGTCCGGTTACGGGAAGGACATGTCCATGTACGGGCTGGAGGACTACACCGTCGTTCGGCATGTGATGTTCAAGCATTAAAAGCTTCGCGGGCAAGCCTCGCTCCTACAGGCTCACCGCAGTACCTGTAGGAGCGAGGCTTGCCCGCGATCGGCATCTACCTGGCGTTCCAGATGATCGTGCTCGCCGCGCTTTATGCCCGCCTGAAAGGCTGGAAACCGAGCGGCAAATTCACCCTCGGCGGTTGGGGTTGGGCGGTGAACATCGGCGCGCTGGTTTATGGTGTCGGCGCAATCATCAACATGGCCTGGCCGCGTACACCGGATGCGGCGTGGTACATCAACTGGGCGATGGTGTTGAGTACGGCGATCGTGATTGGGTTGGGGTTGTTGTACATGTGGTTGGCCAAGCCGTATGACCATGGGACTGCGCCTGCGGGGGATGCGTGGAAGGTTAGTCGGTAATAGCCATTGTCCAGCCCGCAGCGATGCCGGCTGGACGCTTGGTGTTAGATCGGCTGAGGTTTGGAGAGGGTTTCGAACTCGTCCATCAGCAGATGGATTTCGGTGCTCGGGTTGGGTTCGCTGCTGATGGCGACATCCTCGATAATCTTTGGCGCTAAAGCTCTCGCCATTTGAAATGGCTCACCCAAGAGTTGGGCGAAATAGTTGACGTCTTCGCCCTTGGCGTACTTATCCATGTTGGGCTTCTTTCTGAGGCTCTTGGCTACCAGGTCGCCAGGAGAGCGCTTCCCGACTGCACGAAAAGGCTTTCGATTGAATCCGAAGTGCAGAAGCAGCCAAAACTCAAAGCAAGGATACGACGCGATGACTTTGATTTTCGGATGCGATCTCGCCAGATTGATAGCTCGCTCAAAACACAAATGCGTATCGCGATCCAATGCACAAAACACCTTGTCGAAGCCTTTCTGACGGGCGATCGCTGTTTCAACAATGCCACTTGGGTGTGTGATGCCACAGTGGACAATTTCTACTAGAGCGCTGGCACGAAAATGAAAGGCGGCCTCCTCCAGATATCGTTTCCCTGACTTGCTGTCTTCACAGAGAATCAGCACTTTGGGTTGAGGCTTGAACCGGGGTGCCTTCCGATCAAACAGCCGTATTGAACGCGCCATGATCAACCCCGCCTTATCAACGGTAACCCACGATAACGACCTTCAAAGTAGCGCTTTTCGACGTCTTCTCCTTCCCTGCCTTCAAAATCGTGAACCGAAAAAAGACAGGTTGCACCGTTAGCATCGCGTTCGGTGATCCAGAACTGATCGCGCCGAAGTGCTTTGGTATTCATTAGATGAGTGTCATGGGTGGTAAAGATCAGTTGAGTACTCAGCCCACTGTCCAAGTGTTTCTCAATCAGGCCATCGACTATTGAGGGATGAAGGCTGCTGTCCAATTCATCGACAGATAGAATTCCGCTGCCATCGGCGTGATTGATCATGAACCAGGGCAGCCAGAAACCGATCAGGTTTTTTGTACCGCCGGACTCCTCTGAAAAATCGAATTCGGCTTTTCCTAAAAGGCTCGTATGCGTCAGGGTAACTTTGTCTTTTTGGGCCGCCGCAAAGAACTCCTTGAGTGTGAGTCTTTTTGTACAGTGAAAAGATTCTGCGTCTTCGGTGTTGAGGTGAATAGCTGACACCGGGATATCCACTTCCTTTAGAAAGTCTCGCAAATTGCCAGTGTGATCCGAGGCCATCTTCAGAAATCTGATGGACGCTGCAGACAGCCCCATCATGTTGTTCTGCTCAATAACCAACAGACCTGATTGAAACCAGCTAAACGGGGCCCGCAACTGGGTCAGCTCTTCGCTACTGTTCGCCACCGCCTGTGAAATAAACAACATTTTGGGGCTCGTCAGCCGCCGCCATGCACTGTGGACTTCTTTACCACCCTCAAGACTTGCCCCAAAAACATATTGCTCACCCTCCTCTACAAAACGACGCTGATACAACAGGGTTTCCTTTCCTTTGGGATATGAAACCAGTTGCTCCTCGATAATCCGCTGAGCCGTCAGTCGTAAAACAAAGCGATATCGGAGCCCGCGTTGAATGAAGTTGTACTCAAAGGAACTGGGTTCGTTTTGAAGTTGCGAGTCAAAACGAAATGGCGTGACCGGTAGTGGTTCATCATTTGAGGAAGGTAATGCAGTGAGCAGCTGTCCGATGATCCCCATCGCCCGGATGAGCGAAGATTTACCGGACGCATTCGGCCCATAGATCGCAGCCACCTTCAACAAATCCGGTAGTTTTTCTCCATTTAAGGGCGGCGTAAACAGGTTGCGTTTTTTACTCAAGCGCGGCGTCGCAGCCATGGACAGGGTTTGCCTGTCGCGGAAGGAGCGATAGTTGGAAACAGAAAATTCAATCAGCATGCAGCGAACCCGCAGTTCATTCCTGAAAGCGCAAAAAATAAAGGAAAAAACAGCCGTTCGGCGCAGTCGCACTGCACTTCACGCAAAAACAGGAAATTCCTACAGATCGAGCCTTCCGATAAAGGCACCAATTCCTACAACACGCGGCGCCAGAGTAGACTTGGCGCCGCGAGCGCCTGAACGATAGGCTTTACCTCGTCGCTGCCAAATCAGCGACCCGGGGTCGAAGCCGGAAAAAATCAAAACGGTGCTTACTCGCGCCCCCATAGAACTGAAGCTGTTTACGCCTTCAGTTCTGCTTTATGGCGGGCCGTGTGGCGCGGGCCTTTCGGCTTCCGTTTTGATTGGAAGTGTCCCGACTTCGAACGCCACTCGGTCCGCCACCCAACCTGTCGAAGGGTTGGTGGCGACTTTATCAATCAAAACGGAAGTCAGCCTCATGCATAAGTACGTTCAAAACACCTTCTCATCAAGCCGTCTCCTCGGAGGCAGGCCATGACCCATCCTCATTTCATCCCGGCTGTCTTCACCCGCCACAACCGCTTCCTCCACGCCTTCATGCAGGACAACCAAGCCTGGTTCTGCGTCCAGGACCTCGGTCGCTTGATGGGCCGTCCGCTGGACCAACGCCTCACCCTGAAACTCGATCCCGATCAACGCCGATACGTCTGGTTGCTGAAAGACGGCAAGACCGTCGAATCGCTGATGGTCAGCGAATCGGGAATGTATGCCTTGCTGGTCCACCATTTCATCCCGGAAAACCGAAACCTGCGTCAGTGGCTAAGCAACGAAGTCATCCCAACCCTGCGTGAATCGAAAACGTCTGTGGATAACATTCCAAGCCTGAGTTCATTGCAGTGGGCAGGCATCTCGGTGCCACTGTTGCACTGGAAGAATCAAGCGTGGATCAAGTGGCGCGACATGCCGGATCTGATGCAGGCACAGCGACCGTTCACGATAATGGGCACTTGCAGTTGAACGCAGGGTGAAAAATTAAAAAGGGGCGGACTTCACAGTCCGCCCCTTTGGTTTGGCGCTCAAAACCGCGACACACTCCGCATCGCGTCCACCAGATACCGCATCGCAATCCGGTCGTTTTCCGACAATTCGCGATACCGTTCCAACAGCTTCATTTCGTCCGAACTGAGCCGATGCCTTCGCCGCCCGGTTGTCAGGCAAGGGAAGATTCCCAACATTTCTGTGATGCCTTGTACTTTCGTCATGGACGATGTCCTTCTATAAGCCCGAGAAAACTTCAAAAACCGCATCGCCCTATCCTTTTCATTAGCCGCCAGCCTGAAGGACAGAGCCGGTCATGAACACAGAATAGGAACATTCGCGGCGCTGAAAAGCGGTTTTTAGAGTAATTAGTCAAAAAAAGCAGAAATGCCCTATAAATCAGAAAGTGCTGTCGGAAAACTTAACCGACATTTCTTGTTTCATTGCCGCGCCGCCAAATTGCTACCAATCATTTTTTCTCTGCGACCGAACGGTTTAAGCTAATTGGCATCTGTGTAGGGGGCGTTCTCAATTAGTTTCCCCTCCGCGTTGTGCCTTAAAACGGGCCAGGCAAGGCGCAGGCCGCTGGGAATGGTTGTTCCCTTTCCAAGGCCTGCAACGCAGCCTGGCCCGTTTTAAGGCACAACCCGAAGGGCCGGGCCTGCTGTTGTGCAGGGCTGCGTTGCTCGAAGCTTATTTGGAATGACCAAACCTCGCTTCTCGCGCCTTGCCCTGCACAACAGCAGACCCGGCGCGGAGGGGAAACTAATTGAGAACGCCCCCCTAGTCCGTTGCGTTTGGCCGAAGGCATGTCCGAACCGATATTTTTGATCCAGCACGTGCCAGGAACGGCGCGGGATTGTTCACGACAGGTTGAACTTATGCATCGCAGGAATTTGCTCAAAGCGTCCATGGCCATCGCTGCCTACACCGGTTTGTCCGCCACCGGCCTGCTGGCCGCCCGTGCATGGGCGGGCACCGGCGCCGCTGACGGCGAGGCCCAGGCGTTCGATTTCGAGGCGCTGAAGATTCAGGCCAAGCAACTCGCCGGCAATCGCTATCAGGACACCAAGCAGGTGCTGCCGCCGACACTGGCGACCATGACGCCGCAGAATTTCAACGCGATCCGCTACGACGGCAACCACTCGCTGTGGAAAGACTTGAACGGTCAGCTGGACGTGCAGTTTTTCCACGTTGGCATGGGATTCAAGCAGCCGGTGCGCATGTACAGCGTCGATCCCAAGACGCGTCAGGCCCGTGAAGTGCATTTCCGCCCTTCCCTGTTCAACTATGAAAAAACCACGGTCGACACCAAGCAGCTCACCGGCGACCTGGGGTTTTCCGGGTTCAAGCTGTTCAAGGCCCCTGAACTGGACAGGCACGATGTGTTGTCCTTCCTCGGCGCCAGTTATTTCCGCGCAGTAGACGCCACCGGCCAGTACGGTCTGTCGGCACGCGGGTTGGCGGTCGATACCTACGCCAAAAAGCGTGAGGAGTTCCCGGACTTCACCAAGTTCTGGTTCGAGACCCCGGGCAAGGACAGCACCCGCTTTGTGGTCTACGCGCTGCTGGATTCGCCGAGCGCCACCGGTGCTTACCGTTTTGACATCGATTGCCAGGCCGAACGCGTGGTGATGGAGATTGACGCTCACATCAATGCGCGCACCGCCATTGAGCAACTGGGCATCGCACCGATGACCAGCATGTTCAGCTGCGGCACCCACGAGCGCCGCATGTGCGACACCATTCACCCGCAAATCCACGACTCCGACCGACTGGCCATGTGGCGCGGCAACGGCGAGTGGATCTGCCGCCCGCTGAACAACCCGGCGACCCTGCAGTTCAACGCCTTCGCCGACACCGACCCGAAAGGTTTCGGTCTGGTGCAGACCGATCACGAGTTCGCCAATTATCAGGACACCGTCGACTGGTACAGCAAGCGTCCGAGCCTGTGGGTAGAACCTACAACCGCGTGGGGCGAAGGCTCTATCGATCTGTTGGAAATTCCTACAACCGGCGAAACCCTCGATAACATTGTTGCGTTCTGGACCCCGAAAAAACCGGTCGCTGCCGGTGACTCCCTGAATTACGGCTACAAACTCTACTGGAGCGCCCTGCCACCGGTGAGCACGCCGCTGGCGCGGGTCAATGCGACCCGTTCGGGCATGGGCGGCTTTATCGAAGGCTGGGCACCGGGCGAGCATTACCCGGAAGTCTGGGCGCGACGCTTTGCCGTGGACTTCACCGGTGGTGGCCTGGACCGTTTGCCGGAAGGCGCGGGGATCGAGCCGGTGGTGACCTGCTCGAACGGCGAGGTGAAGGATTTCAACGTGCTGGTGCTGGATGACATCAAGGGCTATCGGATTACCTTCGATTGGTACCCGACCAATGACAGCGTGGCGCCGGTTGAGCTGCGGTTGTTCATTCGCACCAATGACCGGACGTTGAGTGAGACCTGGTTGTACCAGTATTTCCCGCCGGCGCCGGATAAGCGTAAGTACACCTGATAGTAAGGGTTTGTCTGGGCGGGCCCTTCGCGGGCAAGCCTCGCTCCTACAGGGGCATGCGATCAACTGTAGGAGCGAGGCTTGCTCGCGAAGACGGCTGATCAGACAAAAAATATCCCGGCACAGAAACGCAAAAGCCCCGATCACATCGATCGGGGCTTTTTGGTTTCACATCCGCATTCAGTCGCGCAAATCCGACTCATGAATTGGCTGATCCCGATGCGTCGCCCGTTGATACTGCGCCGGCCAGATCGCCTTGCGACCACCCAGATCATCATCGGCATGCAACGGCCAGTACGGATCGCGCAGCAGCTCCCGCGCGAGGAAGATGATGTCCGCCTGGCAGGTGCGCAAAATGTGCTCGGCCTGGGCCGGCTCGGTAATCATTCCTACCGTGCCGGTGGCGATGCCTGACTCCTTGCGTACACGTTCGGCGAAGCGGGTCTGGTAACCCGGTCCTGTAGGAATTTCCGCATTGGCCGCTGTACCGCCCGACGAGACATCGATCAGGTCGACCCCCAAGTCTTTGAGGCGTCGTGCCAGCTCAACGGTTTCATCAGGGTTCCAGCCGTCTTCCACCCAATCGGTGGCCGACACTCGCACAAACACCGGCAGCTCCTCAGGCCAGACCGCACGCACCGCTTCGGTGACTTGCAGCACCAGCCGAATCCGGTTCTCGAACGAACCGCCATACTGATCGCGCCTTTGATTGCTCAAGGGCGAAAGAAACTGATGCAACAGGTAACCGTGAGCGGCGTGGATTTCGACCACTTTGAAACCAGCGGTCAGTGCTCGCTTGGCTGAGGCGACAAAGGCCTGAATGACCTCAGCAATCTCGCTTTCATCCAGCTGCTTCGGATGGGTGTGCTGGGGATCGAAAGCAATCGGCGACGGCCCCACCGGCACCCAGCCACCGTCTTCGGGTTTGACGCTGCCATGCTTGCCGATCCACGGCCGATGGGTGCTGGCCTTGCGCCCGGCGTGCGCCAGTTGAATGCCGGCCACAGCGCCCTGAGCGGCGATAAAGCGGGTGATACGTTGCAGGGGTTCGATCTGTTCGTCATTCCACAAGCCGAGGTCCTCGGCGGTGATGCGCCCGTCGGCCGTGACCGCCGTGGCTTCGGTAAAAATCAGGCCGGCGCCGCCAACGGCGCGACTGCCGAGGTGGACCAGGTGCCAGTCATTGGCCAGCCCATCGACGCTGGAGTACTGGCACATCGGTGATACGGCAATGCGGTTGAGCAGGGTCAATTGACGAAGGGTATAGGGTTCAAGCAGCAGACTCATGGGGCACCTCTCGAATCAGTGGGCAGGCTCCAGGGTTCTGTTTGAAAAGTCGACGAGTGACAGGAAAAAGGCGCAGCACCCGCCCCCGCGGGCAAAAAATTCGACAAGACGTCACAAGGATAATCAAGCAGTGCTTAGAGCCTAGTCGACATCGGGGGATGAGGGAGGGTTCCGAGGGATTGGCTGTCAGAAAGATCGCTTTCGCGGGCAAGCCTCGCTCCTACGGATCACTGATACCTGTAGGAGCGAGCGGTGCGACGATTCGACTTGCCCGCGAAGGGCTCAACGCGGTTCGATGTGGGCAATCATCAACTGAACAGTCTCGTTCCCGCGAAACTCGTTGAGGTCGAGTTTGTAAGCCAGTTCCACCCATTTGATCGTCGGATTCGGCCAGATGTCGCGGTCGATGCCGAAGGCAATCCCATCGAGCTTCACCGAGCCGCATTCGCTTCTCAGCACTACCTTGAGGTGCCGCTCACCGACCACACGCTGCTCAACCAACTGGAACACGCCATGAAACAGCGGCTCCGGGAAGTGCTGCCCCCAAGGTCCGGCATGGCGCAGGGCACGGGCCAGTTCAAGATGGAACTCTTCAACAGCCAAAACCCCGTCCGACAGCAGACGCCCGGTCAGGTCTTCTTCGCGCAATTGCCTGCGCACTTCAGCGTCGAACGCCTCGGCAAACAACGGAAAATTCGCTTCCGGCAAGGTCAGACCGGCCGCCATGGCGTGGCCGCCGTACTTGCTGATCAGGTTCGGATGCTGCGCGGCCACCACGCTCAAGGCGTCACGAATATGAAAGCCCTGAACCGAACGTCCCGAGCCCTTGAGCAAACCATCGCCGGCATCGGCAAAGGCAATAGTCGGACGGAAATAGCGCTCTTTCATACGCGAAGCGAGGATTCCGATGACACCCTGGTGCCACTCGGGATCAAACAGGCACAGGCCAAACGGCATCGATTCGACGGGCAGATCCTTGAGCTGAGCCAGCGCTTCACGCTGCATGCCCTGCTCGATGGACTTGCGGTCCTGATTCATGCCGTCGAGTTGCACGGCCATTTCCCGCGCCAAACCTGCGTCATCGGTGATCAGGCATTCGATGCCCAGGCTCATGTCATCCAGGCGTCCCGCCGCATTCAGGCGCGGGCCGACAATGAAGCCCAGGTCGGTCGAGGTGATGCGCGCCGGTTCACGCTTGGCGACTTCGAGAATCGCCTTGATGCCCGGACGGGCGCGCCCGGCGCGAATCCGCTCCAGGCCTTGGTGCACCAGAATCCGGTTGTTGGCATCCAGCGGCACCACGTCGGCGACGCTGCCCAGCGCCACCAGGTCCAGCAACTCGCCGATGTTCGGCTGAGGCGTGTTCGCGTACCAGCCGAGGCTGCGCAACCGCGCGCGCAGGGCCATCAACACATAAAAAATCACCCCGACGCCGGCCAGTGCCTTGCTCGGAAACTCGCAACCGGGCTGGTTCGGATTGACGATGGCATCGGCCAACGGCAGTTCGTCGCCGGGCAAGTGGTGGTCGGTGACCAGCACGTTGAGACCAGCCTTTTTCGCCGCCGCCACGCCTTCGACGCTGGAGATGCCGTTGTCCACCGTAATCAGCAACTGAGGCGTGCGCGTCAGCGCCACTTCAACAATTTCCGGGGTCAGGCCATAGCCATACTCGAAGCGGTTCGGCACCAGATAATCGACATGCGCCGCGCCCAGCAGCCGCAACCCCAGCACGCCCACGGTACTGGCCGTCGCGCCATCGGCGTCGAAGTCGCCGACGATCAGAATCCGCTGGCGTTGTTCGAGTGCCGTGACCAGCAAATCCACCGCCGCATCAATGCCTTTGAGCTGCTGGAACGGAATCAGCCGCGCCAGGCTCTTGTCCAGTTCCGCCTCGGATTGCACGCCCCGCGCCGCGTAAAGACGCGTCAGCAGCGGCGGCAGGTCGCCGAGGAATGGCAGGGTGTCGGGCAACAGGCGAGGTTCGATGCGCATGGGGTGACAGGTGCTTCTCTTGAATACGTAGGATAAAACCGGATAACGCGGACGAACGGCGAAAAATCAGCCGCGTTCGCCGCTCAGCCACTGCAACTGGACTTCATGTTGACCACGGTCGTCGGTGACGAAAATCGTCCCTTCGCTGATCATCACGTCCCACTTGATGACGCGGGGCATGTCTTTGGCCAGGGTTTCCAGGACTTCCTGAGGCACGGCCGCGATGTGCACGTTTTTCAGGTTTTTGATGGCCGGGATCACTTTGGTTTCCCAGACGCGCAGGCTGCCGTAGGCCAGCAGGCTGGTGCGCTCGGTACGGCGCGAGCACCAGGTCAGGCGATCGGCGTCAGGCTGGCCGACTTCGATCCAGTGCAGGACACGGTCGTCCAGGCTTTTTTCCCACAGGGCGGGTTCATCCACGTCTGACAGACCACGACCGAACGACAGCTGCTCGTTGTACCAGAAGGCGTAGGCCAGCAGCCGCACGGTCATGCGCTCTTCGGTTTCCGAAGGGTGACGGGCGATGGTCTGCTTCACGCTCTCGTAGACGCTGCGGTCGAGGTCGGTGAGGTTCAGTTCAAACTTGTAGGTCGTGGACGGCTGGGCCATGAACGGGCTTCTTGATACGGGGAAAGGCGGCAAGTCTAACCGATGCAGTAGGCAATCAACGAATAGAAGGCGATGAACCTTGCTCGTCTGACGTTGGGCTATGTTAAAAGGCTATACCCGCTCAACCTTTGTCCTACAGGATCCAGCATGCCGTTCACCGCCAAACCGCTCTCAGGTCTGAAAGTCATCGAATTGGGCACCTTGATCGCCGGGCCGTTTGCCTCGCGCATTTGCGCTGAGTTCGGCGCCGAAGTGATCAAGATCGAATCCCCCGATGGCGGTGATCCGCTACGCAAATGGCGCAAACTGTACGAAGGCACCTCGCTGTGGTGGTTCGTCCAGGCCCGCAACAAAAAGTCCCTGACCCTGAACCTGAAACACCCGGACGGCCTGGCGATTCTGAAAAAGCTGCTGAGCGAAGCGGACATCCTGATCGAGAATTTTCGCCCTGGTGTGTTGGAAAAGCTCGGCCTGGGCTGGGAAGTCTTGCATGCCCTCAACCCGAAACTGGTGATGGTACGGCTGTCGGGCTTCGGCCAGACCGGCCCGATGAAAGATCAGCCCGGTTTTGGCGCGGTCGGCGAATCCATGGGCGGCCTGCGCTACATCACCGGTTTCGAAGACCGGCCACCGGTGCGCACCGGGATTTCCATCGGCGACTCGATTGCCGCCCTGTGGGGTGTGATTGGCGCGCTGATGGCGTTGCGTCATCGCGAAGTCAACGGTGGCCAGGGCCAGGTGGTGGACGTGGCGCTGTATGAAGCGATCTTCGCCATGATGGAAAGCATGGTGCCGGAGTTCGATGTGTTCGGTTTCATTCGCGAGCGTACCGGCAACATCATGCCGGGCATCACACCCTCCTCGATCCACACCAGCGCCGACGGCAAGCATGTGCAGATCGGCGCCAATGGCGATGCGATCTTCAAGCGCTTCATGCTGGTCATCGGTCGCGAAGACCTCGCCAATGACCCGGTGCTGGCCAGCAACGATGGCCGCGACAGCCGCCGTGACGAGATTTACGGGGTGATCGATCGCTGGGTCAATTCGCAGCCGCTGGACACCGTGCTCACGCGGCTGAATCAGGCCGATGTGCCCGTCAGCCGGATCTTCAGCGCCGAAGACATGTTCAGTGATCCGCAGTATCTGGCCCGGGAAATGTTCCTGCAGGCCAAGCTCCCGGACGGTAAAGACTTCAAGATGCCGGGAATTGTGCCGAAACTCTCTGAGACACCCGGCGATTGCAAATGGGTCGGGCCACAACTGGGTGAGCACAACGCACAGGTACTCAACGATCTTGGTTACGACCAGCAACAGATTGCCAAGCTGCGCGAAGACGGGGCCATCTAATCTGAAACGCCTGCTTTCAACAGCCATTCACACCACCCGCAACTGGCGTACAGCGGCGGTGCTGGGGCTATTGGCCGGGCTGGCGACACCCGTTTCGGCGCAACCCAAAGAGACGCTGATCTGGTTACTGCGCGACTTGCCGCCCACGATGATCTTTGAAGGCCCGAAAAAAGATCAGGGGATTGTCGATCAGATCCTGCCGCTGTTGATTGCCGGCATGCCGCAATACGAGCACACCCTGATGCGGGTCAACCGGGCTCGCGGCATGCAAATGCTTCAGGAAGAATCGTTTACCTGTGATCCCTCGCTGGTCTGGACCAAGGCGCGCGAACAGTGGATTGCATTCTCCATTCCGGCCTTTCGCGCGGTGAGCAATGGACTTGTTGTCCGTCGGACAGACCGCGCAGTGCTGGATCCTTTTCTGATCGACGGCGAAGTCGATCTCGCGGCACTGCTGGCCAGTGGTGGGAAGAAAATGGGGGTTGTCGCCGAGCGCAGTTATGGTCAAGTCCTCGACGCGCTGCTGAAACTGGCGCCACCGGACGCGCTGACACCCCATTACGGCAACGATGCCCTCGCCAGTCTGTTACAGATGCAGCGCCTGGGTCGTTTGCAAATAGTCCTGGGGTATTGGCCGGAGATTCGCTATCAGGCCAATCGAGAGCACATCGCCGACGATCAGCTGGAGTTTTACCCGGTCAAGGGCACCGGCAAGTACCTGTCCGGGCACATTGGTTGCTCCAATACACCCCAGGGCCGACAAGCCATTCTCGAGATCAATCAGTTATTGCGCACCCTTCCCCATGATCGATTGGATCAGCTGTACGCTGACTGGCTGGACCCGGAAAGACGCAACGACTACCTGCAAGAAACCAAAGCCTTTTTCGAGTATCAGACCGGGCAATGACAAATCGCAGGCAAAAGAAACCCCGAGAAGTGGGGAGACGACTCGGGGTTAAACGTGGCCTACATACAGACCAGTAGCAGCAAGCTACAAGCACCGGAGCACAATGCTTGATCTTGCTGTTACAGGGTCTGACGACCTGAGCGCAGGAAGGTTCCCACAAAAGAACAATTCAATTTCGGCTGGCCAGGACCTTATCCTGAGCCGCATTGCGCAGCGCCGCGATGACGCAGGGTTCCAGCCGTCCTTCGGCAATCAGCACGTCGCGGTGCAAGCCGTCGACAACATCCGTCAGCAGACGGTAATCGGTTAACTGGGCTTGATTGAACGCCCGTTCGACCACGATCGCACCGGTCGCATTCTTCAGTGTCACCAGGCATTCGCCATGGGCGCCCGACGGGGTCAGCGTGACCTGATACGGGCTCAGAGCCTCACCGAGCAATAGACTGATACTTTCCATCTCGATCACCACTCAATAGTCCGAAAACAAAGTGCCTGGGGCGTGTTCAAAGTAAATGACCACTGGCCCGAGAAGAAAGTTCTGGATTCCAGGTGCAGACGCGTCGGCGTCCCTGGTCGATAGAGCATGCACGGCAAAGATGACAGGGAAAAAACAGCCGGTTCACAGATGCCTTGTCCGGTGACCGATATCAGTCCACCCCCCTAGCAACCCTCGCAATTGGCCGTCGGCGCTGTAGAACGGCACCGTCCACTGGTAGATGTCCCTGACACCGTTGTTGAACAGCAATTGACGTTCACTGAAGCGTGGCTTCCGAGTCTCCATCTGCGCCATGAATTCGGCATGCAGCAGCGCTGCGGTTTCTTTGGGCAGCACATCGAGCTCAACCAGCCGTCGCCCCTGAACCTGGTCAAAACGGGTGCCGAGGCTTTCCTCGTAACTTTTGTTGCACATGATCAAACGCCCTTGCAGATCCCGAACAAACATCGGATCGGGCATGGCGTCCATCAACGCATGCTGGAAAGCCAGCTGATCGCCGAGCCCCTTCTCAGCGTCTACACGCTGCTTGATCAGCGCCGCGAGCCTGCGGTTCCAGAGCAAGGAAAGCAGACCGAACAGGCTGACGATAAACATGCCCCAGCAAACCCAGTGAGTCATCTGTCGCCAGCGAGAAGGTGACTCGACGGGAGCGATACCGCTGAGCCATTTCAGGCGAATGGCGCGCAAATCGGCCGCAGGAAAGGCCTCAAGCGCCTTGTTGAGAATGCTCAGCAACGGCGACTGACCTTTGCGTACCGCGAGGTGATCAGCCTCCCATTTTCCCTCCACGCCGCGCCCGACCTTGAGTTGCCCCAACGGATAGAGCTGCGCCCCGATTTCATTTTCGATGGTGGCAAAGGCTTCACCACTTTCAACCAGCGCCCTGGCCTCGGCGTAAGTCTTGACCGTGCGCAATTCGATCGCCGGGTAGTCGCGGCGAATCGTGCCTTCGAGTGCGTGCCGGGCCGGCAACACCAGCACTCTTTTCGCCAACTGCTCCAGGGACCGCACGTCAGGCGCGTCTGCCCGCCCGACAAACACCCACCCCGCGCCACCGAACGCATGGCTGAAATCCAGGAACGCCTTGCGCTCGTCATTCACAGCCAGGGTTGTGCTCATGTCCGCCTTGCCATTTTCCAGACGCCCGAGCAGTTGATCGGTGGAAAAGGACTCCTCGTGAACAAACTGCAAGCCCGTCATGGCACTGATGCGACTGAGCAGGTCGTTGTTCAGACCGCTCCACTGTCCGTGTTCATCCTTGAACAGATAAAGCGGGTATTGCACCGACGAGACGATGACTTGCGGGTGCTCGGCAATCCACCTCAATTCCTGAGCATCCAGTTCAATGGTCGCGCCGACGCCCGCTCCCCTGGACTCGGGCGTCGCCAATTGCGCGGCCGCCCCTTCTTGAACCAAGCCCAGGACGCCGATCAAAAACATCCAGCACACGGCTGGCTTTAACCCTCTGAAAAACAGCATTACCACTTCCTTCGCAATCAACACGCCCATCCTTTCTGGGGCGAAAACGCGACAAGTGTGGCATGCAGAAATGAGAAAGCCCGTCAGGAGACGGGCTTCAAAATGTGACAGCTTTTAGCGGTTACAGAGGCTTGCCGCGGTTGCCATGCTGACTGACAAAGGCCTGCACGGATTTCAAATCGTTCGGCAACACGGTGCAACGCTCATCTCTCTCAAACAAATCAGAAAGATGTGCAGGTAGTTCAAGCGCTTTTCCTACGCCGGCTTTCTCCACTGCGTCCGGGAATTTGACCGGATGGGCCGTGCCGAGAATGACCATTGGAATATCCAGGCTACGACGGCATTCGCGCGCGGCCTTCACACCGATGGCGGTGTGCGGATCCAGCAGCTCGCCGGTTTGCTCGTAGACTTCGGCGATGGTTTCGCAGGTTTGCGCGTCATCCACGGCCAGGGAATCGAACAGTTTGCGAGCTTCGGTCCAGCGTTCCTGTTCGACGCTGAAACCGCCACCTTGCTTGAAGTTGTCCATCAAACCGGCAATCGCTGCGCCGTTGCGACCGTGCAGGTCGAACAGCAGACGCTCGAAGTTCGACGACACCATGATGTCCATCGACGGCGACAACGTGGCGTGCAGGGTTTCCTTGACGTACTGATTGCCGCTCATGAAGCGGTGCAGGATGTCATTGCGGTTGGTGGCGACGATCAACTGGTTGATCGGCAGACCCATGTTGCGTGCCAGGTAACCGGCAAAGATGTCGCCGAAGTTGCCGGTCGGCACCGAGAACGACACCGAACGAGCCGGCCCACCCAACTGCAGGGCGGCGTGGAAGTAATAAACGATCTGGGCCATGATCCGCGCCCAGTTGATCGAGTTCACCGCCACCAGACGCGTGCCCTTGAGGAAGCTCTGGTCGGCGAAGCTGGCCTTGACCATTTCCTGGCAGTCATCGAAGTTGCCTTCGATGGCGATGTTGTGGATGTTCTCACCGAAGATGGTCGTCATCTGGCGACGCTGCACTTCAGACACGCGGTTGTGCGGGTGCAGGATGAAGATGTCGACGTTTTCGCAGTGCTTGCAGCCTTCGATGGCGGCCGAACCGGTGTCGCCGGAGGTGGCACCGACAATCACTACGCGCTCGCCGCGTTTTTCCAGCACGTAGTCGAGCAGACGACCGAGCAGTTGCAGCGCGAAGTCCTTGAACGCCAGGGTCGGGCCGTGGAACAGCTCCAACACCCATTCGTTGCCGTTCAGCTGACGCAACGGTGCCACGGCGTTGTGGGAAAACACGCCATAGGTTTCTTCGAGGATTTTCTTGAAATCAGCATCGGGGATGCTGCCGGTCACGAACGGGCGCATTACCCGGAAGGCCAGTTCGTGGTACGGCAGGCCAGCCCAGGAAGCGATTTCTTCCTGGGTGAAACGTGGCAGATTTTCCGGGACATACAGACCGCCGTCGGTGGCAAGACCGGCCAGCAGGACATCTTCGAAATTCAGGGCCGGTGCCTGGCCGCGGGTACTGATATAACGCATGACTGGCTCCAATAGACAGTGTTCGCAAACCCGGGCCCGCACGCGAGCCCGGTGAACGATAACGGCTTAGTTCAGGTGCTCGACGCGGATCCGAACGACCGGACCGACCACGCCCGCCAAGGCTTCCAGGGCGGCGATCGCGTCGTTCATGTGCTGTTCCAGCACACGGTGGGTCAGCAGGATCATCGGCACCAGGCCGTCATGCTCTTCGACTTCTTTCTGCATGATCGATTCGATGTTGATGCCGCGCTCCGACAGGATGCTTGCGACCTGGGCCAGTACGCCCGGATGGTCTTTCGCCTGAATGCGCAGGTAGTAGGCGCTTTCGCAGGCTTCGATCGGCAGGATCGGGTGCGCCGACAGCGAATCCGGCTGGAAGGCCAGGTGCGGCACACGGTTCTCCGGGTCGGAGGTCATGGCGCGAACCACGTCCACCAGGTCGGCGATCACCGACGAAGCGGTCGGCTCCATGCCGGCGCCCGCGCCGTAGAACAGGGTCGAACCGGCCGCATCACCGTTAACCATCACCGCGTTCATCACGCCGTTGACGTTGGCGATCAGGCGATCGGCCGGGATCAGCGTCGGGTGCACGCGCAACTCGATGCCGGACGCGGTGCTGCGAGCGACGCCGAGGTGCTTGATGCGATAGCCCAGGGCTTCGGCGTAGTTCACGTCAGCTGTGGTCAGCTTGGTGATGCCTTCGGTGTAAGCCTTGTCGAATTGCAGCGGGATGCCGAAGGCGATGGAGGCCAGGATCGTCAGCTTGTGGGCCGCGTCGATGCCTTCAACGTCGAAGGTCGGATCGGCTTCGGCGTAACCCAGGGCTTGCGCCTCGGCGAGAACGTCTTCGAAGGTGCGACCCTTCTCGCGCATTTCGGTGAGGATGAAGTTGCCGGTGCCGTTGATGATCCCGGCGACCCAGTTGATACGGTTGGCGGACAGGCCTTCACGGATCGCCTTGATCACCGGAATGCCACCGGCCACAGCCGCTTCGAACGCCACGATCACGCCTTTCTCGCGAGCCTTGGCGAAAATTTCATTACCGTGAACGGCGATCAGTGCCTTGTTCGCGGTGACCACATGCTTGCCATTCTCGATGGCCTTGAGTACCAGCTCGCGGGCAACGGTGTAGCCGCCCATCAGCTCTATAACGATGTCGATCTCAGGGTTCGTGGCCACTTCGAAGACATCGGTGGTAATCGCAATACCGGTCGTTTGGAACTGAGGCTTTGGCGTGCGCATGGCAATTTGTGCCACTTCGATTCCACGCCCGGCACGACGAGCAATTTCCTCGGCGTTGCGCTGAAGTACGTTGAAGGTACCGCCACCGACGGTCCCTAACCCACAGATGCCTACTTTGACCGGTTTCACTGTGAACTCCCCATAAAACGGCCGACTCAAGGCCGGCCGTGAAAACAGCCGCATGCTCGCGGCTCTCTATTAATGGCCCGGCGATGTCGCTACCGGACCATGATCGTCAAAGGCTGGCCGTGACGATGCGAATTATTTCGCGCCCAGTGCCAGTTTGGCGACTTGTGGCGCAGGCTGGTAGCCCGGAATGACCTGACCGTCGGCCAAAACGATGGCCGGTGTGCCGTTCACGCCGATCGACTGACCCAGGGCAAACTGTTTGGAAACCGGGTTATCGCACTTGGCGGCCTTGATTTCCTTGCCGTCGACCATTTTGTCCATGGCGGCTTTCTTGTCTTTCGAGCACCAGACCGCTTGCAGCTGTTCGTCACCCGGCGAGCCCAGGCCCTGGCGCGGGAACGCGACGTAACGCACTTCGATGCCGCGCTTGTTCAGCTCAGGCACTTCGGCGTGCAGTTTGTGGCAGTACGGGCAGGTGGTGTCGGTGAACACGGTGATGTGCGATTTGGTTTCGCCGATCGCCGGGTAGACCACGGTTTCTGCAACCGGGATGGCGTTGACCAGCTTGGACACGCCCAGGCGTTCGGTCTTCTCGGTCAGGTTGATCGGTTTGCCGTCCTTGAGCTGGAACATGTAGCCCTGCACCACGTATTGGCCGTCGGCACTGGCGTAGAGCACGCGGCTGCCTTGCAGTTTGACTTCGTACAGCCCCGGCAGCGGACTGGCCGAGATGCTTTCTACCGGTACTTCCAGCTGGAGGTTTTCCAGGCTTTTACGAATGGCTTTGTCGGCCGCGTCATCGGCGACGGCAAAGGTACTGACCAACGCAATGGCTGCGGCGGCGAAAATCTGGGTCAGACGCATGAGAACTCCTGAAGGCGGACAAATGGGACGATCAGAACGCCCGTGCCGAAAAACACCGGGTCATAACCGCCCATCGTACAAACCGGCAAAGCCTACCACATAAGGCCTCTGTGGCGAGGGGGCTTGCCCCCGTTCGGCTGCGCAGCAGTCGCCTTGCGGCCCATTTGCCTGGTCAGAATTGCCAAGATGGGACTGCTACGCAGTCCAACGGGGGTAAACCCCCTCGCCACAGGTTGCATTTCAATTTCGGGAACTGTATTCAGCCGCGGGGGTGATGTTTGGCGTGCAAGTCCTGCAACCGTGCGCGAGCGACGTGGGTGTAGATCTGGGTGGTCGACAGATCGCTGTGGCCAAGCAGCATTTGCACCACACGCAAGTCGGCGCCGTGGTTGAGCAGGTGCGTGGCGAACGCGTGACGCAAGGTGTGCGGCGACAGCGACTTGCCGATCCCGGCGACCTTGGCCTGGTGCTTGATGCGGTGCCAGAAGGTCTGGCGGGTCATCTGCTCGCCGCGCTGGCTGGGGAACATGACATCGCTGGGACGTCCGCCAAGCAACTCGTGGCGACCATCACGCAGGTAACGCTCGACCCAGACAATCGCCTCCTCGCCCATCGGCACAAGGCGCTCCTTGCTGCCCTTGCCCATCACTCGCAGCACGCCTTGGCGCAGGTTGACCTGTTCCAGCGTCAGGCTGATCAACTCCGTCACCCGCAAACCGCACGCGTAAAGCACTTCGAGCATGGCGCGGTCCCGCTGACCGATAGCTTCGCTCAAGTCTGGCGCCTTCAGCAGCGCTTCCACGTCTGCTTCCGACAGCGACTTGGGCAACGGCCTACCCAGTTGGGGCATATCAACGCGTAGGGTCGGATCGACGGCAATCAGCTTTTCCCTGAGCAGATAACGATAAAACCCACGCACACCGGAGAGGAATCGCGCCGTTGAACGGGGTTTGTAGTTTTGTTCCAGGCGCCAGGCCAGGTGATCGAGGATCAACTCGCGGCCAGCGTTGATCAGCTCGAGGTTTTTTTCCTGCAGCCATCCGTTGAATAGTGCCAGGTCGCTGCGGTAGGCATCGCGGGTGTTGTCGGAGAGGCCTTTTTCCAGCCACAGCGCGTCGAGGAATTGGTCTATCAGGGGGTTGTCGATGGCGGGCATAGAGGCTCAGGTCACTGGAAAACTGATGGCAAGTCTTTCATAGCCGGCTGTGGCTTTATAGAGCCCCGCTGCACCGACAAATCGCAGGCAACAAAAAAGCAGCCCGAAGGCTGCTTTTTTCTGCATCGGAAGCTGGACTTAAGCCAGTTTTTCCTTGATGCGAGCTGCTTTACCGGACAGGTCACGCAGGTAGTACAGCTTGGCTTTACGTACGTCACCGCGACGTTTAACGGCCATGCTGTCGATTTGCGGGCTGTAGGTCTGGAAAGTACGCTCTACGCCAACACCGTTGGAGATTTTACGAACGGTGAAAGCACTGTTTACGCCGCGGTTACGCTTGGCGATAACAACACCTTCGAACGCTTGCAGACGCGAACGGTCGCCTTCCTTCACTTTCACCTGAACGACAATGGTGTCGCCCGGGGCAAAGGTAGGGATCTCTTTGGTCTTCTTATGTTATTATAGTTATAGGTTGTTTTTGTTATTGATTGTGTGGTATTTTGTTTATTTGTGTGTTCTACGTTTGATT
>NZ_JBIWAF010000020.1:0-107154 GCF_044759925.1 Pseudomonas sp. NPDC099000
AAGTACCACACAACCTTGCTAGGCCCAGTATTGATGTAGTGCTATGATCAAGTCTTGGAAGGTACGCACGGCTGGCGTAGGCTGGCTCACGAAATTCACCTGTTTCTTGGGCTGCGATTTAAAGAGCGGGAGTATACCCGATTCGGTCCTGCGCACGCCCCCTGGAGCCTTATGCCACGCTGCTTTTGGTGTTCCGAAGATCCGCTGTACATGGCTTATCACGATCAGGAGTGGGGTACGCCGCTACGCGATGCGCAGGGTTTGTTCGAGTTGCTTTTGCTCGAAGGGTTCCAGGCCGGTCTTTCCTGGATCACCGTGCTGCGTAAACGTGAGCGATATCGCGAGGTATTGTTCGGCTTCGACGTACAACGGGTGGCGCAGATGAGCGACGCGGAAATCGATGAATTGATGCTCGATCCGGGCATTATTCGCAATCGTCTCAAACTCAATGCGGCCCGTCGCAACGCCCAGGCCTGGCTGGCGCTGGAGGATCCGGTGGAATTCCTCTGGTCCTTCGTCGGCGGCAAGCCTGTGATCAATCATTTCAAGGATCGCACCGAGGTGCCGGCGGTCACGCCGGTCGCGGTGGAGATGAGCAAAGGCCTGAAAAAGGCTGGCTTCACTTTTGTCGGTCCGACCATTTGCTACGCGCTGATGCAGGCCTCGGGCATGGTCATGGACCACACGCAAGACTGCGACCGCTACGCTCAGCTCGCCAACGGCGGTTAGAATGGCCGCCTCGCGCACAGCACAAGATCAGGAGTGACCTGTGGATAAGTTTAAAGGCGCCTTGCTGGTAGGCGCTCTGCGGCTGTTTGCCCTGCTCCCGTGGCGGGCAGTGCAAGCGGTGGGCTCGGCCATTGGCTGGGTGATGTGGAAAACCCCCAACCGTTCCCGCGATGTGGTGCGGATCAACCTGGCCAAATGCTTTCCGCAGATGGACCCGGCTGAACGCGAGCGTCTGGTGGGTCAGAGCCTGAAAGACATCGGCAAGTCCCTGACCGAAAGCGCCTGCGCCTGGATCTGGCCCGCCCAGCGTTCCATCGACCTGGTGCGTGAAGTCGAAGGCCTTGATGTGTTGAAGGACGCCCTCGCCTCCGGCAAAGGTGTGGTCGGCATCACCAGTCACCTGGGCAACTGGGAAGTGTTGAACCACTTCTATTGCAACCAGTGCAAACCAATCATCTTTTATCGTCCGCCAAAGCTGAAGGCTGTGGATGATTTGCTGCGCAAGCAACGGGTGCAATTGGGCAATCGGGTTGCCGCCTCCACCAAGGAAGGCATCCTCAGTGTTATCAAGGAAGTGCGCAAAGGTGGCGCAGTGGGCATTCCCGCTGACCCGGAACCGGCCGAATCCGCCGGAATTTTCGTGCCTTTCTTCGCCACCCAGGCGCTGACCAGCAAGTTCGTACCGAACATGCTCGCCGGCGGTAAAGCAGTTGGCGTGTTCCTGCATGCCCTGCGGCTGCCGGACGGTTCGGGTTACAAAGTCATCCTGGAAGCCGCGCCAGAGGCCATGTACAGCACCGATACCGAAACGTCCTGCGCGGCGATGAGCCAAGTGGTCGAGCGTTACGTGCGGGCCTATCCGAGCCAGTACATGTGGAGCATGAAGCGCTTCAAGAAGCGCCCACCGGGTGAAGAGCGTTGGTATTGAGTTGATTGGCATGATCTGTGGATAACTTGTAGGAGCGAGGCTTGCCCGCGAAAGCGATATAGCATCCAGCATCAATGTTGAATGTAATGATCTCTTCGCGGGCAAGCCTCGCTCCTACAGGGGTCAGGTTATCCACAACGGTTCATACAAGGGCGCAAAAGATGTCCGAACACCGCAAATCGTTTCGCATCAAGATCACTCACGAAAGCTTCGGCGAATGCCTCGGCCAGACGCGCAACCTCTCGACGACGGGCGTCTACGTCAAGCATCCGGGCTTGTCGTCGTTGCCTAAAGGCGCGGTGGTTTATGGACAGGTGCAGGACTTACCCACAGGTGCGCCGCGAGTGCGCATGGAAGTGGTACTTGTCGATGCCGATGGCATCGGCCTGCGCTACCTCTGATCAGTGCGCCTGACGCTCAAGCTTCTTCAAAAACACCGTCATCTCCTTCTCTGCCTGCTTGTCGCCATGGGCGCGGGCCGCTTCCAGGCCTTGCTCCCACGCCTGACGCGCAGCCGCAAAGTCTGCCAGCGCCAGATGGGCCTTGCCTAACAGCTTCCAGGCCGCCGAATATTTTGGATCAAATTCGACGCAACGCTGGAAATGTTCAGCGGCCTTGGCGTTTTCCCCAAGATCCAGATAGCCCTTGCCCAGGCCGAAGCGCAGCAATGAGTTATCCACACCCTTGGCGAGCATTTTTTCCAGGGATTCGAGCATCGTTCGCACCTCTTTAGACAGCGATCGTTCCCACGCTCCGCGTGGGAATGCCTCAATGGACGCTCAGCGTCCGCTTCGGCAGGGACGCGGAGCGTCCCGGGCTGCATTCCCACGCAGAGCGTGGGAACGATCAGTTAGAAGAAGCTAAGCCCAACATGGAACAGCTTCTCCACATCCCGAATATGCTTTTTGTCCACAAGGAACAGAATCACATGGTCGCCCGCCGCGATCACCGTTTTGTCATGGGCAATGATCACTTCTTCATCACGAATGATCGCGCCAATCGTCGTCCCCGGCGGCAAACCGATGTTCTCGATGGCCTTGCCAATCACCTTGCTCGACTTCGCATCGCCATGGGCAATCGCCTCGATGGCTTCCGCCGCCCCGCGGCGCAATGAGTGCACGCTGACAATATCGCCGCGCCGCACGTGGGCCAGCAGCGTGCCGATGGTCGCCAGTTGCGGACTGATGGCGATGTCGATATCGCCGCCCTGGATCAAATCCACATAAGCCGGGTTGTTGATGATGGTCATCACCTTCTTCGCGCCCAGGCGCTTGGCCAGCAGCGAGGACATGATGTTGGCTTCGTCATCGTTGGTCAGGGCCAGGAAGATATCTGCGTCGGCAATGTTCTCCTCCATCAGCAAGTCGCGGTCGGAAGCACTGCCCTGCAACACCACGGTGCTGTCGAGGGTGTCCGAGAGATGGCGGCAGCGGGCCGGGTTCATCTCGATGATCTTCACCTGATAACGGCTTTCGATCGCTTCGGCCAGACGCTCACCAATCTGCCCACCGCCGGCGATGACGATGCGTTTGTAGGTTTCATCCAGGCGGCGCATTTCACTCATCACCGCACGAATATTCGCCTTGGCGGCGATGAAAAACACTTCGTCATCCGCCTCGATCACCGTATCGCCCTGGGGCAGGATCGGCCGGTCACGGCGGAAAATCGCGGCGACGCGGGTTTCAACGTTGGGCATGTGTTCACGCAACTGGCGCAGTTGCTGGCCCACCAACGGTCCGCCGTAGTACGCCTTCACCGCCACCAGTTGCGCTTTGCCTTCGGCGAAGTCGATTACCTGCAACGCGCCCGGATGCTGGATCAGGCGCTTGATGTAATTGGTCACAACCTGTTCCGGGCTGATCAGCACGTCCACCGGAATCGCTTCGTTATCGAACAACTCGGAGCGCGTCAGGTACGCGGCTTCGCGGACCCGGGCGATCTTGGTCGGGGTGTGGAACAGGGTGTGGGCGACCTGACAGGCCACCATGTTGGTTTCGTCACTGTTGGTCACCGCCACCAGCATGTCGGCATCGTCCGCGCCGGCCTGACGCAGCACCGTCGGCAACGAGCCGCGGCCCTGCACGGTGCGGATGTCCAGCCGATCGCCGAGGTCGCGCAGACGCTCGCCGTCGGTGTCGACCACGGTAATGTCGTTGGCCTCGCTGGCCAGATGTTCTGCCAGCGAACCGCCGACCTGCCCTGCGCCGAGGATGATGATTTTCATCCAGTCACTCCCTTAAAACCGGTTAACCGCGCGCGGCGGCGATCTTGATCAGCTTTGCGTAGTAGAACCCGTCGTGGCCGCCTTCCTGGGCCAGCAACTGGCGACCGTGAGGTTGCTTGATGCCGGCCGCCGTGGCCAGGTCTAGTTCACGGGCGCCCGGCGTGCGAGCGAGGAAGGCTTCGATGACTTCAGTGTTCTCGGTCGGCAGCGTGGAGCAGGTGGCGTAAAGCAGAATCCCGCCGACCTCCAGAGTTATCCACATGGCATCCAGCAATTCGCCCTGAAGCACCGCCAGTGCAGCGATGTCGTCGGGTTGGCGAGTCAGCTTGATGTCGGGGTGACGTCGGATCACGCCGGTGGCCGAGCATGGCGCATCCAGCAAAATACGCTGGAAGGGTTTGCCGTCCCACCAGGTCGCCGTGTCGCGGCCATCGGCGGCGATCAGTTCGGCGCTCAGGCCCAGGCGTGCGAGGTTCTCGCGCACCCGCACCAGACGCTTGGCTTCCAGATCCACCGCCACGACGCCTGCCAATGCAGGCTCGGCTTCGAGGATGTGGCAGGTCTTGCCGCCCGGGGCGCAGCAGGCATCCAGTACCCGTTGGCCCGGCGCCAGGTCGAGCAAGTCGGCGGCCAATTGCGCGGCCTCGTCCTGCACGCTGATCCAGCCTTCGGCGAAACCCGGCAGGCTGCGCACGTCGGCGGCGGTTTCGAGGATGATGCCGTCCTGACTGTAAACGCACGGCGTGGCGGCGATGCCGGCCTCAGTCAGCAGCCCAAGGTAAGCATCGCGAGTGTGGTGGCGGCGGTTGACTCGCAGAATCATCGGCGGGTGCGCGTTGTTCGCCGCGCAAATGGCTTCCCACTGCTCGGGCCAGAACGCCTTGAGGGATTTTTGCAGCCAGCGCGGGTGGGCGGTGCGCACCACAGGGTCGTGTTCCAGCTCGGCCAGCAGCGCTTCGCTTTCACGCTGGGCGCGGCGCAGCACGGCGTTGAGCAAGGCCTTGGCCCAGGGTTTTTTCAGCTTGTCGGCGCAACCGACGGTTTCGCCGATGGCGGCGTGGGCCGGGACGCGGGTGTAGAGCAATTGATAGAGGCCGACCAGCAGCAGCGCCTCGACATCGGCGTCCGCAGCCTTGAACGGCTTCTGCAACAACTTGGCCGCCAGCGCCGACAAACGCGGTTGCCAGCGAGCCGTGCCGAAGGCCAGGTCTTGGGTGAAGCCGCGATCACGGTCTTCAACCTTGTCCATTTGTGTCGGCAGCGAACTGTTGAGTGAAGCTTTTCCGTTAAGAACAGCAGCGAGTGCCTTGGCGGCGGCCAGACGTGGATTCATTGAGTGTCCGCCGCTTGACCGAGCACGGTGCCGACGGCGAATTTCTCGCGACGGCTGTTGAACAAGTCGCTGAAGTTCAGCGCTTTGCCGCCGGGCAATTGCAAACGGGTCAGGCACAGAGCCTGCTCACCGCAAGCGACGATCAAGCCGTCCTTGCTGGCGCTGAGGATTTGCCCCGGTGCGCCCTGCCCTTCGGCGAGGCTCGCGGCCAGCACTTTCAGCGCTTCGCCGTTCAGTGTGCTGTGGGTGATCGGCCACGGGTTGAACGCGCGGACCAGGCGTTCCAGCTCAATCGCCGGACGGCTCCAATCGATGCGCGCTTCGTCTTTGTTCAATTTGTGAGCATAGGTGGCGAGGCTATCGTCCTGCACTTCGCCTTCCAGTGTTCCGGCGGCGAGGCCGGCAATCGCCTGGATCACGGCCGGCGGGCCCATTTCGGCGAGACGGTCGTGGAGGCTGCCGCCAGTGTCCTCAGCGGTGATCGGTGTGGTGACTTTCAGCAGCATCGGCCCGGTGTCGAGGCCCAGTTCCATGCGCATCACGGTCACACCGCTTTCGCTGTCGCCGGCTTCGACGGCACGCTGGATCGGAGCCGCTCCGCGCCAGCGTGGCAGCAACGAGGCGTGGCTGTTGATGCAACCCAGGCGCGGAATATCCAGCACCGCTTGCGGCAGGATCAAGCCATAGGCGACCACCACCAGCAAATCCGGCGTGAGCAAGGCAAGTTCAGCCTGGGCGTCTTCGTTGCGCAGCGTCGGCGGCTGCAACACCGGGATGTTGTTTTCCAATGCGAGTTGCTTGACCGGGCTTGGCATCAGCTTTTGCCCACGGCCCGCCGGACGGTCCGGCTGGGTGTAAACCGCGACGATCTCGTAAGGGCTGTCGAGCAGGGCCTTGAGGTGTTCGGCGGCGAATTCCGGGGTGCCGGCAAAGACGATGCGCAGTGGCTCAGTCATGGGAGCAATCTCTGAAAAGAAAAAGGCTTGCCGCAGCAAGCCTTTGAAAGAAGGGCATCAAGCGTTCTGGCGATGGAGCTTTTCCAGTTTCTTCTTGATTCGGTCGCGTTTGAGGTTCGACAGGTAGTCGACGAACAATTTGCCGTTGAGGTGGTCGCATTCGTGCTGGATGCACACGGCGAGCAGGCCTTCGGCAATCAGTTCGTAAGGCTTGCCGTCGCGGTCCAGGGCCTTGACCTTGACCTTCTGCGGGCGATCGACGTTTTCGTAGAAGCCCGGCACCGAGAGGCAGCCTTCCTGGTATTGCTCCATCTCGTCGGTCAACGGTTCGAACTCGGGGTTGATGAACACCCGTGGTTCGCTGCGGTCTTCGGAGAGGTCCATCACGACGATACGTTTGTGCACGTTGACCTGGGTCGCGGCGAGGCCGATGCCTGGCGCTTCATACATTGTTTCAAACATGTCATCGACCAACTGACGCACTTCGTCGTCCACTACGGCCACAGGTTTGGCGATAGTGCGCAGGCGAGAGTCGGGAAATTCGAGGATGTCTAAAATGGCCATAAGCTTAATTGCTGCACGTGTGAGGTAAAGTCGGGTCGATGGCCTGGCAGGTCCGAAGATGCAGGCTACCGTTGTGAAGCGTAGCTCCTTTTCTTTTGTCAAAGAGTCTGGAGCGAGCCACGAGGGCTCTGGCGTTTCACGCGAACGCACATAATAAAGGGATTCACCGCATGAGGAAATCACTACTCGCCTTGCTCCTTCTGGCCTCGGCCGGTTTGGCGCACGGGCAAGTGCAACTCAAGGAAGGTTTTCCACAGCAATACACCGTGGTGACGGGCGACACACTCTGGGACATTTCCGGAAAATTCCTCCGGGAGCCGTGGAAATGGCCGGAACTGTGGCAGGCCAATCCACAGATCGAAAACCCCAATCTCATCTATCCCGGCGACTCGCTCTCGCTGGTCTATGTCAACGGCCAGCCGCGCCTGACCCTCAATCGCGGGGCTTCGCGCGGCACCATCAAGCTCTCGCCACGGGAGCGCAGCTCGCCGGTGGCCGATGCGATCCCGAGCATTCCGCTGAAATCGATCAACAGCTTTCTGCTGAGCAACCGCATCGTCGACAAGGTCGAGGACTTCGACAAGGCGCCCTACATTGTCGCCGGCGATGCCGAACGCGTGCTCAGCGGCACCGGTGACCGCATCTTCGCCCGGGGCCATTTCGATCCGAACCAGCCGGTGTACGGGATCTTCCGTCAGGGCAAGGTCTACACCGATCCGCAGAGCCAGGAGTTTCTGGGGATCAACGCCGACGACATCGGCGGCGGCGAAATCGTTGCCACCGAAGGCGACGTCGCCACCTTGGCGCTGCAACGCACGACTCAGGAAGTGCGTCTCGGCGACCGTTTGTTCAGCGGTGAAGAGCGCTCAATCAATTCAACCTTCATGCCCAGTGCGCCAAAAAACCAGATCAATGGCCTGATCATCGATGTGCCGCGCGGGGTTACCCAGATTGGCGTGCTGGATGTCGTGACCCTGAACAAGGGTCAGCGCGATGGCCTGGCCGAAGGCAACGTGCTGGTGGTGATGAAAACCGGTGAAACCGTGCGCGACCGGATCACCGGTCAGCCGCTGAAAATCCCCGATGAGCGTGCCGGTTTGCTGATGGTGTTCCGCACTTACGACAAGCTCAGTTACGGGTTGGTCCTCAACGCATCGCGCTCGCTGGCGGTGATGGACAAGGTGCGAAATCCTTAAGCCTGCTCCACAAGTTACCAACAGAGTTATCCACAGCTTATTCCCGTTTGAACGGGGCTCATAACGATCAAGGATGATCCATGTCGCTGTCTGCCGTCACACCGGTTTCCCCTGCGGAACTGGAAGCTCGTTTACGTCTGCACCGTTTGCCGCAACTCGGCCCGGCGCGTTTCAAGAAATTGCTCGAAGCCTTCGGCTCGGCGTCCAAAGCCATCAGCGCGCCCGCCAGCGCCTGGCGTTCGCTGGGCTTGCCACTGGCGTGCGCCGAAGCACGCCGCGCCAACGAAGTGCGCGATGGCGCGGCGCACGCATTAGCCTGGCTAGAGCGTCCGGGCCAGCATTTGCTGATGTGGGACCAACCTGAGTATCCGGCGCTGTTGGCGGAAATCAGTGATGCGCCGCCGCTGTTATTCGTGGCAGGCGACCCCGACATTTTGGAAAAACCGCAATTGGCGATGGTCGGCAGTCGTCGCGCTTCGCGACCGGGCATGGATACCGCAGCGGCATTTTCGCGCAGTCTTGCCGGCGCCGGTTTCGTCATCACCAGCGGTCTGGCGCTGGGCATCGATGCTGCTGCGCATCAAGCCGCGCTGGACGTGGGCGGGCGAACGGTCGGGGTACTTGGCACGGGACTTGAAAAGTTTTATCCACAGCGCAATCGGCGGCTGGCGGATGCCATGATCGCGTCGGGCAGTGCGGTGCTTTCCGAGTTCCCGCTGGACGCCGCCCCCAGCGCCGGCAACTTCCCTCGGCGCAACCGGATCATCAGCGGTTTATCCCTTGGCGTGTTGGTGGTCGAGGCGAGTGTCGCCAGCGGTTCATTGATCACGGCGAGGCTGGCGGCGGAGCAAGGACGCGAGGTGTACGCGATTCCAGGGTCGATCCACCACCCTGGCGCCAAGGGTTGTCATCAATTGATCCGCGACGGGGCGATGCTGGTGGAAACCATCGAGCATATCCTCGAAGCCTTGCGCGGCTGGCAACGGATGCCCTTATCCACAGAAACGCTGCAGATACCCACTCACCCACTGCTCCTGTTACTTCACGCCGCGCCCCACACCAGTGAAGCGTTGTCGGTCAGCAGTGGCTGGGCCTTGTCCAAAGTGCTGGCAGCGCTGACGGAACTGGAAATGGAGGGCCAGGCCGTGTGCGAAAGCGGGCGCTGGTTTGCGCGGGTGAGCTAGGTTTTATAAGGAAGATCGGTAAACTGCGCAGAGCCTTATTCCGGAGAGTTTTTCATGGTCAACAGTTGGCGTGTGCAACAAGCCGCACAAGCCGTTCGCGCAGGGGCAGTGATTGCCTACCCCACCGAAGCGGTCTGGGGTCTGGGTTGCGATCCGTGGGACGAAGAGGCGGTGTACCGTCTGTTGGCGATCAAGGGCCGGTCTGTGGAAAAGGGCCTGATTCTGGTCGCAGACAACATTCGTCAGTTCGACTTCCTGTTCGAAGACTTCCCTGAACTGTGGATGGACCGCATGGCCAGCACCTGGCCGGGGCCGAATACCTGGCTGGTGCCGCATCAGAATCTGTTGCCGCAGTGGATTACCGGCGTGCATGAAACCGTGGCGCTGCGGGTTAGCGATCATCCGTTGGTGCGGGATTTGTGCGCGGCGGTCGGGCCGTTGGTTTCAACGTCAGCCAACCCGCAGGGCCGGCCGGCTGCGCGCACGCGCATTCGCGTCGATCAGTATTTCCGTGGGCAGGTGGATTACGTGTTGGGCGGGAATCTGGGTGGGCGCAAGAATCCGAGCGTGATTCGCGATCTGGCGACCGGGAACGTCATTCGCCCGGATTGAGACCGCGTCATCGTTCTTCGCGGGCGAGCCTCGCTCCTACAGGATTTCAGTCGTTCACATAGTTCGTGTTCGACCGCAGACCTGTAGGAGCGAGGCTTGCCCGCGAAAGCGTCCTCAAGGCAACAAAACAGTCGAGCCAGTGGTACGCCGCGCCGACAACTCGGTCTGCGCCTTCGCCGCTTCAGCCAACGGATATTTCTGGCTGATGTCCACCGTCAGCTTGCCGCTGATGATCATTTCGAACAGCTCATCCGCCATGCGTTGCAGGTTTTGCGCGTTATTGGCGTAGGTCGCGAGCGTAGGCCGGGTCACGTACAACGAACCCTTCGCCGACAATATCCCCAGGTTCACCCCGTCCACTGCGCCAGACGCATTGCCAAAGCTCACCACCAGACCCCGTGGTGCCGCGCTGTCGAGCGAGGTCAGCCAGGTGTCCTTGCCGACGCCGTCGTACACCACTGGGACTTTTTTCCCGTCAGTCAATTCCAGCACCCGTTGTGCGACGTTTTCGTGGCTGTAGTCGATGGTCGCCCACGCGCCGTTGGCCTTGGCCAGCGCGGCTTTCTCCGGTGAGCTGACTGTGCCGATCAACTTCACGCCCAAGGCCTTGGCCCATTGGCAGGCCAGGGAGCCGACACCGCCCGCAGCGGCATGGAACAGGATGGTTTCGCCACCCTTGAGTTCATAGGTCTGACGCAACAGGTACTGCACGGTCAGGCCCTTGAGCATCACCCCGGCGGCCTGTTCGAAACTGATCGCGTCCGGCAAGTGCACCAGATTGGCTTCCGGCAACACGTGAACGTCGCTGTAGGCGCCCAACGGGCCGCTGCCGTAAGCCACGCGATCGCCGACCTTGAACCGCGTCACTTCGCTGCCCACTGCCTCGACCACGCCCGCACCTTCCGAGCCCACGCCCGATGGCAGGGCGGGCGGCGGATAGAGGCCGCTGCGGTAATAAGTGTCGATGAAATTCAGGCCGATGGCCTTGTTCGTCACGCGAACCTGCTGCGGGCCGGGCTCGGCGGGTTGATAGTCAACGTACTCGAGCACTTCGGGGCCGCCATGGGCGCGGAACTGGATACGCTTTGCCATCAGAACTCTCCTAAGGTCATTTGCGAAGCTCCCTATCGGACTCCTACTCTTGATCCTCGTCAACTGCGGCGGGCCCATCTGCGATGTTATGCTACGCGCCCATTTGCGCCGGCCCCTGCTCCGATGGAGCGCCGCGTAGCTTTGCCCGATTCAAGGTGATGACATGACCACCCGCACCGAGGCCGTAAAAGCCTACCTGCTCGACCTGCAAGATCGCATTTGCGCTGCCCTGGAAGTTGAAGACGGTGGCACGCAATTCGTCGAAGACGCCTGGACCCGGCCTGCCGGCGGTGGCGGTCGCACGCGAGTGATCGAAAACGGCTCCGTGATCGAAAAGGGCGGCGTCAACTTTTCCCACGTCTTTGGCAGCGGTCTCCCGCCGTCCGCCAGCGCCCATCGCCCGGAGCTGGCCGGCCGTGGCTTCGAAGCCCTGGGCGTGTCACTGGTGATTCACCCACACAACCCGCAGGTGCCGACTTCCCACGCCAATGTGCGCTTTTTCATCGCTGAAAAAGAAGGCGAAGAACCGGTCTGGTGGTTCGGCGGCGGTTTCGACCTGACCCCTTATTACGGCAATGAAGAAGACTGCGTGCACTGGCACCGCGTCGCCGAGCAGGCCTGTGCGCCGTTCGGTCCGGATGTTTACCCGCGTTACAAGGCCTGGTGCGACAGCTACTTCCACATCAAGCATCGCCACGAGCCACGGGGCATCGGCGGTCTGTTCTTCGATGACTTGAACGAGTGGGACTTCGACACCAGCTTCGCCTTCATGCGCGCCATCGGTGACGCCTACATCGACGCGTACTTACCGATCGTGCAGCGCCGCAAGAATGATGCGTTCACCGCCAAGCAGCGCGAATTCCAGGAATTCCGCCGTGGCCGCTATGTCGAGTTCAACCTGGTTTACGACCGTGGCACGTTGTTCGGCCTGCAATCGGGCGGGCGTACCGAGTCGATCCTCATGTCCCTGCCACCGCAGGTGCGGTGGAGCTATGACTGGAAAGCCGAGCCGGGCAGCGAAGAAGCTCGCCTGACCGAATACTTCCTGCAAGACCGCGATTGGTTGGCCAAGGCCTGAACGAGGAGTTCTGATGGACCGTTACGTCGTATTCGGTAACCCGATTGGCCACAGTAAATCGCCGCTGATCCACCGCTTGTTCGCCGAGCAGACCGCTCAGCAACTGGACTACAGCACCTCGCTGGCGCCACTCGACGACTTTTCCGACTTCGCCCGGGCGTTTTTCCTCGAAGGTCGCGGGGCGAATGTAACGGTGCCGTTCAAGGAACAGGCTTATCGCTTGGCCGACAGCCTGACGGAACGTGCGCAGCGGGCCGGCGCGGTAAACACCTTGAGCAAACTCGCCGATGGCACGTTGCTGGGTGACAACACCGACGGCGCCGGGCTGGTGCGGGACCTGACGGTCAACGCCGGTTTTAGCCTCAAAGGCAAACGCATCCTGCTGCTCGGTGCCGGCGGCGCGGTGCGCGGTGCGCTGGAGCCGTTGCTGGCCGAGCAACCCGCCTCGGTAGTCATCGCCAATCGCACGGTGGAAAAAGCCGAACTGCTGGCGGAATTGTTCGCGGACCTGGGGCCGGTGTCGGCCAGCAGTTTCGATTGGTTGAAGGAGTCGGTGGACCTGATCATCAACGCGACGTCCGCCAGTCTGTCTGGGGACATCCCGCCAATTGCCAGCAGTTTGATCGAGCCGGGCAAGACAGTGTGCTACGACATGATGTACGGCAAGGAACCGACCTCGTTCTGCCGCTGGGCCAGTGAGCATGGCGCGGCGGTGTCGATGGATGGGTTGGGGATGCTCGCTGAACAAGCGGCGGAAGCGTTCTTTCTGTGGCGCGGCGTGCGACCTGACACGGCGCCGGTACTGGCCGAACTCCGCCGCCAGCTCGCCCTGTAACGTTGTAGGAGCGAGGCTTGCCCGCGAAGGCGTCCTCAAGTACGCCAAAAGCTTCGCGGGCAAGCCTCGCTCCTACAGGGTGTGATGTTCAATCTTCAAACCGGATCGGGCATTTCTCCGCGCCTTCCAGCTTGCGCAACTCCTCCACCACCTGCGGCCGTGCGCGGCGCAAGGTCAGGCTGCGATCCTGCTTGAGCAGCCGTCGCGCTTCCTGATGCAGCATCTCCACCCCTGAATAGTCGATAAAGTTGATCTGCTGCGCCTCGATCACCACCCGCGCGCCGTGCATCCGTTGCAGGCGTACTTGCAGGTAATGGCTGGCGCCGAAAAAGATCGAACCGCCTACCCGCAGAATGTCTTCATCGCCTTCGCGCCAATGCTGCACGCGGGGTTGCGAAGTACGTTTGAGGTAGAAGAACAGCGAAGCCAGCACCCCGGCATAGATCGCTGTCTGCAACTCCAGCAATAACGTGGCGACACAGGTCAGCGCCATGACCAGGAATTCGGCGCGGCTGACCCGCAACAGCGCGCGAATGCCGCGATGGTCCACCAATCCCCAGGCGATCAACAAAATGCTGCCGGCCATGGCCGGGATCGGAATGTGAGCGATTAACGCTGCACCAAAGATGGCGAACAGCGCCACCCACAGCGCTGAAAATACGCCGGCTAACGGTGAGCAGGCACCCGCTTCGTAACTCAGGCCCGAGCGGGTAAAGGAACCGGCTGACAGCGATCCGGAAAAAAACGCCCCGACCATGTTCGAGAAACCCTGGGCGCGTACTTCCTGGTTGGCATCGAGCAATTGCTGGGAGCGAGCCGACAAGGAACGGGCAATCGACAGGCTCGTCACCAACCCGAGCATCCCCACCGCCACGGCGCTGGGCAGCAGGCGCAGGATCAGATCCAGGTCGAGCGGCAGCGGACTGAAGGGCGGCAACCGCCCGACAAACGCGCTGACCAACTTCACATGGCCGAACATCGACGGCCACAACCAAACCAGCAATCCGCTCAGCGCCAAGGTGATCAGGAGCGTCGGCCAGCGTGGCAGCAGTAATTTCAGGATCACGCCCACCCCGACGGTGGCCAGCCCCAGCATCAACGAAGGTTTATCCACAAAACCGAGGTGTTTGACCACCATCAAAAAGCTGTCCAGCGCGGTGGATTGATTGGGCAGGTCCAGCCCCAGCAGGTTCGGCAACTGGCCGATGGCAATCACCACCGCCGCGCCGAGGGTGAAGCCCAGCACCACCGAGTGAGAAACGAAATTCACCAGGGCGCCGAAGCGCAGCAACCCGAGCAGCCACTGGAAAATGCCGGCGAGCAGTGTAAGAAGCAAGATCAGGGTGACGTAGTCCTCTGACGCGGGAACGGCCAGAGGACTGACACTCGCGTAGAGGACGATGGAGATCGCCGCTGTAGGACCACAGATCAGATGCCACGACGAACCCCAGAGGCAAGCGATCAGCACCGGGATGATAGCGGCGTACAAGCCGTATTCCGGTGGGAGACCGGCGATCAGGGCGTAGGCAATGGATTGCGGTAACGCAAGAATGGCGCCGCTGAGGCCAACGATCAGGTCACGCCCGACGCTGGCGCGGGTTTGCCGGGGCAACCAGGAAAGGAAGGGGAAGAGTGAATGGCGGCTGGGGAAGGCCATGGGTCCTCTCGGGTGGGGTTTTGCGCAAGGGTATCAGGACCCTGCGCTGATCGTTCCCACGCTCTGCGTGGGAATGCATCCCGTGACGCTCCGCGTCACATCTTGAAGCGGACGCGGAGCGTCCATGGCGGCGTTCCCACGCAGAGCATGGGGGCGATCGGCGGAGGGAGTTAGAGTTTGGCTTTTACTGCCGCCAACGCATCCTTCCCATCCACTGTCTTCACACCATCCAGCCATTTATCCAGCACGGCGGGATTGGCCTTGATCCACGCCTTGGCCGCATCGGCATTGCTGACTTTCTTGTTCACCACCTCGGCCATGATGCTGTTCTCCATTTCCTGGGTGAAACTCAGGTTGGTGAGCAGCTTGCCCACGTTCGGACAGGCCTGTGCATAACCTTTGCGGGTCAGTGTATAAACGCTGCCGGTGTCGCCGAAGTACTTCTCGCCGCCTTTCAGGTAATGCATTTTCAGCTGCACGTTCATCGGGTGGGGCGTCCAGCCGAGGAAGGTCACGAACTTCTGTTTCTTCACCGCGCGGGACACTTCGGCCAGCATGGCCTGCTCGCTGGACTCGACCAGTTTCCACTGACCCATGTCGAAGTCGTTCTTCTTGATGATCTCTTGCAGCGAGATGTTCGCCGGGGCGCCCGAACCGATGCCATAGATCTTCTTGTCGAACTTGTCGGCAAATTTATTCAGGTCGGCAAAGTTATGCACACCCGCGTCCCACACGTAATCCGGGACCGCCAGGGTGAATTCGGTGCCGTCGAGGTTCTTCGCCAGTTGCGTGACATCGCCCGTGGCGACGAATTTGTCGTAGAAGCCCTGCTGCGCTGGCATCCAGTTACCCAGAAACACGTCGACCTGGCCATCCTTCAGCCCGCCAAAGGTAATCGGCACCGCGAGGGTGTCGACCTTGGCCTTGTAGCCCATGCCGTCCAGCAGAAATCCGGTAATGGCGTTGGTCGCAGCGATGTCGCTCCAGCCCGGATCGGCCATTTTCACCGTGTCGCAGCTCTGATCGGCAAAGGCCGATGCACTGCCCAGAGCCAGTAGCCCGACCGTCAGTACTGTGGATAACTTTTGCATGGACTTCCCCTTAACATTATTGGTTTTGGCAGGGTTGTGGATAACGTGCTTTACGTTCCAGATCGTCGAGGTCGATGTGGTTGCGCATGTACTGCTGACTGGCGTCCACCAGCGGCTGGTGATCCCAGCTCTTCAGCTTGCCGATGGTCAGCGCCTCGGCGACGAAACGCCGGCGACGCTGGCTCGCGAGCACCTGTTGGTGGATCGCCGGAATGTCCCATTTAGCCCGTGCTTCAGCCAGAAATTCCTCGAACAGCGGCCGATGTTGCGGCGATTGACTGAGTTCTTCCTGTTCGCGCGGGTCGTTGTGTACGTCGAAGAGTAGGCAAGGGTCGTCTTCGCTGTAGATGAATTTGTAAGCGCCACGGCGGATCATCATCAAAGGACTGATAGTGCCTTCGGCCATGTATTCGCCGAAGACTTCGTCGTGACCGCCCTGCCCTTGCAGGTGCGAGACCAGCGAGCGACCGTCCAGCGGCAAGCCCGGTTCCAGCGAGCCGCCGGCCAGTTCGACGAAGGTGGGCAACAGGTCAGCGGTGGAAACGGCAGCACTCACTCGCCCGGCGCCGAATTGTCCCGGCGCACTGATCAACAGCGGTACCCGGGCGGCCATCTCGAACCAGTGCATTTTGTACCAGAGGCCACGCTCGCCGAGCATGTCGCCGTGGTCACCAGAGAAGACGATGATGGTGTCATCGATCAGCCCGGTATCTTCGAGTGTTTGCAGGAGTTTGCCGACGTTGCTGTCGATATAGCTGCACGCACCGAAATACGCGCGACGCGCATCGCGAATCTTATCCACAGGCAGCGGCTTGTCCCACAGGTCATAGACCTTGAGCAGACGCTGGGAATGCGGATCGAGTTCGGTTTGCGGTGGGGTTTGCGGCAGCGGGATGTCGGCATCGTCGTACATGTCCCAGAAAGCCTTGGGAATGGTGTACGGATCGTGTGGGTGCGTCATCGACACGGTCAGGCAGAACGGCTGATCGCCATCCTCGCGGATGTGATCGAACAGGTATTGCTGGGCCTTGAACACCACCTCTTCGTCGAAATCCAGCTGATTGGTGCGCACACACGGCCCGGCCTGCAGCACCGAAGACATATTGTGGAACCAGGTCGGACGCACGTCCGGCTCATCCCAGTTCACCGACCAGCCGTAATCGGCCGGGTAGATGTCGCTGGTCAGGCGTTCTTCATAGCCGTGGAGCTGATCCGGACCACAGAAATGCATCTTGCCCGACAGCGCGGTGCGGTAGCCGAGGCGACGCAGGTAGTGGGCATAGGTCGGTACATCGGCGGGGAAATCGGCCGCGTTGTCGTAGGCGCCGATCTTGCTCGGCAACTGACCGCTGACCAGGGTGAAACGCGACGGCGCGCACAGTGGGCTGTTGCAATAAGCGGCGTCGAACACCACGCCTTCGGCGGCGAGGCGGCTGAGATTAGGTAATTTGATGGGCGAGGGACCGTAGAACGGCAACATTGGCGCGGCCATCTGATCGGCCATGATGAAAAGAATATTCTTGCGCTTCATGTGATCGCGGCATTCCATAGTGAATATTTATGCGAGAGTGCTGCGATCGAGCATGGAGTCCATGCACTTCGTGGTAAAGCCCATGCACGGCAATGACTAGGATAAGTATCGCTTATGTATGACGCCCTTGGAAATTTGTCGCTGGACCTGCTGCGAGCGTTTGAGGCGGCGGCCCGTCATCGCAGTTTTACCGCCGCAGCGGTAGAGCTGGGCACCACGCAGCCCGCCGTCAGCCAACAGATCAAACGGCTGGAAGAACAACTTACGGTGCGGCTGTTTGACCGGATCTACCGTGGCATCGAGTTGACTGAGGCGGGGACCATTCTTTTCGAGCAGGTTCAGCTCGGTTTGCAGAATATCGATGCCGGATTAAGCGCGATCAGCGCACAGCATCAACATGAGGTCTTGCAGGTGGCCACGGATTTCGCCTTTGCCGCGTATTGGCTGATGCCCCGATTGCACCGCTTTCATAAAGCCAATCCCCAAGTCGACGTCAGCCTGGTAACCAGCGAGCGCAATCACAACATGCTGCGCACTGATATTGATGTGGCGGTGTTGTTTGGGGATGGCCGCTTTAAACAGGGCGAAAGCCATTGGCTGTTCAGCGAAGAAGTGTTTCCGGTGTGCAGCCCGCTGCTGTTGAAGGATCGTCCCCTGCCCTTGCCGGCCCAGTCATTGCTGGAATTTCCGCTGCTGCACCTGCGCGGCGAAAACAGCAGCAACTGGTTCGACTGGAGTGGCGTCTTTCGCGAGTTGGGGATCACGTCGGCACCGGCCCCCGGGCAATTGCGCTTCGACAATTACACGTTGCTGATTCAGGCGGCGATTGGCGGCCAGGGCGTGGCGATCGGCTGGCGGCACCTTGTGGATAACTTGCTGGCGCAGGGTTTGTTGTGTCGACCGATAGCCGACACGGTGATTTCCAGACTCGGCTATTACGTGGTTCTGCCCCAGCGAAAACGGCGTGGGGCATTGATCCAGCAGTTTGTGGATTGGTTGATGGCTGAACAGGCCAGCAGTGCCCAATCGCTGAATGGTTTACCGCTTCCGTCTATCGCGGTGTAGGGTCGGTTGAAACGAAGTTCACGTGTTCGCGAACGTGAAGATTGAGCTGCAGCTCATCGGCAATCCCCACCGCCACGCGGTTCAACCGTTCAAGCGGTTCGGCCAGACCCGGTTCAAGGCTGCTGCTCACATGGCTGAAATGTTCGATCGTCAACCCCGGTACGCCGCGAGGTGCATTCACCAGGGTCCAGTGCAAGGCACTGCTTTGCAGCGCATCAAGGATTTCCTCGGCGGCATGCCGCTGGAGGAGATCCAGCGCTTGCGCCTCGGTTTCGTCGAGTTCGGCGAAATCCCCGACTAGAAACAGCCGGGCAATGCCGGCCGCCTGCATGCCCGCGATCAGCGCATCCACGGCCAACACCTGTTCGACCGGGCCTGGCACGATGGTTTTTTCCACCGTCTCGCTGTTGAACGGCAGCCCCGGTGCGTCCAGCAGGCAAATAACCGCCGAACTGCCCGCCACGCTTTGCTTGACGCGTTCAGGCTCGAACAGATCGCCGGTCTTGGTGCGCAATCCCGGGCGCGGTGGGAGCGCCGTCAGGTCATCCAGAATTGCGATCACTTCATGTTGGCGCCTTAGCATTTCAGCCATCAGCGCACTGCCGAGGCTACTCATGGCACCATAAAGCACCACTTTCACCACCGGGGTTTCGGCATTTTTCATCGCTGGGACTCCTTGTTCTATATGGCGTGTGACCTGTAGGAGTCGGTGAGGGTTCGACTGGGTTTTTGAGGGTTTCAGATGCAACAGATCAAGGGTTACCACGCCCATGTCTATTTCGGCGCCGGCAGCATTGATCAGGCGCGAACGCTGTGTGAGCACGCCGCGCAGGTGTTCCCGCTGAAAATGGGCCGTATGCACGAACGCCCAGTGGGTCCGCACCCGGACTGGAGTTGCCAACTGGCGTTCGGGCCGGAGCTGATCGGCGACGTGTTGCCGTGGCTGGCGCTCAACCGCAAGGGTTTGGTGGTGTTCTTGCACCCGGACACCGGCGACGATTTGCTGGACCACACCGAACACGCCATCTGGATGGGCGCGATCCGGCCGCTGGATCTGTCTATTTTTTGATCAGAGGCTTTCTTCGGCTTCACCCGGCAGGTGCTCGTCCAGGTGCAGCCAGGGTAAACGGCTGTCGGTCCAGATGTGCCGCTCGGCCGGCGCCTGCCCCGGGTGATCGAGGGTGGCGATGGTCAGGTCGATGCTCTCGGGGCTGAGATGCGTGGTGAGCGCCAGTTGCGCCCCGCAGTTCGGGCAGAAATAGCGCACGCAGGTGGTTGAAGATTTGTACTGCGCCGGCGTTCCTTTCAACCATTTAAAGGCTGATGCGGGCACGGTTATCCAGGTCGTCACGATTCCGCCGCTGACTCGCCGGCAGATTGAGCAGTGGCAGTGGGCGATGTCGTGTAACGGCCCGCTGAATTGATAGCGCAGGTGTCCGCAGTGGCAGCCGCCGGTGTGAATGTCGGTCATGACCTTTCCTCCTGATGCGTTTGTGCCTACGCCATCGCGAGCAGGCTCGCTCCTACATTGGTTTTGTGTACGACACAGATCCAGTGTGGGAGTGAGCCTGCTCGCGATGGCCGCAACTCGGTTTAACTCCCTGCCCCGGTCCGACGACCGGTAGCCCATCCGGTCAATGCTTTCCTCAGCGAAAGCTGGCTGAAAGCTTCCCCGATTAGGATCGCCCCCACTGCCGGCAAAAGACCGGTCGGCCAATGCCAGTGTTTTATCGCTCGCACAGCCCATTTAACAACAACAATGGTGATTCTGATGTCCTTTGCTACCCGCCGCTTCGTTGCAACTCCGCCCGTACGCCTCGTGCTTCCCGTTCTGCGCTGACCTCACCCGGTTCGCCCATTCCCTAGCCGCGCTACGCCTGGAGTATTCCCATGCTGACTTTCCTTGGCTTCGCCATGGTCATCACGTTCATGTTCCTGATCATGACCAAGCGCCTGTCCGCGCTGATCGCCCTGATCATCATTCCTATCGTCTTCGCCCTGTTCGGTGGTTTCGCGCCGAAGATCGGCCCGATGATGCTCGAAGGCATCACCAAGCTTGCGCCAACCGGCGTGATGCTGATGTTTGCCATTCTGTATTTCGCCCTGATGATCGACTCCGGCCTGTTCGACCCGGCCGTGCGCAAGATCCTCAAACTGGTCAAGGGCGACCCGCTGAAAGTGTCGGTCGGCACCGCGGTACTGGCGCTCGTCGTTTCCCTCGATGGTGACGGCGCGACCACTTACATGATCTGCGTGGCCGCGATGCTGCCGCTCTACAGCCGCATCGGCATGAGCCCGCGGATCATGGCCGGCCTGATCATCCTCGCCGGTGGCGTGATGAACATGACCCCATGGGGCGGCCCGACTGCCCGAGCGGCGAGTGCGCTGCACGTGGACCCGTCCGACATTTTCGTACCGATGATTCCGGCGATGGCGTTCGGCGTGGTGGCAATCCTCTTGATTGCTTACTTCTACGGCAAGCGTGAGCGTGCGCGTCTGGGTGAGCTGCACCTGGTGGGCGATGAGATCGACCACAGTGAAATCAGCGTTTCGCAATTCCCGGATGCCCGTCGTCCAAAACTGATCTGGTTCAACGGCGCCCTGACCCTGGGCCTGATGTGCACCCTGATCGCGGGCCTGTTGCCGCTGCCCGTGTTGTTCATGGTGGCATTCAGTATTGCCATGATCGTCAACTATCCTTGCCTGCAACAGCAGAAGGATCGCGTCGCGGCTCACGCCGGTAGCGTACTGGCGGTGGTCGGTTTGATCTTCGCAGCGGGCATCTTCACCGGTATCCTGACGGGCACCGGCATGGTCGATGCCATGTCGAAAAGCCTGCTGGCGGTGATCCCTGATTTCCTCGGCCCGTACCTGGCCGTGATTACCGCGCTGGTGAGCATGCCGTTCACGTTCTTCATGTCGAACGACGCATTTTATTACGGCGTGTTACCAGTACTTGCCGAAGCAGCCAGTCATTACGGTATAACCGCGGTTGAAATGGCACGTGCCTCGATCGTCGGTCAGCCCGTCCACCTGTTGAGCCCGCTGGTACCATCGACTTACTTGTTGGTGGCCCTGGCTGGTATTGATTTTGGTGATCACCAGCGCTTTACCCTGAAGTGGGCAGTGCTGGTGTGCATGTGCATACTGGTTGCAGCATTGCTGATGGGGATTTTTCCGCTGTTCAGCACTCTATAAGCCCAAGACTCACCACAACGGGTCCAGGCTTCGCTGTTTGAAGCCCGGGCCCGTTCTGGTTTAACACTCGCTCAAAGGAATACACATGGAATGGCTGACCAACCCTGAAATCTGGGTTGCCTTCTTTACCCTGACCGCCCTGGAAATCGTCCTGGGTATCGATAACATCATCATGATTTCGATCCTGGTCAGCCGCATGCCCAAACACATGCAGCAGCGAACCCGGATCTTCGGCCTGGCGCTGGCAATGGTCACGCGGATCCTGTTGTTGCTGTCGATCACCTGGGTCATGCGCCTCACCGCCGACCTGTTCGAAATGTTCGGCCAGGGTATTTCCGGGCGAGACCTGATCCTGTTCTTCGGTGGTCTGTTCCTGCTGTGGAAGAGCTCGCAAGAGATGTACCACGCGCTGGAAGGCGAGGATGAGACCCACGAGGAACCGACCGCCAAGGGTGGCAGCTTCCTGTACACCATCATCCAGATTGCGATTATCGACATCGTGTTCTCCCTGGATTCGGTGATCACCGCCGTGGGTATGGTTTCCCATGTGCCGGTCATGGTCGCTGCGATCATCGTCGCCGTACTGGTGATGATGCTGGCGGCTGGCACCATCAGCGAATTCATCGACAAGCACCCGTCGCTGAAAATGCTGGCGCTGTCGTTCCTGTTGCTGGTCGGTACTGTGTTGATTGCCGAGTCCTTCGAAGTGCATTTGCCAAAAGGCTACGTGTACTTCGCCATGGCGTTCTCGCTGGCGGTGGAAGCGATCAACATCAAGATGCGCACCGCGATTGCGAAAAAACGCAAACAGCAAGATCCGGTGAAACTGCGCAAGGACATTCCGGGGCAGTAACCCGAACCTGTGCACTGGCTGGTGTCAGTCAGTGCACAAAACCTGTGGGAGCGAGCTTGCTCGCGATGGGGCCATTACATTCAACATCGATGTTGACTGAGAGGCCGCTATCGCGAGCAGGCTCACTCCCACATTTTTTTGCTCAGTGATTACCCAGGCGGATCGAGGTTATCCAGCACTCGATTCACCGCCAACTCCCCCAACATGATGTTTTGCTGAATCCCCAGCAGGGTATTGCGATGCGTGCCTTCCATTCGTGCGGCGAAATCACTGGCCATGACACTGGCCGACGCCAACGACTCGCAGGCGTGAGCGAGCAGGGTTTCGTTATCGACCTTTGGGTCTATGAAGAAGATCGTGCTGGGTTTGCGTGGTGGGAAGTCGTGGGGGACCGGGTCGGTGTCCGGTGGGTTGGGCGTTGCCTTGAACATAGATAGAACTCCAGTACTGGTTACATGGAGCCTTCACTCTCGCTACCAAACGAAGGTGGCGGCCATACACAGGTTGGTAGACCGGAGTACTGGAACCGGCGCCCCCGAAGGGACCCTGCGCATGGCCACCATAAGCTACGACCTGAAAAAGCGTCCGCAAAAAGTGGCTATGCGCCAGACTCCGGGCTACCAAACCCGATCGCTGTTTTTAGCGATGGATAAACGATAAAGAGCAGGGTCAAGGCGCACAAGCCGGCGGATTCTGGCGTAGCCGTAGGCAACGACGCAAGACGTTGTAGCCTCCGAGAAGTAACGCCGGATGTCTTTAAACACGCACTGCAAAAACGCGTGAATCACACCAAAACAACCGACTGCTTACCGACGGATTTTTTCCAAAGGTTGACGCACAGAGCTCTGGTGGTTAGCGTCCCTCGCTCGCATCAAACGACAAAGCCAAGGAATGCATATGTCTGGAAAACCGGCTGCACGCCTCACAGACCCGACCACCTGTCCCCTTCCCGGCCACGGCACCAACCCGATTGCCAGCGGCTCACCCGATGTCTTTTTCAACGGTCTCGCCGCCGCTCGGGTCAGCGACAAATGCACCTGCGGCCAGGTCCTGAACGGCGGATTTTCTTCAACCGTGTTCATCAACGGCCTGAACGCCATGACGCTCGATAGCACCACCAGCCATGGCGGTGTGGTAATTGGCGGCTCCGGCAACGTCATCATCGGCAGCTCTCATACCCCCACGCCATTCATTCCGCCCCTGCCGATCATTGGTCAGCCCTTGGTCGAGTTCAAAGCCATCAGCGCCGGCAATGGCGAGCCGATTGCCCAACAGGACTACGAAATCGAAACCGCCGAAGGCCGCATCGTCAAAGGCCAGACCAACGCTGAGGGCATGACCCAAAGCGTCGCTACCCTGCAGCCTGACCTCGCCGTAGTCCGCTGGACTGTCTGACGCCTCAAGGAAGAATGAAATGACTGGACAATGCATGGCCCCAGACGACCTGGACATGAAGAAACTCTGGAACAGCACCTGCGAACTCCCCGCTTGCAAGCGCGAAACCACCAAGGCCGGCCCCAACCCGAAAACCCGCGTCGAAGTGCCATTGCTGACCTGTAACTGCCTGTGGCGCAGATTTCAGAAAGAAGCCGAAGAATGGGTGGCACCGGGCGGTGTGTTGATTGCCGACCCGCAAGCCCGCAACCGCAAGATCAACGCGGCTTATGCACAGTTGTGGCTGGCGGATAACCGGTTTCAGTGGGCGGGGTTGGCGGCGTTTGCTTCGAAGCAGGTGGGGTGTGGGTTGATCCATGCCACCAAGTTGCAAACGGCTATTGCGGCGCAGAAGGCTGCGCAGGAGAAATTGCGGACGGGGAAATCGGAAACCCTTTTCGAAGGGTTTGGGTTCAAGCTCAGCAAGACTGATCCGGAAATCGAGAAAGAGTTAGCGAGCGCCAAAGCGGCCAATCCTCTTCCCACTGAGGATATTACCTTCGGCGACAACTCCCGCTCCGCTGTTCAGCAGCAGTTGGACTATGTTTACGAGATGTTAGCGCTCGGGAATACCTCTCTGTTTCTCGACGTTTACCCATTGCATCGATTTTTTATGATGCGTGGTTTCAAGGAAATGCAAACTTGTCTTCCTCAACGCAACAAACTCAAGAACGAAGTTCTCTGGCCTATCGCCGACAAAGTGGAATTCGGTGTACTGCGCTCAGAAATAAGCGACACATTTAGAGCCATTGATGAAGGAAATATTGCTAAAAGTGTCGAATTCATGGCTCGTCACGAACAGCTGAACATTCTGCAGCCCGCGATGTACGACAACACACAATTTGCCCTTCTGATGCGTGGTACTCATGCCGGTGATGTCGTGTCTGTGGTCACGGGATTGCTGTCTGGAGCTGCAGAGGAAATACAGTTGACCTTGGCAAGCCAATGCAAAGCACCAGACGGTCGAAAAGTGGCCTTTGGTAGCAATCCATTGGCAAATTTGGCGGATAAAGATCAACGCATGGAGTTTGTGCTACGAGCGGCAACCCAATTCAATGCGCTGCTGAAGGATCCTGCCTCAGGAGCGAAGCTCAAGCAATCCATAACAGAGATATCACAAGGCGGGGGAATTCGATAATGCGGTTCTTAAATAGAGTTGTGCTGATAAGTCTCAGTGCAATTTTTGTAGGCGCCACTATCATCTATTTCAACTGGGGCACGGACATTCTGAGTGCCCATATTGGAAAGACCTTCGACGACACCGTTGCTGACTCAACATTTCCGGTGAGTGCCAATACAGCTATTTACCCCAGCGACCCACCGCACCCTAGCTCTACATGGATCTCCAATCCGGTCATTATCCATTTTGATGATCCTGAGCATGGCTTTACGCTGCCCGCTACCAAGTTTGGCGCGATTGGATTTGATGAGGGCAAAGTCTCGACTATGACGACTTCTCCGATGCTTGAAACGGTGCCGTTCGACCAATTGATTGTGGTACTCGATCAGTTACAGAACCAACTCAAAAATGCTGGTTGGGTACTGTGGAATGCCGAAAGAAACCCTTGGGTTGAAACCGCTACCGAGGATGATAAAAGAACGCTTCAGGCTGAACTGTTTGACCACGTGGTGGTGGCCGTGCTGTTGATACCCCACAAATACAGTCTTGCGCTTAACGTCAAATGCTACGCCCGCTGTGATGAGCGCGAGCCGAAAACGGCGAAGTATCTGATTGATGTCAGTGTCGGTTCGGATTACTACAGCGAATGAGGAGCCGCTCCAGAAGGCGGCGTTGGTGTTTGCAAAGAGCAGCGTTTTTTACCCTGTTCATTTGTCTGACTTCCTTTCACCACCCAGTTGATTTTTTGAACGTTCATATCGGGAAGTCATACACAGAAGTCGCACAAGACTCGACATTCCCTGTTTATGGCAATACGGCAATTTATCCTGGGGATCCTAACGACGCTAAAGATCCACCTCATCCGAGCTCTACCTGGATCAGCCATCCAGTCGTCATCAGATTTGATGACCCCGACTATGGTTTTACGCTGCCCGCTACCACGTTCGGTGCGATCAGTTGGTCCAAATTCAAAGCGATCACCCTGACTACGTCGCCGATGCTGGAAACCTTGCCGTTCGGGCAAACGGTAGCACTCCTTGAGAAGTTACAACAAAAGTTCAATCAACTCGGGTGGACTCCAGAGCCTGCGGAGGGTAACGACTGGCTAAAAATAGAAACCAAGGAGGATAAGGCGCGGCTTCAGGCGAAACTCTTTGATCAAGTTGACGGCGTCATCTTGTTGATTCCGCACAAATACAGTTTGATCCTTCACATCAAATGTTATGCCCGCTGCGCTGAACGAAACCCCGAGACAGCCAAATATTTGATCGACGTAGGGCTAGGCGACGATATCTTTAGCGATTGAACTCCCGCCGATTTTAGGACTGCTACGCAGCCCAGCGGGAGCAAGCTCCCTCGCCACAGGAGTTGTGTTCGCGCACCGTTTCAACTGTACGGCCGAGACCCTCGGGTCCCTTCTTCATTTCTGCATCGAACTGTTTTCATGACAGTTTTGTTTCAATCACTTCTTTAGCTATGCGATGCTGGCGCCCAGACCGTTAGCCAACTACAGCTTAAGTACAGAACGTAGAACGTCGCGCGGCACCGTCAATTTGCCCCTTTGGGGCGCTACCACCACAGGGGGCCTGCATGCTCACCCTGCTCAATTTGTTATCTGCCGTGGCCTTGTTGATCTGGGGCACGCATATCGTCCGAACCGGCATCCTGCGGGTCTACGGTTCCAATCTGCGCCATGTGATCGGCCAGAATATGTCCAAACGCTGGCTCGCGTTCATCTCGGGGATCGTCGTCACCGCGATGGTTCAGAGCAGCAACGCCACGGCCATGCTCGTCACTTCTTTTGTCGGTCAGGGCCTGATGGCGTTGACGCCCGCCCTCGCGACGATGCTCGGCGCGGATGTTGGTACCGCGCTGATGGCGCGGGTGCTGACGCTCGATTTGTCGTGGCTGTCGCCGCTGCTGATCTTCCTCGGGGTGATTTTCTTTCTGTCCCGCAAGCAGACCCGGCTGGGTCAGATGGGTCGCGTCAGCATCGGCCTCGGGCTGATCATCCTGGCGTTGCAACTGATCGTCGAATCCGCCGCGCCGATTACCCAGGCGCAGGGGGTGAAGGTGATTTTCGCCTCACTGACCGGCGACATCCTGCTGGATGCCCTGGTGGGCGCGTTGTTCGCAATGATTTCCTACTCCAGCCTGGCCGCCGTCCTGCTGACCGCGACCCTGGCTGGTGCTGGTGTGATCAGCCTGCCGGTGGCCATCGGTCTGGTGATCGGTGCCAACATCGGTAGCGGCATCCTCGCGTTCCTCAGCACCAGCATGCAAAACGCCGCCGGGCGTCAGGTGGCGCTCGGCAGCCTGCTGTACAAGCTGATTGGGCTGCTGCTGATCATTCCGGTGCTGGACCCGTTGGTGCGCTGGATCGACAGCCTCGACTTCAGTCCTCAGGAAATGGTCATCGGCTTCCATCTGCTCTACAACACCGCGCGCTGCCTGGTCCTGTTGCCCAGTGTCGGCCCGATGGCCAGGCTCTGCGCGTGGCTGCTGCCGGAGCGGCCGGAGCTCAACGGCACGGCGAAACCCCGACACCTCGATCCGACGGCGCTGGTCACACCCAGCCTGGCGCTGGCCAACGCCGCGCGCGAAACCCTGCGCATGGGCGATCTGATCGACAACATGCTCGAAGCGATGCTCGACGTGCTGCGCGGCAAACAATCCGCCATCACCCAGGAAATGCGCAAACTGACGGATGATGTCGAAGCGCTCTACAGCGCGATCAAGCTCTACCTGGCGCAAATGCCCCGCGAAGACTTGAGCGATCAAGACAGTCGACGCTGGGCGGAAATCATCGAACTGGCGATCAACCTCAAACTGGCCAGCGATTTGATCGAACGCATGCTGCGCAAGGTACAGCAGCAGAAAACCTCGCAGCGCCGGACTTTTTCCGAGGTTGGGCTGGAAGAATTGGCCGGGTTGCACAGCCAGTTGATCTCCAACCTGCGTCTGGGGTTGTCGGTGTTTCTCAGTGCCGACAAGGAAAGTGCCCGCCAATTACTGCGTGAGAAACGTCGCTTTCGCGCACAGGAACGCCGCCTGGCCCATGCTCACGTCAGCCGCTTGCAACGTAAGATCGTGCAGAGTATCGAGACCAGTTCGCTGCACCTGGAGCTGATCGCCGACATGAAGCGCTTGAATTCGCTGTTCTGCAGCAGCGCTTATGTGGTGCTGGAAACGTCGGACACCGGTGCACTGGCGGTCGACGATATGGCTGACATCACGCATTCGCCTTGAACGTCTGGCGGTGTGGTCAGTCAGTTACATTGGTTCAGCCTCAAGACCGCCTTCGCGAGCAAGCCCGCTCCCACAGGTGATTTGGTCGGACACAGTTTCCGAGTCCACCAAAGATCCACTGTGGGAGCGGGCTTGCTCGCGAAGGCGGCCTGAAGGACGACATGGATCTCCGATTGGTTGCCTGGAAGCTTGCTATGCGTTGTCTGCTGTTTGCCTGTCTGTTGCTTGGCTCTTTACCTTCATTTGCCCTGGATCGTTTCCAGGTCGAGGGCTATACGCTGCCCAACGGTCTGCAATTGCTGCTCAAGCCCGGCACCGAGCGCGGGCATGTGGCGATTCGTCTGGTGGTCGGCGTAGGCCTGGATGATTTCAGCTGTGCCGACAAGGAGCTGCCGCACTTGCTTGAGCACTTGTTGTTCAGCGGCATCGATGCCACCGGCGAAGGTGGTCTGGAAGAGCGCATGCAGGCCTTGGGCGGTGAGTGGAACGCGTTCACCAGCAATGCGGACACCACGTTCGTCATCGAAGCCCCGGCGAAAAACCAGCGCAAGGTGCTCGACCTGCTCCTGGCGCTCCTGACCCAGACCCGAATCGACGACAACGCCATCAAGGCTGCCAAACAAGTGGTCGAGCGCGAAGACGGCGGCCATTACTCACACTTGCAACGCTGGCTGGATCGTCAGGACCTGGGCCATACCGCGAGTAATCAGCTGGCGGTGGAACTGGGTCTCAAATGCCCCGAGCGGGCCGAGGTCGATGACCTGACCCGCGAGCAACTGGAGACGGTGCGCAAGGCCTGGTACGCGCCCAACAACATGACGCTGATCGTGGTCGGCGAGCTCGACAAGTTGTTGCCGGCGTATCTGGAACGCTCCTATGGCGCACTTGAAGCCGTCGACCCTACCGATCACCTGCCCTTGCCGGAAATCCAGGCCAGTGCCGCCCATGAACGAACGCTGAGCGATGGTTTCGTCGGCGGCGGAGCCAAGTTGCATTGGCTGGTGCCGGAACCGGTGCTGCAGGATCAGCACGACGAAACCTTCGACTTGCTCAAGGACTATCTGGACTGGGCGCTCTATCGCCAACTGCGCCTGGCCCACGGTTTGTCCTACGGTCCCTCGGCCAAGCGCGAGGTGTTTGGCGGGGTCGGATTCATGAGCCTGAACGCCGACCTTGAGCGTGACGACGTGCCTGAAGCCCAACAGGTGCTAGAGGATTTGAAGGCCGATTTGCTCAAGGATGGTCTCGACGCAGATACCTTCAACCGCCTCAAACAGGCCGCCATCACCCGCCAGGCCTGGGCCGTGCAAGGCAACAGCGCGCTGGCCGATTACTACTGGAGCGCGCTGGGGGACTACCAGGACGGGCGTTTCGCCGACCCGGCCAGGGAACTGCAAGGCGTGACGCTGGCGGAAGCGAACAAGGCCATGCGCGAGTTGCTCGTGTCGCCGGGGTATCTGCGGATCGAGAAGCCGCTGATGAGTGATGACCAGTTGATGTGGGCGATGGCCGGGGTGTTTGGTCTTGTGGTGTTGATGCTGCTGAGCTGGCGCTTTCACCGAAGAGCGCGACCAACCGTGTAGCAGCTGGCGTAGCCTGCGTTCGGCTGCGAAGCAGTCGCCAATCCGATTTGCCACATGTACCTGATACACCGCGGTGAATGGTTTGACGACTGCTGCGCAGCCGAACGCAGGCTACGCCAGCTGCTACAGGGTTTTATGATCGGATTGCGGACCTCGCCACACCGCTCCACGGGCGGTACTCTGTTGAGGATTTTTCCCACGACTATGGCGAACCGCCGAATGCCTACTCTGACCCTGTACGTCCAGCGCATCCTGGAATTGATGAAGCGCTATCCAGGGGTCATTGCGCTCGGTGGTTTTATCTCCGGGGTCGGCAGCTTCATCCTGGTGGATCGGCAACAGGGCCTGGCGACCTGGATCACCATCATCATGGTGCTCAGCTGGATCTGGCTGATGCTGGAAAACAGCCTGACCAAGTTGTTCACCAAGCTCTTCAAGCGCGAAATTCCCCAACCTTTGCTGCGTTACGCCACGCAGATGATCCACCAGGAAAGTCTGTTCTTCGTCTTGCCGTTTTTTTTCATCACCACGACCTGGAACAGTGGCCAGTTGTTCTTTACCGGGCTGCTGAGCATGGCGGCGCTGATTTCCATCATCGACCCGCTCTACTATAAATGGCTGGCGCCCCGGCGCTGGGCGTTCCTGGCGTTGCACACGCTGACGCTGTTCGCCGCCCTGTTGACCGCCCTGCCCGTCATTTTGCACCTGACCACTTCACAGAGTTTCAAGCTGGCGCTGGGCACCGCTGTTTTGCTGTCGTTCCCGAGCCTGGCCTCGATCTTCCCGATCCGCACGGTGCGCAACGCGTTGGCGATCCTGAGTATCACGCTGGGCATCGGCGCCCTCGGCTGGGTACTGCGTTCGTGGGTGCCACCGGCGACCCTGTGGATGACCGATGTGGCGATCAGCACCCAGATGCAGGATCGCACCCCCGGCGCCAGTCTAGATGAAGTCAGCGCCGAGCAGATTCGTGGCGGCGGCCTGTATGCCTTCACCGCGATCAATGCCCCGCGCGGCCTGGAAGAGCGGATCTATCACGTCTGGCAATTCAACGGCAAAGAGGTCGACCGCATCCCGCTGGACATCCACGGCGGGCGCAAGGAAGGCTACCGCGCCTGGACCCACAAGCAGAATTTCCCGGGCAATCCTGCCGGCAAATGGCAGGTCCGGGTGCTGACCGAAGACGGGCAATTGATCGGTGTGCTGCGCTTCAAAATCTCGGACAGCACACCGATCAAAGAAAAGTAATCCGGTTCGTGCTATTACGTAGCTCTGCGTAAATAGCCGAACAAGCACGGAGCTTATGACCAGCAGCACAATGGCCGGCAATGCCCAGCTAGACGCCTCTCACTCCCCGGCACAACTGCGGGTCACGGGTGACTGGACGCTTGCCCATTACGCCGATCTCAAGCACCTGAGCGAAAAGCTCCGCGGCCAATACGACGACAGCACGCACATCGATCTCAATGGCCTCGGTGCGCTCGACACCGCCGGGGCGTCGCTGTTGGTGGAATTGCTCGGGTCCGAGCGTCTGGGCCGATCGGCAGAGCATCCCGATTGCACGTTGTCCCCTGCCGACCGCGCCTTGTTGCAGACGGTTTATTGCTCGCTCAGCGACTTCTGCGTGCCGATCAAGGAACCGGAGATCAGCGTCGGCATTCAACTGCTGACCCGCATTGGCCGTGCAGTCGACACGGTTTGGCAGGACACCCTGCAACTGCTGGGCTTCGTCGGCCTGATCCTCGAAACCATCGCCCGCGGTCTGTTTCGTCCCAAACGCTGGCGCATTACGCCGATGGTGGCGCACATCGAACAGACTGGCCTCGACGCCGCGCCCATCGTGGCCCTGCTGACTTTTCTGGTCGGCGCCGTGGTGGCGTTTCTCGGGGCGACGGTGCTGGCGAGTTTCGGCGCGAGTATTTTCACCGTGGACCTGGTGGCGTTCTCCTTCCTGCGTGAATTCGGCGTGTTGCTGACCGCGATCCTGATGGCGGGTCGAACCGCCAGTGCGTTCACCGCGCAAATCGGTTCGATGAAGGCCAACGAAGAAATCGACGCCATCCGCACATTGGGCCTCGACCCGATGGAGTTGCTGGTGGTGCCGCGGGTATTGGCGTTGCTGGTGGCGCTGCCGATGCTGACCTTCCTGGCGATGATCTCGGGGATCATCGGCGGTGGAGTGGTCTGCGCCGTGTCGCTGGATATTTCACCGGCGATGTTCCTGTCGCTGCTGCAAACCGATATCGGCGTTCAGCACTTTTTGGTGGGGATCGTCAAAGCGCCGATCTTCGCCTTCCTGATCGCCGCGATCGGTTGCCTCGAAGGCTTCAAGGTCAGTGGCAGCGCCGAGTCCGTGGGCGCCCACACCACGTCGAGCGTGGTGCAGTCGATTTTCGTGGTGATTGTGCTCGACGCGGTGGCCGCGCTGTTTTTCATGGAGATGGGCTGGTGAGTCGTTTACCCCGAGCGCCTTCCGAGGCGGTGATCGAAGTCCGTGGGCTGTGCAATCGCTTCGGCAGTCAGAGCGTGCACGAGAACCTCGACTTGGATTTGTATAAGGGCGAAATCCTTGCCGTGGTCGGCGGTTCTGGCAGCGGGAAATCGGTGTTGCTGCGCAGCATCGTCGGCTTGCGCCAGCCCAGCGAAGGCGTGGTGAAAGTCTTCGGCAAGAACCTGCCGACGCTGTCCGAACACGAGCGTTCGATGGTCGAACGGCGCTTCGGCGTGCTGTTCCAGAAAGGCGCGCTGTTCTCTTCGCTGACCGTGACCGAGAACGTCGCCCTGCCCTTGATCGAACACGCCGGCCTGAGCCGTGAAGACGCCGAGCATCTGGCGGCGGTGAAACTGGCGCTGGCCGGGCTGCCGCTGTCGGCGGCGGACAAATATCCTGCCTCGCTGTCCGGCGGCATGATCAAGCGTGCGGCGCTGGCCCGAGCGTTGGCGCTGGACCCGGACATCCTGTTTCTCGACGAACCCACCGCCGGCCTCGACCCGATTGGCGCGGCGGCATTCGATCAATTGATCCTGACCCTGCGCGATGCCTTGGGCCTGAGTGTGTTTCTGGTTACCCATGACCTCGACACGCTCTACACCATCACCGACCGGGTGGCGGTGCTGGCGCAGAAAAAGGTGCTGGTGGCGGACGCTATCGACAAGGTCTCGGAAACCGACGACCCGTGGATTCACGAATACTTCCATGGCCCTCGCGGCCGCGCGGCGTTGACTGCCGCTCAACAGTTGAATGAGGTCTGACATGGAAACCCGAGCCCATCATGTATTGATCGGCCTGTTCACCGTGATTGTGGTGGCGGGCGCCCTGCTCTTCGGTCTGTGGCTGGCCAAGTCCAGCGTCGACACCGAGTTCAAGGATTATGAAGTCGTCTTCAACGAGGCGGTCAGCGGCTTGTCCAAGGGCAGCGCGGTGCAATACAGCGGGATCATGGTCGGCGACGTGGTGACCTTGCGCCTTGACCCGAAAGACCCGCGCCGGGTGTTGGCGCGGATTCGCCTGGGCGGCGATACGCCGATCAAGGAAGACACCCGGGCCATCCTGGCGCTGACCGGGATCACCGGCACGTCGATCATTCAGCTCAGTGGCGGTACACCACAGAGTCCGACGCTCAAGGGCAAGGACGGCAATCTGCCGGTGATTATCGCGTCGCCCTCGCCTATCGCTCGCTTGCTGAATGACAGCGGCGACTTGATGGCCGGTGTGAACACGCTGATGCATAACGCGAACCTGATGTTTTCCACGGAGAACGTCGAGCGCATCAGCAAGACGCTGGACCATCTGGAACAAACCACCGGGACCATCGCCGACCAGCGCGGTGATATTCGTCAGGCGATGCAGCAACTGGCGTCCGTCGGCAAGCAGGCTGGCGCCATGCTGGAACAGACGTCGGCGCTGATGCGTAATGCCAATGGCCTGCTCAACGATCAGGGCAAGCAGATGTTCGGCAGCGCCGAGCAGGCGATGAAATCGCTGGAGCAAAGCAGTGCGACCATCAACAAATTGCTCACGACCAACCAAGACTCGCTGAATAGCGGCATGCAAGGCCTCAATGGCCTGGCGCCCGCAGTGCGTGAATTGCGTGACACCCTGACGTCGTTGCGGGCCATTTCCCAACGCCTGGAAGCCAACCCCAGCGGTTACTTGCTGGGTAATGACAAGAACAAGGAGTTCACGCCATGAAGCTTGCGACCCTCGCCCTCCTCGCCGGCTTCACGTTGGTCAGCGCCTGCTCGATCCTGCCCAAGTCCGAGCCGTCCGATGTCTATCGCTTGCCGTCGGCCCAGAGCAGCGTTTCGGCCAGCCACGGCACGCCGCAACGCTGGTCCCTGCGCCTGACCAAGCCGCAGGCCAGCGAAGCGTTGAACAGCGCGAAAATCGCTGTGATCCCGCAGGGTGATCTGATCAGCAGCTATACCGCCTCGCGCTGGAGCGATCCGGCACCGGTGTTGCTGCGCAATCGACTGCTGGATGGTTTCCAGCGGGACGGCCGGGTGCCGTTGCTGAGCACCGATGACAGCAACTTCCAGGCGGATCTGGAATTGGGCGGGAGTCTGCAAGCATTCCAGACCGAGTACCAAGGCACCGCTGCCAGCGTGGTCGTGCGGCTGGATGCGTTGCTGGTGCGCGGGTATGACCAGCGCATCCTCGCCAGCCGCCGCTTTGAAGTGCGTCAGCCGTTGAGCGATGTAAAGGTGCCGGCGGTGGTGGCCGGGTTTGGCCAGGCCAGTGACCAGTTGACGGCGCAGGTGGTGACTTGGGCGGTGGAGCAAGGACAGAAAGTTGCGCCGCCGTTGAGGCCCTGAATACCTACACACATCAATGTGGGAGCGAGCCTTTGTGGCGAGGGGACTTGTCCCCGTTGGACTGCGCAGCAGTCCCAAAATCTGAGTTCTCGGTGTATCAGATACAACTTGAATTCAGAAATTGGGGCCGCTTCGCGACCCAACGGGGACAAGTCCCCTCGCCACAAAGGCTCGCTCCCACAAGGGTTCTCGTTTAGCCGAAGAACCAGTAGCAAACGCCAATCGCGCCGAGAACACCGGCAAGCTCAGCCAGCAACGCACACCCCACCGCATGCCGCGCCCGTTGGATGCCCACCGCACCGAAGTACACCGCCAGCACATAGAACGTCGTTTCCGTACTGCCCTGGATCGTCGCCGCCACCAGTGCCGGGAAACTGTCCACACCAGACGTCTTCATGGTCTCGATCAGCATCGCTCGCGCGGCGCTGCCGGAGAACGGTTTGACCATCGCCGTCGGCAGTGCGTCGACAAAGCGCGTGTCCCAACCGGCCCACTCCACCAGATGCCGGATCCCGTCCAGACCAAAGTCCAGCGCCCCGGACGCCCGCAGTACGCCGACGGCACACAGCATAGCCACCAGATACGGCAGCAGGTTCTTGGCCACGTCGAAGCCTTCCTTGGCGCCTTCGACAAACGCTTCGTAGACCTTCACTTTGCGTAACGCGCCAATCACCAGAAACAGCATGATCAGCCCGAACAGCGTCAGGTTGCCGAGGATCGATGACAGGCCGGCCAGAGCGGTCGCCGAGAGCGTCGCCAGCAGCGCCATGAAGCCACCGAGGGCCAGGGCACCGGGAATCAGGTAGGCGAGCACCACCGGGTCCCACAGCCGCAGACGTTGCATGAACGCCACCGACAGCAGGCCCACCAGTGTCGAGCAGCTGGTTGCCAGCAGGATCGGCAGGAACACCAGCGTCGGATCGGGCGCACCTTGCTGGGCGCGGTACATGAAGATCGTCACCGGCAACAGGGTCAGGGAGGACGCATTGAGCACCAGGAACAGGATCTGCGCGTTGCTGGCGATGGTGTCGCTGGGGTTGAGCTCTTGCAGCGACTTCATGGCTTTAAGGCCAATCGGCGTGGCGGCGTTGTCCAGGCCCAGACCGTTGGCGGCAAAGTTGAGCGTGATCAGGCCGATGGCCGGGTGACCGGCCGGCACTTCGGGCATCAGTCGCAGAAACAGCGGGCCCAGTGCTTTGGCCAGCCATTCGACAATCCCGGCTTTCTCGGCAATTCGCAGGAAACCCAGCCAGAGGGTCAGGGTGCCGAACAGCAGGACCATGACTTCGACCGATAACTTGGCCATGGCGAAAATGCTTTCCACCATCGCCGCGAAGATCCCGGCGTTACCGCCGATCAGCCATTGCGCCAGCGCTGAAACGGCAGCCACGATGAAGAAGCTAAGCCACAGGCCATTGAGCATCAGTTAAATCCCCCGAAGAATGCCGCGAATGATAGCGGGGTAGCCAGAAACGACAAACCCCGGATTTCTCCGGGGTTTGTTTTGGCTCTTGTAGGAGCAAAGCTTGCTCGCGATCCAGGCGATGCGGTCTATCAGTTACACCGCGTTATCGTTCTTCGCTGGCAAGCCATGCTCCTACAGGGATCTGCGTTAGTTGCTGGAGACTTCGCCCGCCGGCAGCTTTTCCTTGCTGCGCCAGTGCGGCAGCGAGTTCCAGTAGCGCTGGCCCTTGGCATCGTCGTACATGCCTTCCCAACGGGAGATGACCAGTACGGCCAGCGCGTTGCCGATCACGTTCAAGGCGGTACGCGCCATGTCCATGATGCGGTCGACACCGGCGATGAATGCCAGGCCTTCGAGCGGAATACCTACGCTGCCCAAGGTGGCCAGCAGCACCACGAAGGACACGCCCGGCACGCCGGCGATGCCTTTGGACGTAACCATCAGGGTCAGCACCAGCAGCAATTGCTGGCTGATCGACAGGTCGATGCCGTACAGCTGGGCAATGAAGATCGCCGCGATGCTCTGGTACAGGGTCGAGCCGTCGAGGTTGAACGAGTAACCGGTCGGCACCACGAAACTGCAAATGGCTTTCGGTGCGCCGTAGGCTTCCATCTTCTCGATCACGCGCGGCAGCACGGTTTCGGAACTGGCGGTGGAGTAGGCCAGGACCAACTCATCCTTGAAGATGCGCATCAGCTTGATCACCGAGAAGCCGAACATCTTGGCAATCAGGCCGAGGATGACAAAGGCGAAGAAGGCGATGGCGACATAAACCAGGATCACCAGTTTGGCCAGCGGTATCAGAGAAGCGAAACCGAAGTTGGCCACGGTCACTGCGATCAGAGCGAACACGCCGATCGGGGCATAGTTCATGATCATGTGGGTGACTTTGAACATGCTCTCGGACACGCCCTGGAACATCTTCACCAGCGGCTCGCGCAGGTCCGATTGCAGACTCGACAAGCCGAGTCCGAACAATACGGAGAAGAAGATGATCGGCAGCATTTCGCCGCGGGCCATGGCCGCAAAGATGTTCGACGGGATCAGGTTGAGGATGGTTTCGATGAACGCGTGTTCATGCTGAACCTCGGCAGCCGTCGCCTGGTACTTGGAAATATCCACGGTACCCAGGGTGCTCATGTCGATGCCGGTGCCCGGATGGAACACGTTGGCCAGCACCAGACCGACCACGATGGCGATGGTGGTGACGATCTCGAAGTAAATGATGGTCTTGAGGCCGATACGCCCGAGTTTCTTCGCATCGCCTACGCCAGCGATGCCGACGATCAACGAGGAGATGACGATCGGGATCACGATCATCTTGATCAGACGGATAAAGATATCGCCTGCCGGTTGCAGGACGTTGCTGATCCACCAGGCTTTTTCGGCACTGAAATGGTTGAGCAGCGCACCGATTGCTATCCCCAGAACCAGACCGATGAGGATCTGCCAGGCGAGGCTGAGCTTTGCCTTCTTCATATCTTTACCCTTACTTGCGTTTGACTCAGGCGAATGCAAGAACTGGAACGCTCGTGGCGAAAAAGTCTGTGCATCTGCCCCCGTATAAGGTGCCCCGGAGCGCTTTATTACGGCTCTCTGGCAGGCGAAAAAAGGCGCAACTATTCCGATGCAAGGAAGCGACGTCTAATGCCGTAAACGCCTACCCTATGCCGAATCGGCATGAGCTTTTTTAATTGAAACTCGCGTCCCAACCGGTTCGAATACGACATTTCGGCAGGCATAAGTGCCGTGAACCGGCCATTTCAGAGGAGGTTGGTTGTTTTTTAAACAGTTGAATTCACGGCGAAATTTAGGAAAAAGCCTACGTTTGGCAGCGAAAACTCTTCTGCCGAAAGTCGGAGGTTTCTCGATATACGGTCGTGAAGAAACACCGCGAAACGGTTTTGTGGGGAATATGCAGCAGGGGGAATAGGGCGCAGTGCTCTAGATCAACGCTTTGCACGTTGAAGCTCTTCGCAAGTCCGTCGAGCCACTCGGGTCCGGCGAACTTGCGTCGCAGCTTTATACCTGACCAGGCCCTTGCGCAGACACTCCATGTGCCCGTAGGTCACTCCGCCCCTGAAGCAGGCAGAACGTCCCGACCCCTTGGTCATGCGCCTGCCTTCCTCGGGTGGCGCACTGGAAAGAAGCGATGCTGCTCCTTTCGTGTTTCAAACTCAGTACCAGTTCGGATCCTTCTTGAGCTGTTCCATCAACAGATCCTGCATACCCTGATCGGGTTTGCCGAGGAAGCGGTAGTCGGCATGTCGCGTTGGCGACTTGTCGGCCGGCAGCCCTGCGGGCACTTCGACCAGCATTGCGTACGCGTCCTTTTTGTCGAAGCTGAAGGCCACGATCAAGCGTTTGTTAAGGCACGTCGGTTGCGTTTCGCAAAGCGGCCCGACCAGGTACTTGTCGCCATCCTCTTCAACAGCATTCATTTGCTCGGAAGCGCCAGACAGGTTCATTACCCATTCCGGCAGTCGTTCTTCCGTTTTAACGACTTTAGTCCACGTTTCACGGTACTGCGGGTCCGAATTCAGTAATTCGGTGGCCCGCGTCTGGCCATCATTGGCCGCCATCGCCATGGCACTACCGCCCAGAAGCAGGGCGGCTGCCAGTGTCTTTAACAAAACGCTCATATTCAGCCTCGACCGCGACGGCCAAAGAAGAACGAAGCAATGAACATCACCAGGAACACGACAAAGAGAATCTTGGCGATACCCGTGGCGGTGCCCGCGATACCACCGAAGCCCAGTACTGCAGCAATGATGGCAATGATCAAGAATGTGATTGCCCAGCTCAACATGGTGATTCTCCTTACGCTTCTATATTAGAGATGTTGCTAGTGGTGCTTTTCCCGGCGCATCGAGCGCGCCAAGTTCGTTTACTCAGAACACCCAACGTTCCTGACGAGGCATCTCATCCACAGGCTGAGCCTGGTCGACGTCCATCATTCGCATCGGGGCGAGGTCAGCCTGGCTGCTGCTGACGGCGCTGAAATGGGTCTGGGTTGCATGTTGAATCGACACGTGCGGAACCTCTGGTTGCTGGCTCTGTTCCCAAAGAAGGAACTGCTGGCCTGCGATCAGCGTGATCAACAGCGCCAGAACGCCAAACAGGCCTTGTTGAAGATGCAAAGGCGAGATGCGCAATGGGGCGACACGTTGGCGATTCATCCTGAAACTCCTCCCACTCTGGTGGTGATCTTGTCAGTGGGCGTCGATACAAATGGCCCTGATTACCCAGACCATTGCAGCCTGCATGCCAGCTTCTCTGTATAAAAATATCGTTTTAAATCAATAAGTTAGTTTGACCCTGAAAACCAGGGTGGACGCATCCTGCACGATGGGCCGTGCAGGGTCGTGCGTATTGCACGATAGATTCCCGGCAACTTGGATTTTTTGAATTGAGAGGAGGGCGCGGATGTCAGAAAGGGACGTGGGTCATTGCCTAAAAAGTGGTTTTTTATTAAAAAACCAGAGAAATCAGTCCATTAGCTATTGAATGAGTAGAGAGCTACCCTGCCATGGCCGGAATGGATCAGAATCAACCATGCAACTTGCCCGATTTTTCCGGGACTAACCAAGATCATTCATCAAAGGAGCGCAGGAATATGGAATCAGCCACTGAGCATCAAGGCCGCATTCTGCTGGTGGATGACGAATCCGCCATTCTGCGAACCTTTCGTTATTGCCTCGAAGATGAAGGCTATAGCGTCGCCACCGCGAACAGTGCAGCGCAGGCCGATGCGTTGCTGCAACGTCAGGTATTCGATCTGTGCTTCCTCGATCTGCGCCTGGGTGAAGACAATGGCCTGGATGTGCTGGCCCAGATGCGCATTCAGGCGCCCTGGATGCGGGTGGTGATCGTCACCGCTCACTCGGCTGTCGACACCGCCGTAGATGCGATCCAGGCCGGTGCCGCCGACTACCTCGTCAAACCTTGCAGCCCCGATCAGTTGCGTCTGGCCACCGCCAAGCAGCTGGAAGTCCGGCAGCTTTCGGCGCGTCTGGAAGCCCTTGAAGGCGAAGTGCGTAAACCCAAGGACGGCCTGGATTCCCATAGCCCGGCCATGAAAGTGGTACTCGAAACCGCACGCCAAGTCGCCAGCACCGACGCCAACATTCTGATTCTCGGTGAATCCGGTACCGGGAAAGGTGAACTGTCCCAAGCCATTCACGGTTGGAGCAAACGCCAGAAGAAATCCTGCGTCACCATCAACTGCCCGTCCCTGACCGCTGAATTAATGGAAAGTGAACTCTTCGGCCACAGCCGCGGCGCGTTCACCGGTGCCAGCGAAAGCACCTTGGGGCGCGTCAATCAGGCGGATGGCGGGACGTTGTTTCTCGATGAGATCGGCGATTTTCCTTTGACGTTGCAACCCAAATTGCTGCGTTTCATCCAGGACAAGGAATACGAGCGCGTGGGTGATCCGGTGACCCGCCGCGCCGATGTGCGCATCCTCGCAGCGACCAACCTGAACCTCGAAGACATGGTGCGCGACGGCCGTTTCCGTGAAGACCTGCTCTATCGCCTGAACGTCATCACCTTGCACTTGCCGCCACTGCGCGAGCGCCGGGAGGACATTCTGAACCTGGCCGACCGTTTCCTGGCTCGCTTCGTCAAGGAGTACGCGCGTCCGGCGCGGGGCTTCAGCGACGAAGCCCGCGAAGCGTTGCTGGGTTACCGCTGGCCCGGAAACATCCGCGAACTGCGTAACGTGGTGGAGCGGGCGAGCATCATCTGTCCACAGGAGCGGGTCGAGATCAGCCACCTCGGGATGGCAGAGACCCCGACCAACAACGCGCCGCGTATTGGCGCGGCGTTGAGCCTGGACGAGTTGGAGAAAGCCCACATCGGTGCCGTGCTCGCCACCGCCGATACCCTGGATCAGGCGGCCAAGACCCTCGGCATCGATGCCTCGACCCTGTACCGCAAACGCAAGCAGTACAACCTGTGAGCCTGCAATGAAACTGGCGATGAAGCTGCGTACTCGGTTGTTTCTGAGTATTTCGGCGCTGATCACCGTAGCGCTGCTCGGGCTCTTGCTCGGGCTGGTCAGCGTGATGCAGATGGCCGGCACCCAGGAAGTGCTGGTACGCACCAACTTTGTCACGCTGGACCTGGGGTTGAAATTGCGTCAGACCTTGGGCGATCAGCTCATGATCATGATCGACGAAAAACCCGATGCCGCAGCGTTCGAGACTGCCAGGCAGCACTACCTCGAGTTGCTGGAAGAAGGCATCACGCTTCAGCAATCCGGCAATGGCGGCTACGGTTTCAAACAGGCCAAGGCTGATTACCTCGACTTTCTTCAAGTCTACGATCAGACACAAGTGCCGAAGCCTGTATTGAGCGGTAACGAGGCGTTGACGGAAAAATTCAACACCCTTCGCAGCGGTCTGCTTACTGAACAAAAGCGCGCACTGGATAACATCAACAACACCGAGCGCCAGGCCCGGGAACGCGCGTTGCTGATTGCCGGGCTGCTCGGGTTGGTGGGGCTGGCGGTGCTGATCATCGGGTTCGTGACCGCCCATGGAATCGCCCGCCGGTTTGGCGCTCCGATCGAAGCGTTGGTCCAGGCCGCTGACAACATCGGCCAAGGTAATTTCGAAGTGACCCTGCCGGTTTCCTCCGCCGAGGAAATGAACCAGCTGACCAAGCGCTTCGGCATCATGGCCGAGGCGTTGCGCGAGCACCAGGCGATGAATATCGACGAACTGCTCGCCGGCCAGCAGCGTCTGCAAGCGGTGCTCGACAGCATCGACGATGGGTTGTTGATGATCGACCGCGAAGGCCATCTGGAACACCTCAACCCCGTGGCCCAGCGTCAGTTGGGTTGGGACACCGATCGACTCGGTCAAGGGTTGGGCACAGCGCTCGATCGTCCCGAACTGGATGAGCAGCTGCAACTGGTGCTGCGCGGCGGGACCCTGGAGCGGGCGCCGGAAGACCTGAGCATCGAGGTCGACGGTGAATCGAGGTTGCTGACCTACAGCCTGACTCCGGTCAGCCATACGCAGGGCCACATTCTCGGCGCCGTGATGGTGCTGCATGACGTCACTGAACAGCGTGCATTCGAACGGGTACGTAGCGAGTTCGTCTTGCGCGCCTCCCATGAGTTGCGCACCCCGGTGACCGGGATGCACATGGCTTTCGGTCTGTTCCGCGAGCGGGCGAAATTTCCTGAAGACTCCCGCGAAGCCGACTTGCTGGACACCGTGAATGAAGAAATGCAGCGCTTGATGCAGCTGATCAACGACCTGCTGAATTTCTCACGCTACCAAAACGGGTTGCAGAAACTCACGCTGGCGCCTTGTTCCATTGAAGAGTTACTGGAGCAGGCTCAGGCACGTTTTGCCGGTTCTGCGGCGCAGAAGGGCGTCGAACTGTTGGTGGAAGTGCAGGGGCCGTTACCCAGATTGCAGGCCGACCAGGCGCAATTGGACCGGGTGCTCGATAACCTGATCGATAACGCTTTGCGTCATACCGCCCAGGACGGACTGATACGTTTGCAGGCGCGACGCCATGGTGAGCGGGTGATTATCAGCGTGGAAGACAACGGTGAAGGCATTGCCTACGGTCAGCAGGGGCGAATCTTCGAGCCCTTCGTCCAGGTCGGCCGCAAGAAAGGCGGTGCCGGGCTTGGTTTGGCGCTGTGCAAGGAAATCGTGCAGTTGCATGGCGGGCGAATGGGCGTTTATTCGCGGCCGGGGCAGGGCACACAGTTCTACATGGCGCTGGCGGTTTAGACCGCCGTCTGCTCAGGCTTCATCATCCAGGCGTCGATTGCTCAGTCGGCGACCACGGGTAATCAGTTCGATGAACTGCACGGCGCTCAGTGCATGGGCGAACAGCCAGCCCTGACCATACTTGACCCCTTCGCTGCTCAGAAACGCCGCTTGGGCTTCATGTTCTATGCCCTCGGCAATCACCCTGAGTTGCAGGGCCTGGGCCATGTGAATGATGTGCGGTGCCACGCCGCTGCTGGCGGCATCATGGCCTAGCGCATCAATGAACGCCTTGTCGATTTTCAGGCAATCCACCGGCAAGGTTTGCAGGTAGGCAAGGCTGCAATAGCCTGTGCCGAAATCATCGATCAGCACCTGATGCCCGACATCGCGCAAGGCTTGCAGGTTTTCCCTGGCCACCACCACATCGATCAAGCCCCGCTCAGTCACCTCGAAGGCAATCTGCTTCGCCGCGACCCGGTGCAAGGTCAGCAGACGTGCCATCACCTGGCCGATGCGCGGCACCATGACGTCGCAAGCTGCAAGGTTGACGGAGACGTACAACTGCGGATTGGCGCGTAGCAGATGCCCCAGTTGTTCGAGAAGTCGCTGCAATACGAAGTCGGTCATCTGACGGATCTGGCCGGTGTTTTCCGCCATCGGGATAAACAGGTCGGGGCTGGTCAGCGTGCCGTCCGGCCTTCGCCAGCGCAGCAAGGCTTCGGCCCCGACACAGTTGCGGCTGTCGAGATCAAAGATCGGCTGATACAACACCTGCAATTCGCCCCGTCGAATGGCGCCGTTCAGTTCAGCGTCCAGTGACTGACGCTGGCGCACCAGCAGAAACACCATGAAACCGACCAGGACACCCAGCGCCAGACTGGCCGGCAGCAGCCACCACCACACGGCCGGCACATGCATGTTCGTGCGTGGGTTGATCAGCACCAATTGGTATTCGGGATTGTTGGTGGGCATACGGTAAATCAAGCGGGTTTGTGTCACCTGCAGCGCATCGCGGCTTTCCAGGGGCCAGAATTCCGTGGGCGGCCAGACCTGTGCGGCACCGAGGACAGGAATCGCACGAGTGCCATGGGAAAGCACCACCAACAGGCTACTGCCGGGGGACAGATCGACCATGTCGGTCAAATGGCCGCGAGAGGTTGCGACCCGAAAGTTGCCGCGTCCCAGCATCAACGCAGCGCGGTTTTCATCGGGTTCGGTGGTGGTGTTCAGCCAGTAGCTGTAGGTGGGGCCCTTGATGTCCGGTGATCGACTCAGCGACAACCCCTCCTGGCGAGGGCGATTCGAGCAAATCCTTGAGGCATCCATGTAGGCGGCTTCGTAAACGAAGCGGTAATTGAAGCTGACCTGTTGCAAGGTCGCGATCATTTCATCATCGCAGCCACGCAGGGGTTGGGCTTCCAGATCGTCGAGGCTTTCGCGCAGCTGCCCGAACAGCTGTTCCAGCCGGGCGAGGAAACGCTCGCCCTGGGCGTTCATTTCCTGGCTTTCCCTCTGCTCGACCTGATGCATCGCAAAAAAAAGGCTGGCGGCCATCAATAACGTTGCGCTCAAGGCAGCAGCCAGCATCGCCAAAAACCAGGGGCGATAGAACCAGCTACGAAGCGTCTCTCGAGCTACAGTCATTATGGATATCCGAAGAATTACCAATGAGTTATAGCTGCTGATTGAGAAAAAGCCCTTACCGTCGGGCGGGCGTCATTATTTTGTCTGATTCAAAACTTGCAGGAGCGCCGCCGTCTGGGCGTCGGGGGTACCATCGAATCGGGTGGGGCGGAAATGCATTTGAAAGGCCGCCAGTACATGGCGCGTGGCGACATCAAGCTCGCCCGTTTGTGGCGTGGCATAACCCATTCGGGCCAGTTGTCCCTGATACCAGCTGATGCTCGGCAGTTCTGCTGCGAACCGGGTTTGTTGGCGTGCGACGGCCTGCTCGTTTGGCCAGATGCCTATGCCTTCGGCAGCCAGGCGCTTCCATGGGAACAGTGGGCCGGGATCGAGCTTGCGCAGTGGCGCAATGTCGCTATGGCCAATGATGGAACGAGGGTTGATGTTGTAACGCTTGCTGATGTCCTTGAGCAGGAAGATCAGCGACTGAACCTGATCTTCACTGTAGGGATACCAAAGGCGGCCCGTCGGCGTGTCTTTGAAACCTGGATTGACGATCTCGATGCCGATGGAGCTGGAATTGAGCCAGGTCCGGCCTTGCCATTCGCTTTCGCCTGCGTGCCAGGACCGGAGATTTTCATCCATCAGCTTATAGATGGTGGCGCCTTTGTCGTCACCGATCAGGTAGTGACTGCTGACCTCGCCGTGGGTCAGCAATTGCAACGAGTGCTCGAGCGAGGCGGAGGTGTAATGCACCACCACGAACTGAATACGGCTGTCGTGATTGGCTGAAGGGTGGCTGGTGTCGATCCGTGGACCGCTGGCACAACCGGCCAACAGAAGCAGCAACACAATGAGAGCAAGACATTTCATGGCAGGAGGCAATACACGCAAGACAGTAATGCAACAGTGTAACGTACTGACTTGCGCGCAGAGGGCAAAAGCGCTGTTTTAAATAAAATGGAACAATTGGCTGTCAGCCAGCCGCTACTCGATTGCGACCGGCATTTTTCGCACGGTATAGCGCCTGATCGGCTCTTTTAAGCACCAAGTCGCTGTGTTCACCGGATTTGAATGCGCTAAAGCCCATGGAAATGGTGATGGTCACTCGCTCGCCCTTGAAGTGAAAAGGGCAGGCTTCGATGGAGGCACGCAAGGATTCCAGCAATTTGGCGCCGCTTGCCAATGGGGTGGCGGGCATCAACAGGACAAATTCCTCACCGCCGAACCGCGCAATGAAATCCGTCCCGCGCAGGCGTTTGCGCAGCACGCTGGCGATGATTTTCAGCACTTTGTCACCTGCCAGGTGACCGTAGTTATCGTTGATGCGTTTGAAGTGGTCGAGATCGAGCATCGCCAGCAACAAAGTGTTGCCGTGTTGCTGCCATTGGCGGACTTCGTGCTCCAGCCGCTCGCTCCAGGCCGCTCGATTGGGCAGGCTGGTGAGGGGATCGATCAGGGCTTTCTGCCGTTGTTCTTCAAGGTGTTCGCGGTAGCCCAGCGCTTCCTGTTCCATGTGCGCCACGCGTTCGGCCAGGCTTTGCAACCGAGCCGCGACTTCCTGCTCACGTTCGTCGCGCTGCTTCTGGTGTTGATCCATGGTGCCGAGCAGGCCTTCGAGATGGTTCTCCAAGACGTGCTTGAGATCGTCCAGGTCCGCCGCTTCCTGCATGCTGCTCTGGAGGCCATCGACTTGCTCGCGAATCTGCGTATCCATTTCACGCGCAGCCGAGCGGTTGTCGGCATGGCCGTCGCTGGCTGCTTGCAAGTTGCTTTGGAACGATTCGAGACGTTCGTTGAGTTGCTGCAGGTACGCTTCGAATTCATGTTGACCGCTGTCAGTGATCGCCAGCATCAACGTTGCCAGATCGTCGAGGATCGGGATCAGTTCGTACCAGTTCAACCCGTTTTGCAGGCGATCACGCATCGCTTCGGCTTGCGGTCGATGGCGTTCGGGCAGCGTCAGGTCGTCGAGCAGGCCCAGGAGCGTGTCTTCTATGTGCTTGGCGACAGAGCTGTAGGACGGCTCGGGTGAGTCGGGCAGGGCGTAGAGAATATCCTCGGGCGCGAGGTGCTCCGCCTCAACGGTCACCGGGGTCAGTTCATCCGGGTTGACGGCCTGCTGCACCTGCTCGGCTGGCGTAGGATCTACCAATTGTTCGATGTTCGGCTGTGTCTGTGGCTCTACTGCTTGTGCAGATGCGGTCTCTGGCTGAAGCACAGGTGGGACAAACGCCACCACTTCAGGAGCAGGTTCCGTTGCGTGTATTTCCAGTGATTCAGGGGTTGCAGCGGCGGGTTTGACGTCGATTACGGTTGGCTGTTCGACCGTGGTTGCGAGATCAACCGTTACCGGCGGGGTCTCGGCAAGCGGTTCGACAGTTTGCTGGGGTGCCGCTTGTACCGCAGGAGCGGCGAGCTGAGGGGCGGCCTCATCCGCTTCCCGGTTACCAAACAGTCGCTGCAAAAAACCGGGGCGATCAGGTTCTGCCGGGGTATCCAGTTGACGCAAGGCTTTGCCTTGCAGGCCACTCAGTTCGCTGAGCAGCAACGGAATCTCACGGGCCTGACTGACTCGGCTGTCCAGTTGTTTGGCAAAGTTCTTCAGCGGACGGCTGACTTCGCGAGGCAATGGCAGTGTTTGCAGCTGAGTCACCAGAGCAGTCAGTGCAACGCTGGTCTGATTGACCCGTGTTTCCCGGCGTTGCTCGGAATCGAGTACGGCTTTTTCCAGGCGCGGAAGCAGGGCGGCCAGGCCGGCGTCCATGTCATCGGTGCGCACGACTTCGCGCATCTCCTTCATGCACTGGTCAACGGCGCGATCGGTACCTTCTGCGGCCAGGGTGCTGCGCACCAGCCCACGGCGCAGCAAGTCGAGCCGGGCATCCCATCGGCGTTCGAGCTTTTCCTGTTGTTCGATGCTTTTGAGGTATTTCTCTTTCCAGCGCTGTGTTTCGTCGCTCATTCAAGGGATCCGCGAAGGGGCAGGACTCAACGCGGGGAACGCATCGGCCGTGAGCGAACCCGGCAGACGAATCTCTACCGCGACGGGCAGGTGATCTGAAATCGGTTGTGCCAGCACCTCGACCTTTTCAAGGGTCAGCGTGGGGCTGAGCAGAATATGGTCCAGGCAACGCTGCGGGCGCCAGCTGGGGAACGTCGCTTCCAGTTGCGGCGCGAGCAAGCCGAGGTCGCGCAACGGGGAGTTTTGCAGCAAATCACTGGCGTGGGTATTCATGTCGCCCATCAGCACCTGGTGTTTGTAACCGCCGATCAACTCGCGGATGTAAGCCAGTTGCATGCTGCGGGCCCGAGCGCCCAGCGCCAAGTGCATCATCACCACCACCAGCGCCTCCGGACCTTCGCCGAAACGCACGAGGATGGCCCCGCGACCCTTGGGACCCGGCAGCGGATGATCTTCAATCGCCCACGGGCGCAGGCGGCTGAGCACGCCATTGCTGTGCTGGCCGAGACGACCGAGATTGCGATTGAGTTGTTGATACCAGTAGGGGAAGGCGCCGAGTTGCGCCAGGTGTTCCACCTGATTGACGTAGCCTGATCGCAGGCTGCCGCCATCGGCTTCCTGCAAGGCGACCAGATCGAAGTCGCCCAGCAGATTGCCGATTTTTTGCAGATTGTCGGCGCGCCCGGTGTGCGGCAACAGGTGTTGCCAGCCCCGGGTCAGATAGTGCCGATACCGCTCGGTACTGATGCCCACCTGGATATTGAAACTGAGCAAACGCAGACGGCTGTCCGCGGGCAAGCCCGTCGATTCCAGGTGATGCTCGTTGACCCGCGGATCATGCAGGCCGACGACGCGTTCAGTTCCCCAGCGGCGCATGGCGGGCCCCGCGCTTAGTTGGCAGCAGCCTTGTTAGCCGCTCGCTCTTGGTCGACCAGTTTGTCGGCCAGTTGCAGTGCTTGTTGGGCGCCGCCGGCGGAACCTACGTCAAAGCGATACTTGCCGTTGACGACCATGGTTGGAACGCCGGAGATTTCATATTTCTTGGCAAGTTCTTTGGCTTTGTTGATCTGGCCTTTGATGGCGAAGGAGTCGAAAGTCGCCAGGAACTTGTCCTTGTCTACGCCTTGAGTCGCGAGGAAGTCGGCCATTTCATTCTTGTCGACCAGCTTCTTGTGTTCTTTCTGGATAGCTTCGAAAACCGCCGTGTGAACCTTATGCTCAACGCCCATGGCTTCAAGGGTCAGGAACATTTGGCCGTGTGCGTCCCATGGGCCGCCGAACATGGCAGGAATGCGCACGAAGTTCACATCGGAAGGTAATTTTTCAACCCAGGGATTGATCACCGGCTCGAACGAGTAGCAATGCGGGCAGCCATACCAGAACAGCTCCACGACTTCGATCTTGCCAGGCACGGCGACAGGAACCGGATTGGTCAGTTCGACATAAGGGGCGGCGGGTGCTTCGGCGGCTTGGGCAGTCATGCCGAACAGGCTGGCAGCGACGAGTGCGGCGCTGATGATCAGATTACGCATGCTTTACTCCTGGACAATTTTGGTCGCCTCGCGCGACCTGTTTTCAGACAGGTCCTGGCGGGCTTGAGTTCTGTAGTGTAACGGCAGCGGCCACAAAAAAGGGCGGCCTGAGCCACCCTTTTTATACTTGCTGCGACGGATTAATAGAGCGTTAACGTTGCAGGAGATGTACACCCCGCGCGACGCCCGATTCGCCGGTCTTAGTGCAGGCCCTGAATGTAGCTGGACACCGCGGCGATATCTTCGTCGCTCAGCTTTTTGGCAATGCTCTGCATCGGTTTGGTGTCGCCGTCGTTGGCACGACCGCCTTCTTCCTTGCGGAAGTCGGTCAATTGCTTGGCAACGTATTGAGCGTGCTGCCCACCCAGATGCGGGAAGCCGGCAGCTGCGTTGCCCTTGCCATCCGGAGAGTGGCAGCCGGTGCAGGCTGGCAGGCCCTTGGCCAGGTCGCCGCCGCGGAACAAGGCTTCACCGCGAGACACGACTTTCGGGTCGGCGGCGCCAACGCTGCCTTTCTGGCTGGCGAAGTAGGCGGACATATCAGCCAGGTCCTGATCGCTCAGGTTGGTCAGCAGACCGGTCATTTCCAGAACGGTGCGTTTGCCGGACTTGATGTCGTGCAGCTGCTTGTTCAGATAACGCTCGCCCTGGCCTGCCAGTTTCGGAAAGTTAGGCGCCATGCTGTTGCCATCCGGGCCATGACAGGCGCCACATACTGCGGCTTTCGCCTGACCAGCAGTTGCATCACCTGCAGCATGGGCTACGCCGGAGATCCCCACGGTCAACAGCAGACTCACGATCAATTTGTTCATCAGCTAATCCAACTACGGCTAAGGGTTAAAGAGTTATGGACCGGGATCACTCGCTCATCCACTGGATGATGGCCTGGTAATCCTCGGCACTGCAGTCCATGCACAAACCACGCGGCGGCATCGCCTTGAAACCCTGGGTCACGTGTTGCACCAGCGTCTCCATACCTTTCGCCAACCTCGGCGTCCAAGCTTCCTGATCGCCCTTTTTGGGCGCCATGGGTAGTTGGCCGGAATGACAGGCGCCACAAACACGGTTGTACACAGCTTCCGGATCCTGTGTAGCCTGAGCGCTGTAAAGCGGCATCAAGACACCGGCAGCTAGCAGCCATTTCGTCATAAAACGACCTTTTCAGGGTTGAGAGCGTTCTGCGTTCTAGTGCGCAATCAAGGTCAATCGCTCTCGTGAACTTCATCCTACGCTGGGACAAAGCGCACACAAAATCTGCGGCATTATATACTGGCGTCACTGAAACGGAAACGACACCGCTTGCCGCGTCCATTCCCGGCGCCGCCCACATCGGAAATCCCATGCAACTCAAGAACCCCATCCTCGGCCTGTGCCAACAGTCCACCTTCATGCTCAGCGCTGCCAAAGTCGACCAATGTCCCGACGACGAAGGCTTTGAAGTGGCCTTCGCCGGGCGTTCCAACGCCGGCAAGTCCAGTGCGCTGAACACCCTGACGCACGCCAGCCTGGCGCGGACCTCGAAAACTCCGGGTCGCACGCAGCTCTTGAACTTCTTCAAGCTAGACGATGATCGTCGTCTGGTCGACCTCCCGGGTTACGGTTACGCGAAAGTGCCTATCCCGTTGAAGCTGCACTGGCAGCGTCACCTGGAAGCCTATCTGGGTGGTCGCGAGAGTTTGAAAGGCCTGATTCTGATGATGGACATCCGTCATCCAATGACCGACTTCGACCTGTTGATGCTCGACTGGGCGGTCGCCAGCGGCATGCCGATGCACATTTTGCTGACCAAAGCCGACAAGCTGACCTACGGCGCGGCGAAAAACGTCCTGCTCAAGGTTCAGACAGACATCCGCAAAGGGTGGGGCGATGCGATCAGCATCCAGTTGTTCTCGGCGCCAAAACGCATGGGCCTGGAAGACGCCTACACTGTATTGGCAGGCTGGATGGAACTGGCGGACAAAGGCTCCGAGGTTGCCCAGCAATAAATCGCAGGCAAAAAAAACCCCGGACTTCTTATGGGGAGGGGGAAGTTCCGGGGTTCAAGTTCCGGACCGCTAGGGCGGGGTCCAGATATCTGCCAACACTTAACACAACATAGGAGCTTCGAAGGGCTTCACCAGCCATTCAGTAACTCTGAGTGGCAGTTCACAGGTTTAGTTCCGGAGCTTCAGAAACCATTTGTAATAAGTGTGATTTCTTTCCGAAATAAGGGCCCTTCACCCTTCTGCCGCGGCGCTATGCCGCAGCAGAAATCGCCTTTTCAGACGGCTCAGTGAGCCTCATCCCAATTATTACCTACGCCAACCTCGACCAGAAGCGGCACATCCAGCTTCACGGCGTCGCTCATGTGCGCGCGAATTTCATCGCGGACCTGGTCGACCAGATCTTCACGAACCTCAAGCACCAATTCATCGTGCACCTGCAGGATGACTTTGGCGTCGAGGCCCGAGGAGGTCAGCCAGTTATCCACCGCCACCATGGCTTTCTTGATGATGTCCGCCGCCGTGCCCTGCATCGGGGCGTTGATCGCCGTGCGTTCGGCCCCTTTGCGCAGCGCCGGGTTTTTCGCGTTGATTTCCGGCAAGTACAGGCGACGGCCGAAGATGGTCTCGACAAAACCTTGCTCGGCCGCCTGAGTGCGGGTGCGTTCCATGTACTCCAGAACACCCGGGTAGCGGGCGAAATAACGGTCGATATACGCTTGGGATTGCTTGCGATCAACGCCGATCTGCTTGGCCAGGCCAAACGCGCTCATGCCGTAGATCAAGCCGAAGTTGATCGCCTTGGCGCTGCGACGCTGATCGGTGGTGACGTCGGCCAGTTCCACGCCGAACACTTCGGCGGCGGTGGCCTTGTGTACGTCCAGGTCATTGCGGAACGCGTGCAGCAAACCTTCGTCCTTGGCCAGGTGAGCCATGATCCGCAGTTCGATTTGCGAATAGTCCGCCGCCAGCAGCTTGTAGCCTTTTGGCGCGACGAACGCCTGACGAATCCGCCGCCCTTCGGCAGTGCGGATTGGAATGTTCTGCAAGTTCGGATCGCTGGACGACAAACGCCCGGTCGCCGCGACAGCCTGATGATAGGACGTGTGAATCCGCCCGGTGCGCGGGTTGATCTGCTCCGGCAAGCGATCGGTGTAAGTGCTTTTCAGCTTGCTCATCGAGCGGTACTGCATCAGCACCTTGGGCAACGGGTAATCCTGCTCGGCCAGTTCCGCCAGCACGGCTTCGGCGGTGGACGCCTGGCCCTTGGCGGTTTTGCTGAGGATCGGCAAGCCGAGCTTTTCGTACAGGATCACGCCCAATTGCTTCGGCGAGCCGAGGTTGAATTCTTCGCCAGCGATGGCGAATGCCTCACGCTCCAGCGCGACCATTTTGTCGCCCAGTTCAACGCTTTGAATGCCCAGCAGATTGGCATCGACTAGCGCGCCTTGGCGTTCGATTCGCGCAAGCACCGGCACCAACGGCATTTCGATTTCGCTCAGGACTTTGCTCAGGCTCGGGATGGCATTGAGCTTTTCCTGCAAGGTTTGGTGCAGGCGCAGCGTCACGTCGGCGTCTTCGGCGGCGTAGGGCCCGGCCAGTTCCAGTGAGATCTGGTCAAACGTCAGCTGCTTGGCGCCCTTGCCGGCGATGTCCTGGAAACTCGTAGTGGTGTGGTTCAGGTACTTGAGCGCCAGGCTGTCCATGTCGTGGCGAGTCGCGGTGGAATCCAGCACGTAGGATTCGAGCATCGTGTCGAAGGCGATGCCTTGTACGGTGATGCCGCAGCTCTGGTCGCCACCGATGGCACAGTTGGCCAGGATGTTCATGTCGAACTTGGCATGCTGGCCGACCTTGAGTTTGTTCGGGTCTTCCAGAATCGGTTTCAACGCGCGCAGCACGGTGTCGCGATCGAGCTGATCCGGCACACCCATGTAGGAATGGGTCAGCGGGATGTAGGCCGCTTCGTTGGCCTGTACAGCAAACGACAGACCGACCAGTTGCGCCTGCTGGGCATCGATGCCGGTGGTTTCGGTATCAAAGGCAATCAGCCTGGCGTCGTTGAGTTTCTTCAGCCACAGGTCGAAATCGGCCTGGGTGAGGATCGTGGTGTACTTGAGCTCGGTCTCGACAGCGGCTTCTTCAACCACCGGGGCGCTGACTTCCTGGCCGGAACGCTTGGCATCGCGCTGGTTCTCTTCGAACCAGCTCTTGAATTCGAGCAGGGTGTAGAGCTCAGCGAGTTTGTCGTGATCCGGCCGGCCCATTTGCAGGTCGTCGAGCCCGATGTCCAGCGGCACGTCGATCTTGATGGTTGCCAGTTGATAGGAGAGGAACGCCATCTCCCTGTGCTCTTCGAGCTTGGCCGGCAGGGTCTTGGCGCCGCGAATCGGCAGGGTCGGGACGATGTCGAGCTGTGCGTACAACTCGGTCAGGCCGCCGTTCACGCCCACCAATAGGCCGGAAGCGGTTTTCGGACCAATGCCCGGAACGCCCGGAATGTTGTCGGAAGAATCGCCCATCAGCGCCAGATAATCGATGATCTGCTCGGGAGCGACGCCGAATTTCTCCTTCACGCCCTCAACGTCCAGCGCGCTACCGGTCATGGTGTTGACCAAGGTAATGTGGCCGTCGACCAGTTGTGCCATGTCCTTGTCGCCGGTGGAGATCACCACCGGGCGATCCGCCGCGGCGCTGCTGCGGGCCAGGGTGCCGATCACGTCATCGGCCTCGACGCCTTCGACGCACAGCAGCGGGAAGCCCAGCGCGATCACGCTCTGGTGCAGGGGTTCGATCTGTACGCGCATGTCATCCGGCATGCTCGGACGGTTGGCCTTGTATTCGGCGTACATGTCATCGCGAAAAGTCCCACCCTTGGCGTCGAACACCACGGCGAACGGACTGTCCGGGTACTGCTTGCGCAGACTCTTGAGCATGTTCAGCACGCCTTTGACCGCACCGGTCGGCAGACCTTTGGAAGTGGTCAGCGGCGGCAGGGCGTGAAAGGCGCGGTACAGGTAAGAAGAACCGTCCACCAGGACGAGGGGGGCTTGGCTCATGAGCAGGATCAACCTTTTCGGCGGGTCCGGCGCTAGAATAGCGGGACCGTTGACGACAAAGGGACAAGGTTATCATGCGCACACTAAATCGCCTGTTGCTGGCTGGCTTGTTTGCAACCGTTCCCCTGGCCGTCATGGCGGCGGACGATGCGCCGACACCGGAGCCGGAAGTCACGATTCGCACGGAAGGGGACAAAACGATCCAGGAGTACCGCCAAAACGGTTTCCTGTACGCGATCAAGGTCACACCGAAGGGCGCACCGCCGTATTTCCTGGTGCGTGCGGACGGTACAGATGCAAACTTCATCCGCTCGGACCAGCCGGATATGCTGATTCCGTCGTGGAAAATTTTTGAGTGGAAGTAGTTTCTTAATTTCAATCGGCGCTGGCTCAAGCAGCGGCGCCCGTACTGGCAGTTTAAACATGTCTGTGTTCACCCCGCTGGCTCGGCCCGAGCTGGAAACCTTTCTCGCCCCATACGGGCTCGGCCGCCTGCTTGATTTCCAGGGAATTGCCGCCGGCAGTGAAAACACCAATTTCTTCATCAGCCTGGAGCAGGGCGAATTTGTCCTGACCCTGGTCGAGCGCGGTCCGGTTCAGGAAATGCCGTTCTTCATCGAACTGCTCGATGTGCTGCACGAGGCTGATCTGCCGGTGCCTTACGCGCTGCGCACCACCGACGGCGTCGCCTTGCGCGAACTGGCCGGCAAACCTGCTCTGTTGCAGCCACGCCTGGCCGGTAAGCACATCAAGGAAGCCAACGCGCAGCATTGTGCTCAAGTCGGCGAGTTGCTGGGCCATTTGCACCTGGCGACCCAGGCCAACATGATCAAGCGCAAAACCGATCGTGGCCTGGACTGGATGCTGGAGGAGGGCACGCAGTTGCTGTCCCACCTTAATGCCGAGCAGAGTGATTTGCTGCAACGGGCGCTGGACGAAATCACTCAGCAGAAGACGAAAATTCTGGCGTTGCCACGGGCCAACATCCACGCGGATCTGTTCCGCGATAACGCGATGTTCGAAGGCACGCACCTGACCGGGTTGATTGATTTCTACAACGCGTGCTCAGGGCCGATGCTCTACGACGTGGCCATTGCCTTGAATGACTGGTGCTCGGATGACAATGGGCTGATTGACGGGCCGCGCGCACGAGCATTGCTTGGGGCTTATGCGGCGTTGCGGCCATTTACGGCAGCCGAAGCCGAGTTGTGGCCGACCATGTTGCGCGTGGCGTGTGTGCGGTTCTGGTTGTCACGGTTGATCGCTGCGGAGTCGTTTGCCGGGCAGGACGTGTTGATTCACGATCCGATGGAGTTTCAGCAGCGGTTGGCGCAACGGCAGAAGGTCAGTACGCCGTTGCCTTTCGCCCTTTGAAAGCTTCGCGGGCAAGCCTCGCTCCTACAGGGTTTGTGTCGTTCACATTATCTGCGAACGGCACAAATTTCGTAGGAGCGAGGCTTGGCCGCGATTGGGGGCGACACAAATATCCGGGTTACAACGACTCCAGACACCCCGCCAAATCATTCCCTAATTTCTCCAGCACCTGCTCATACCCCTGCGCAGTCGCCGGTGTGTACCCACCCAGCGCATCCAGCTCCGCCAATTTAACCGGCAGGCCAGCCACCAGCGTTTCCGCCAGGCGTGGACGCAACGGCGGCTCACTGAACACACACGTCTTGCCGACTTCCTGCAAGCGCGTGCGCATTGCTGCGACATGTTGAGCACCCGGCTGGACTTCGGCAGTGACGCTGAATACGCCAGTGTGCTTGAGCCCGTAGGCGTCTTCGAAGTAGTCGAAAGCCTCGTGGAACACGAAGTAGGGCTTGCCCGCGATACCGGCTAGACGCGCCTTCAAGCGCAAGTCCAGCGCATCCAGCCGCTCGTCAAACGCCTTGAGATTGCTCTGATAACGCGCGGCATTGGCTGGATCGGCTGCACTCAGGTCAGCGGCCATTTTGCCGGCGATCACCCGAGCGTTTACCGGGGACAACCACAAATGCGAGTCCAGGCTGCCTGGGCGATGATCGTGGTCATGCTCATCGGCTTCTTCCGCGTGGGAATGGTTTTCGTCGGCGAAACGACGCAGTTTCAGCCCCGGCAAATCCTGCACGGCGACGCTCGGCAGCGTTCGACCGTTCAGCACGCGAGGCAGGAAACCTTCCATGTCCGGACCAATCCAGTAAACCAGATCCACCGATTGCACCTTCCGCACGTCGGATGGACGCAAGGCATAGTTATGCGGCGAAGCACCCGGTGGCAGCAGCACTTCCGGAATCGCCACGCCGTCCTGCACCGCAGCGGCAATCAGCTGTAGCGGCTTGATGCTGGTGAGGACTTTGACGTCGGCTTGAGCTGAGCCAATGAACAGAAAACTTGCGACAAATGTGACAAAGATAGAAAAAAGTCGGGACACGATGACCACTCGAAGAGGCGAGAACGGGTAACATAATAACGTCTCTCACAAAACTCGTCGCTGCTCATGCCTAAAACACCGATTGCCAGCCGTCCCCACGACCACTCTCATTGCGTGCACAGCGCACTGACTGAGGCCGATGCCTTGTGCGCACGTCAAGGCTTGCGCCTGACCGCCTTGCGTCGGCGGGTGCTGGAACTGGTGTGGCAAAGCCACAAGCCGCTGGGTGCCTATGACATTCTCGCGGTACTCAGCGAGCAGGACGGCCGCCGTGCCGCGCCGCCAACTGTGTACCGAGCGCTGGATTTCCTGCTGGAAAACGGCCTCGTCCACCGCATCTCCTCGCTGAACGCCTTCGTTGGCTGCAATCACCCGGAGCATGCCCACCAGGGCCAGTTCCTGATCTGCCGCGAATGCCACGCCGCCATCGAGCTCGAACAGAAGTCCATCAGCGACGCCATCATCAGCAGCGCCAAGGATGTCGGGTTCGTCGTCGAAAGCCAGACGGTCGAAGTGGTCGGCGTCTGTTCGGGTTGCCAGGGGGCTTGATGAGCAATGCGCTGATCCGCCTTGAGCAGGTTGCCGTCACCTTTGCCGGGCAGAACGTGCTGGATAACATCGAGCTGAGCGTCGAGCCGGGGCAGATCGTCACCCTGATCGGCCCGAACGGCGCGGGCAAGACCACGCTGGTGCGCGCCGTGCTCGGCCTGTTGAAGCCGGACAGCGGCAGCGTCTGGCGCAAGCCGAAACTGCGGGTCGGTTACATGCCGCAAAAACTTCACGTCGATCCGACGCTGCCGCTGTCCGTGCTGCGCTTCTTGCGTCTGGTGCCGGGCGTGGACCGCGCCAGGGCCTTGGCGGCACTCAAGGAAGTCGGCGCCGAGCAGGTGATCGACAGCCCGGTGCAAAGTGTTTCCGGTGGTGAAATGCAGCGTGTGCTGCTGGCTCGTGCCCTGCTGCGTGAGCCGGAACTGCTGGTGCTCGACGAACCGGTGCAGGGCGTCGATGTGGCCGGCCAGGCCGAGCTCTACAGCCTGATTACTCGGCTGCGCGACCGTCATGGCTGCGGCGTGTTGATGGTTTCCCACGATTTGCACCTGGTCATGAGCACCACCGACCAAGTGGTTTGCCTGAATCGTCATGTCTGCTGCTCCGGGCACCCGGAACAGGTCAGTGGCGACCCGGCTTTCGTCGAGCTGTTCGGAAAGAACGCACAAAGCCTGGCGATTTATCACCACCACCACGACCACGCCCATGACCTGCATGGTTCGGTGGTCAGCGCGGCCCCGACGGCCCATGTCCATGGAGATAGCTGCAAGCATGGCTGATTTTCTGCTCTACGCCCTGCTTGCAGGTCTGGCTTTGGCGCTGGTCGCAGGACCCCTGGGTTCGTTTGTGGTCTGGCGGCGCATGGCCTATTTCGGCGACACCTTGTCCCACGCGGCCTTGCTCGGCGTGGCGTTGGGCTTTCTGCTGGATGTCAGCCCGACCGTGGCCGTCACCGTCGGCTGTTTGCTATTGGCGGTGCTGCTGGTGACGTTGCAACAGCGTCAGCCGCTGGCGTCCGACACGCTTTTGGGAATTCTCGCACCGAGCACGCTCTCTCTGGGCCTGGTCGTACTAAGCTTCATGCACGAAGTGCGGATCGACCTGATGGCGTATCTGTTCGGCGACTTGCTGGCGATCAGCCCGACCGATCTGGCCTGGATACTCGGCGGCAGTGCGGCCGTACTCGCGTTGCTGGTGACATTATGGCGGCCATTGCTGGCGATCACGGTGCATGAAGAACTGGCCAGAGTGGAAGGTTTGCCCGTGCCGGCGCTGCGCCTGACCCTGATGTTGCTGATCGCGGTGGTGATCGCTGTGGCGATGAAAATCGTCGGTGTGTTGCTGATTACTTCGCTGTTGATCATCCCGGCGGCTGCGGCACAACGTCACGCCCGCTCACCGGAGCAGATGGCGCTGGGCGCGAGCCTGCTGGGCATGCTCGCGGTCTGCGGCGGGCTGGCGCTGTCGTGGTTCAAGGACACCCCGGCAGGCCCATCGATTGTTGTGACGGCCGCCGCACTGTTTCTGCTGAGTTTTGTCCTGCCCCGTCGAGGGGTGTAGACTTGCTCGTTTTTTGCGCAAATAGAGAGTCGCAGGAATGAAGCTGTTAGCCTCCCGTTATCTGCTCCTTGTCGCATTTTCGCTGCTACTGGGCGCTTGCCAAAGCACGCCATCGGCCACCACTAAGGCGACCGATGCCCGGGCCACGGCCATCGCGCAGCTGGAACAAAACCTGGCCAGCAGCGAGCTGGCCACTGCCGAAGATCAACTGGCGACCTTGCAGGCCCAGTCGCCCGACGATCCATCCCTTGTGCAATATCAGCGGCAACTGGCCGAAGCTTATCTGCGCCGCAGCCAGATCGTGTTGCAGAAGGGCGATGTGAATGCGGCCGCCACGGCGCTGGCTCGGGCTCGGGCATTAATGCCAAAGGCTCCGGCGCTCACGGGTGGGGTCAACAACGCCATCGTCAATGCCCGTAAAGCCGAGCTGGACAGGGCTGAAGCTGCGCTCCTGGCTGCCGAGGCCAAGCCACAGGCCAAAGTCATCGATCCTACGGCTGAAAGCACCACCATTGCGTTGAACCTCACCGATATGACCAAGCTTCGTCGTCAATTGGATGCGATCGCCGCCGATGTAGTGAATTACCAGTGCGATGTCAGCATCCAGGCGCCGCGCACCCAGGATTACCCTTGGTTGGCCACATTGCTAACCAAACGGGTGAAGAAGCTGGATTCGAATTTTGATATGAATCTGCAGAAGCAGATCCTGCGTAACGTTCCGGCGCAGATCGTCTTGAGCCCGCGTAAACCTTAAAAGCTTCGCGGGCAAGCCTCGCTCCTACAAGAATCGTGTCGTTCGCTTGTGTTACGAACGACGCAATTCTTGTAGGAGCGAGGCTTGCCCGCGAAGGCGTCCTCTCTACCTACACCAATCCTTAAGCCGGAATCGCCTTGGCCTTAGGCTCCCGATCCCAAACCCGATGCTGCCCGATCGCCGCAAAGAACGGTTTGATCAACTTGGCATCCGCCCCCACGATCAGCCCCGCGTCCACCTCAAGCTTCAACACATCCAGCAATTGCTTCGCCTCGCCATGCAGCGCAATGGCCTTCAAGTGCTTGTACGCCTCCAGCAGGTAATGCAGCGCCACGCCATCAGTGCTCAACGCTTTGATCGACGCCGCGCCACCGGGCACGAATACCGCATCGAATGCCACCGAAGGCAAGCCTTCCATCGAAGCATCCACCGGCAGTGTTTTGCCATCGGCGGTGGTCACCGGCGCGGAGGTCGGGCCGAGCAATTTGGCGTGCGCACCTTCGGCCTTCAGCGCCTTCTTCATCGCATCAATCGCAGCACCATCGACACCGTTGGCCGCGAGAATCGCCACTTTCCGGGTTTTGATATCCGCCGGCAGCAGGTTGGCCTGGCTCAAGGCCGGTGAGCGGTCCAGGGAAGTTTTACGCACGTCGACGGTGCCAGCCTTCGGCGCCGGCAAACCAAGGTTCAGGGCCACGCGCTTGGCCAGTTCCAGGTCGATGTTGGCCAGGATCTCGTTCACTTGACGCGCACGGATGAATTCACGCTCGACCTTGCCCAGTTCAAAGCTGTAGGCCGAGATGATGTGTTCCTGCTCGTGCTTGCTCATGCTGTGGAAAAACAGCCGCGCCTGGGAGAAATGATCGCTGAACGACTCGCTGCGCTGGCGAATCTTGTTGGCGTCGATGCGCTCAGGGTAGGTCTCGAATCCACCATCCTGCGCGGCGGGCGGCGTTTCTTTCGGCCAGCCGCCATCGATGGAATTCGGCTCGTAGGAGGCGCGGCCCTTGTCGATGGTAGTGCGATGCAGCGCATCCCGTTGGCCGTTATGGAACGGTGCTACGGGACGGTTGATCGGGATTTCGTGAAAGTTCGGCCCACCGAGTCGGCTGATCTGCGTATCGGTGTAGGAAAACAGCCGCCCCTGCAGCAAAGGATCGTTGGAGAAGTCGATGCCCGGCACGATATGGCCGGGGCAGAAGGCAACCTGTTCGGTTTCGGCGAAGAAGTTGTCGGGGTTGCGGTTGAGGGTCATTTTGCCCAGCGGCGTAATCGGTACCAGCTCTTCCGGAATCAGCTTGGTCGGGTCGAGGATATCGAAGTCGAATTTATGTTCGTTTTCTTCCTCGATGATCTGCACGCCCAACTCCCATTCCGGGTAGTCGCCCATCTCGATCGACTCCCACAGATCGCGGCGGTGGTAATCGGTGTCTTTGCCGGCGAGCTTCTGCGCCTCATCCCACACCAGTGAGCAAGTACCGGCGGTTGGGCGCCAATGGAATTTGACGAAGCGCGACTTCCCTTCGGCATTGATCAAGCGGAACGTGTGCACGCCAAAGCCCTGCATGCTGCGCAGGCTTTTCGGGATCGCTCGGTCGGACATGGCCCAGATCACCATGTGCGCGGATTCCGGCACCAACGAAACGAAGTCCCAGAACGTGTCGTGGGCCGAGCCGCCAGTAGGGATTTCGTTGTGTGGCTCCGGTTTTACCGCATGCACGAAGTCAGGGAACTTGATCGCGTCCTGAATGAAAAACACCGGCATGTTATTGCCCACCAGGTCGAAGTTACCTTCGTCGGTGAAGAACTTCACGGCGAAACCTCGCACGTCCCGCACGGTATCGCCTGACCCACGTGGGCCTTGCACCGTGGAAAATCGCACGAAGACCGGAGTTTTCTTGCCCGGATCCTGCAGGAAACCGGCCTTGGTCAGTACGGAATGGTTTTCATAGGTCTGGAAGAAGCCATGGGCACCGGTACCGCGGGCGTGAACGATGCGCTCCGGGATCCGCTCATGGTCAAAATGCGTGATTTTTTCACGCATGATGAAGTCTTCCAGCAACGATGGCCCGCGAGCACCGACCTTCAAGGTGTTCTGATTGTCCGAAACCTTCACGCCCTGATTGGTGCGCAGGGCTTGGTCGGTGGCGTCGGAGCGGAATTTTTCCAGGCTATCGAGCTTGGTGTTGGTGTTGCCGCGGTCCAGGGTATCGGTCCCGGCCAGTGCGCTTTTGGGTGCGGCAGGCTTTTTAGTGCTCATCAGTCGTAAACTCCTCGTTGCGATCCCGTAGCCAGGACTTATATGCATTCCCCAGGCACGGCACCGGGGGCGTTTTCGAGTTGCCTTATTAGTGACTGGCGAGCTTTTTAGCCGTTCCTTTTTTCTAACCTTTGATCGCGTTATTGCCAAATGGAAGGATGAATGCGGAATAAATGCTAATAACCTCTATACGGACAGGCTAAAATGCGCGCCCGGCTAACCGCTGATCCTTTTCCAACGCGCCCCACAAGGTTCGCTACGTGATCGAGTTTCAAAACGTCCACAAAACCTACCGCGTCGCCGGTAAGGATATCCCCGCCCTGCACCCGACCACTCTGACGATTGAGAACGGTCAGGTCTTCGGCCTGATCGGTCATTCCGGTGCGGGAAAAAGTACCCTGCTGCGTCTGATCAATCGCCTGGAAGAGTCCAGCGGCGGCAAGATCTTCGTCGACGGCGAAGAAGTCACCGCGCTCGACGCCAACAGCCTGCGCCGCTTCCGCCAGCAGGTCGGGATGATTTTCCAGCACTTCAACCTGCTGGCTTCCAAGACCGTGGCCGACAACGTCGCGCTGCCGCTGACCCTGGCCGGCGAACTGTCGCGCAGCGAGATCGACCAGCGTGTCGCCGAGTTGCTGGCGCGGGTCGGCTTGTCCGACCACGCCAAAAAGTACCCGGCGCAGCTGTCCGGTGGCCAGAAGCAGCGTGTCGGCATCGCCCGCGCCCTGGCGACCAAGCCGAAAATTCTGCTGTGCGATGAAGCCACCAGCGCACTGGACCCGCAGACCACTGCATCGGTCCTGCAATTGCTGGCCGAGATCAATCGCGAGCTGAAACTGACCATCGTCCTGATTACCCACGAGATGGACGTGATCCGCCGGGTCTGCGACCAGGTCGCAGTCATGGACGCGGGTGTGATCGTCGAGCAAGGTTCGGTCGCCCAGGTGTTCCTGCATCCCAAGCACCCGACCACCAAACGTTTTGTGCAAGAAGACGAACAGATCGATGAAAGCGAACAGCGTGACGATTTCGCTCACGTGCCGGGCCGCATCGTGCGTCTGACCTTCCAGGGCGAAGCGACCTACGCGCCATTGCTGGGTACCGTCGCTCGGGAAACGGGCGTGGACTACAGCATCCTGGCCGGTCGTATCGACCGCATCAAAGACATTCCCTACGGGCAATTGACCCTGGCCGTCACCGGTGGCGACATGAAGGCGGCGTTCGCCCACTTCACCGCGGCTGACGTCCACATGGAGGTCCTGCGCTGATGGAAGTCCTGACAAGTTTCTTCGTCAATATCGACTGGTTCGAAATCTGGCTGGCCACCGGCGATACCTTTCTGATGCTCTTCGGTTCGCTGTTGTTCACCGTTTTGCTGGGTCTGCCCCTGGGCGTGCTGTTGTTCCTCTGCAGCCCGCGTCAGTTGCTGGAAGCCAAAGGCGTCTACGCGATGCTGTCGCTGGCGGTGAACATCCTGCGTTCGCTGCCGTTCATCATTCTGCTGATTGTGATGATTCCGTTCACGGTGTTGATCACCGGTACGTCCCTGGGTGTCGCCGGTGCGATTCCGCCGCTGGTGGTGGGCGCTACGCCATTCTTTGCGCGACTGGTGGAAACCGCCCTGCGTGAAGTGGATCGCGGCATCATCGAGGCAACTCAGGCAATGGGCGCGACGACGCGGCAGATCATCACCAATGCCTTGCTGCCGGAAGCCCGCCCGGGCATCTTCGCCGCGATTACGGTGACAGCCATTACACTGGTGTCCTACACGGCGATGGCGGGTGTGGTCGGTGCGGGTGGTTTGGGCGACCTGGCGATCCGGTTCGGTTACCAGCGTTTCCAGCCTGATGTGATGGTCGTGACGGTGATGTTGCTGCTGGTGATCGTTCAGGTTCTGCAAACCGTTGGCGACAAGTTGGTTGTGCACTTCTCTCGTAAATGACAATTGAGCCGGCCATTCGCTGGCAGGCGCCAAACGGGCGCCCACAAGGAGTTAGCTGAATGAAAAAACTACTCGTCGCGTTCGCTGCCGTTGCAGCCTTTTCCGCTCACGCTGCCGACACCCTGACCGTCGCGGCCACCCCGGTCCCGCACGCAGAAATCCTCGAATTCGTGAAACCGGCCTTGGCCAAAGAAGGCGTGGACCTGAAGGTCAAAGTCTTCACCGACTACATCCAGCCGAACGTGCAGGTGGCCGAAAAACGTCTGGACGCCAACTTCTTCCAGCACCAGCCGTACCTCGATGAATTCAACAAGGCCAAGGGCACCAACCTGGTCGCCGTTGCCGGCGTACACCTGGAACCGCTGGGCGCTTACTCCAGCAAGTACAAAGCACTGACCGAACTGCCGGGCGGCGCCAACGTGGTGATCCCGAATGACGCCACCAACGGCGGTCGCGCGCTGTTGCTGCTGGCCAAGGCTGGCCTGATCAAGTTGAAGGATTCGAACAACATCCTGTCGACCGTGAAAGACATCACCGAGAACTCCAAGGACCTGAAATTCCGTGAACTGGAAGCCGCGACCATCCCGCGCGTGCTGACCCAGGTCGACCTGGCGCTGATCAACACCAACTACGCGCTGGAAGCCAAGCTTGATCCGTCCAAGGACGCGCTGGTCATCGAAGGCAACGACTCGCCTTACGTGAACATCCTCGTTGCCCGTCCGGACGACAAGGACAGCGAAGCGATGAAGAAGCTGATTGCTGCCCTGCACAGCCCGGAAGTGAAAGCCTTCATCCTCGAGAAGTACAAAGGCGCGGTATTGCCGGCGTTCTGATTTGACCCGCTACACCTGATCGTTCCCACGCTCTGCGTGGGAATGCCTCACTGGACGCTCTGCGTCCGCTCTTGGGACGCGGAGCGTCCCTGGCTGCATTCCCACGCAGAGCGTGGGAACGATCAGGTACAAAAAAACCGCAGCCATGGGCTGCGGTTTTTTTTGGCCTGTCGATTTATTTGCGGTTAAGCATCACCGGCAACTGCGCCACCAACTTGGCGTTATTCAGCGGTGCTCGAATGAACCCACGCTGCGTCCCGTCCGGCCCGATCACCGCGAGGTTGCCGCTGTGATCAACCGTGTAGTTCGGCTTGCTGGTGTCCGCCGGAATAAACGGAATGCTCACCGCATTGGCCAGTTTCTGAATGTCTTCAACCGACGATGCCGTCAGCCCCTGGAACTGCGGATCGAAGTAGCCCAGATACTGTTTGAGCTGCTTGGGCGTGTCGCGGTTCGGGTCGACGCTGACCAGGATGATCTGCAATTTATCCACGGCCTCTGGCGGCAGTTCGCTTTTGATCTGGCGCAACTGGGCGAGAGTGGTCGGGCAGATGTCGGGGCAGAAGGTGTAGCCGAAGAACAGCAGTGACCATTTGTCTTTCAGCTCGTTGACCATCACCGGCTTGCCGTCCTGATCGGTCATCGTCACGTTTGGCAGGTTGCGGCTTTGCGGCAGCAAAATGATCCCGGCGTCGATCAACGCCGTCGGATCGCCCTGGCCTTTGCCGGACAGCACTTTGTTGATGGTCAGGCCCAGAACCAGCGCGATCAGGGCGACGAGGATGAAGACGGTTTTCTGAGTTCGAGTCATAGGTTCAACAGTAAGTAGTGGTCTACGAGCAGCGCGATAAACAGCAGGAACAAGTAGTAGATAGAGTACTTGAAGGTGTTGATCGCCGCGTGCGGCCGAGTGCCACGGTACAGCACCACGGCCCATTGCAGAAACCTTGCGCCCAGTCCCAGGGCGCAAATCAGGTAGAGCACGCCGCTCATGTGGATCACGTAGGGCATCAGGCTGACGGCCAGCAGCGCGAAGGTATAAAGCAGGATGTGGACCTTGGTGTAATGCTCGCCATGGGTCACCGGCAGCATCGGGATGTCGGCCTTGGCGTATTCCTCTTTGCGGTGAATGGCCAGGGCCCAGAAGTGTGGCGGGGTCCAGGCGAAGATGATCAGCACCAACAGCAAGGGTTCGGCGCTGATATGACCGGTGGCAGCGGTCCAGCCGAGCAACGGCGGGGCAGCGCCGGCCAGGCCGCCGATGACGATGTTCTGCGGCGTCGCGCGCTTCAGGAAACCGGTGTAGACCACCGCGTAGCCGAGCAAGGACGCGAGGGTCAGCCAGGCCGTCAGCGCATTGGTGAAGGCCAGCAGCACGGCTTGCCCCAGCACAGCCAATACCAAGGCAAACGTCAGCGCCGCCGCCGGTGAAACCCGGCCTTCAGCCAAGGGACGTTTGTGGGTGCGCGCCATCACCGCATCGATACGCCGGTCCACCACATGGTTCACCGCCGCCGCACCCCCGGCACACAACGCGATCCCCAGATTGCCGAACACCAGCACCGTCCACGGCACCCCGGCGCGGGTCGCGAGAAACATCCCGACCAGCGAGGTGATGAGCATCAGCACCACCACTTTCGGCTTGGTCAGCTCCAGGTAGTCACGCCAGATCGCCTGACTGTGACGTTCGCCGATCAGAGTCGCCATGGCATCTCTCCTTTTATTGTTATGGGCCCGGCTGAGTGTTTGCGCGGGCTGAACCGCCAGCGCGCAGGGTTTTGCTGTTTGACCCGAACCAGGCTGGTTCGCGCGTGATAATTGACCAGCACCATCGTCAGTAGCAGCGCTGCGCCGCCCGCGTTGTGCGCCACCGCGACGGGCAGCGGCAAGTGGAACAAGACGTTGCTGATGCCGAGGGTGATTTGCGCGGCGAGTGCGATCAGCACCAGCCCGGCCAAGCGCGTCATGCCAACCACTTTCAGTTGCCAGGCCAGCCCCAGCAGCACCAGTGTCACCAACAACGCGCCGATGCGGTGAGTCAGGTGAATCGCCGTGCGGGCATCGCTGTCCAGTTGCCCGCCCAGGTAATTGGGGCCGATATGTTGGGTCAGGTGAAAACCGTTGGCGAAATCAGCCGGTGGCAGCCATTGCCCGTGGCAGGTCGGGAAGTCGATGCACGCCACGGCTGCATAGTTGGAACTGACCCAGCCCCCAAGGGCGACTTGCAGGATTACCAGCAGCAACCCGGCCGTCGCCCAGTGCTGCAAACGCCGTGGCACGGTCAGCGCCGGCAATACGCCGGACAATCGCAATGTCAGCAAAAACAACAGACTCAATGTCGCAAACCCGCCGAGCAAATGCCCGGTCACCACCTGCGGCCAGAGCTTGAGCGTCACCGTCCACATGCCGAACGCCGCTTGGGCGATCACCACCGCCAGCAGAAACAGCGGCAACTTCACCGGTTGCCCCGGATGCCGGCGATGCACCCAGGCGCGACCGGCCAGCACCGAAATCAGCAACCCCAGCGTGCCGGCGAAATAGCGGTGGACCATCTCGTTCCAGCCTTTGTGGGCTTCGACGGGCGCATCGGGAAAATGCAATTCGGCATGGGCCAGTTGGGCTTCGCTTTTCGGCACGCTGATAAAGCCGTAGCAACCCGGCCAGTCCGGGCAGCCGAGGCCGGCGTGGGTCAGGCGGGTGTAGGCGCCGAGCAACACCACAATCAGGGCCAGCAAAGTGGCAAACAGCGCGAGGCGAAATCCAGGTTTGGCCATGACGATGCCCTTATCCGATGTTCGACAGTTTCAGCAGATGACGCAGGTCGTTGAGCAAGTCCTTGCCCTTCACCGTCGGGTCATAGCGCAGCACCAGATTGCCGTGCGGATCGATGATCCACAGTTGCGGTGCGGCTTTGTCGCCGGCCGCGCTTTTTTTATTGAAAGCGCTGAAGGTGGTCAGGTCCATTGGGTAACGTTGCAGTTGCGGGTATTCGCGGGTCAGCTTGGCGTCGTAATCACTGCTGAGCGGTTGCGCCGCAGCCAACGCGTGACTGGCGCGCCCGGCATCGCGGCCGAGGCCGATCTGGATCTGCCGCGCCAGATAAACCAGTTGCTGGCAGTCCACCGAGCACTCCTTGGGCGCCGTGACCAGCAATTGCCAACGCTCCTCCTGCGCCTGCACGCCGAGGTCGGCGCGGGTCTGGCCGTTGCCGATCAGCTCGCCGTGATAACTGCGGCCCTCCGGCACCCAGAACTGCAATTTGTACATGCCGGTGGCGAGGATCATCGGACCGATCACCCCAAGCACGATCAGCAATAACTGCAACCGGCCCTTGCGCCGACTCGCCGGCGTTTTCGCCTCAGACATGCTGGGTGGATTCATGGCCGCTCCCATGGTGTTTCTCCTTTGCGTTGTGCCAGCCGAGATAGAGATAAAGACCGAACAGGGCGATCGACATGGCGAACCACTGCACGGCATAAGCGATATGTTTTTCCGGCCCCATGGCCACCACCGGCCAATCGGCCTGGTAGGACGCGGGGCCGGTTTCTGCGCGTAATTCGTAGGCAAAACCGTCACGATCGAGCGCCGTCCACAGCTTGGCCGGTTCGACGGCGGTGATCAGTTGGGGCCAGGTGGTGGTGCTTGGGTCGGCGTGCAATTGGAAGGTGGCGCCAGGGGAGACGTAGACCCAGGCATCCAGGCTCAGGGCCTGAGTCGGTGTAGTGAACTGCGGCGGGGTGCGCCGATCCGGCCACGGCAGCCAGCCGCGATTGACCAGCAGCCAGAGCCCGGTCGCCTGATCCTGAAACGGTTGCAGCAGTTCGACACCAACCTTGCCGTCGCGCTGACGGTTATCCAGCAGCAGGCTGTGCGCAGCATCAAAGTGGCCATGAATTCGAACCCGGCGAAAGGCGGGATCCTCGGTGTGTTGCAGCTCGGTACTGGCCATCGGTTCAGCCGCGCGGCGCTCGGTGTAGCTTTGCAGCAGCGCGCTTTTCTCCGCGCCCCGGCTCAATTGCCAGAACCCCAGTGACACCAGCATGGGCAGCAATAACGCGACCACCAGGGTCGGCACGATGCCCGGCCGGAAGCGCTTCATGGCGTCGCCAGAAAGTCGCTGGTTGCGATAGCTATACTCAAGTGCATCGCCATTCCCCCGGAGTCTCACCATGCTCAAAGCAGCCATCGTCCTGATGCTGATTGCCACGGTTGTCAGCCTGTTCAGCGGCCTGTTTTTTCTGGTCAAGGACGACAGCAGCTCGAACCGCCTCGTCATTGCCTTGAGTGTGCGTGTTGCCCTGGCCGCCATTACCGTCGGCTTGATTGCCTGGGGTTTTTTCAGCGGCCAGCTGGTTTCTACTGCGCCTTGGTAAAGCCTCAGAGCACGTAGACGAAAACGAACAGCCCGATCCACACCACGTCCACGAAGTGCCAATACCAACTCGCCGCTTCAAACCCGAACTGGTGCTCGTTATCGAAGTGCCCGCGTAGGACCCGCATCAGCATCACAAACAGAATGATGGTGCCCATGGTCACGTGGGCGCCGTGGAAACCGGTGAGCATGAAGAAGGTCGCACCGTAGATCCCCGAACCCAGGGTCAGGCCCAGTTCCTGATAGGCGTGGATGTATTCTTCAGCCTGAAAACCGAGGAACGCGCAGCCCAGCAGCACGGTGATCGCCAGCCAGATTTTCAGTGCACCGCGATGGCCCTTTTTCAAGGCGTGGTGGGCGATGGTAATGGTGACGCTGGAGCTCACCAGCAGCACGGTATTGAGCAGCGGCAGGCCCCATGGACTGATGACGTCCTTGGGTGCCGGGAAGAGTTTCGGGTCCGGGTTGTTCAGCAGCGGCCAGACGAACTCGAAGTTCGGCCACAGCATGTGGGCGAGGCCTTTGGCGCCGTCACCGCCCAGCGATGGGCCAGTGATGTTGCGCACATAAAACAATGCGCCGAAGAAGGCGATGAAGAACATCACCTCCGAGAAGATGAACCAGCTCATGCCCCAGCGGAACGAGCGATCCATCTGCGCGCTGTACAACCCCTGACGACTTTCCTTGATCACCGTCCCGAACCAGCCGAACAGCATGTAGGCCAGCAGCAGGCCACCGACGAAAAAGATCAGCGGACCGTGAGATTCGGGGCGCGCAGCTTTCAGGTCGTTGAACCAGGTAGCCAGGCCGAACACGGTGACGAACATACCGACGGTGGCGATGATCGGCCATTTGCTCTGGGCCGGTACGTAATAGTGTTCATGAGTTGCCATTTATTGTTCTCCTTATCGGGCACGCTCAGCCGCCAGTGTTTACAGCCACCGGGGGATGTCGGGCGGTGATATCGAACAGCGTGTAGGACAGCGTCAGGTGCTTCACTTCCTTGGGCATGTCGCGGTCAACGATGAAACGTACCGGCATCTCGATCCGTTGACCGGGCTGCAGCACTTGCTGGGTAAAGCAGAAACACTCGGTCTTGTGGAAGTACGCCGCGGCATTGCTGGGCGCGATGCTCGGCACCGCCTGGGCGCTCATCGGGCGATCGGTCGGGTTGTGCGCGATGAAAATCATCTCGTTCACCGCCCCCGGGTTGGCCGTCAGCTCGTCACTCTTCGGATAGAAATCCCAGGACATGTCGGCGGCATTGGTCGACAGGAACTGCACGCGCACCTGCCGCGACGTGTCGACCGTCTGCTCGCCTTCGTACTGCCCGGAGGTCTTGCCATTGATGCCGAACGCCTTGCACATCACGTCGTAGATCGGCACCAGGGCAAACCCGAAGACAAACATCGCCACCACGACCAACAACAGGCGGGTGACCAGCTTCTTCATCGAAATCGAGTCAGCCATGACTATTCACCTCTGGCGCAAATCCTGTGGCGAGGGGATTTATCCCCGTTGGGCCGCGAAGCGACCCCAAAACCTGCCGCCGCGGATTATCAAGACCACCGCGTCGGTAGATTTCACGACTGCTCCGCAGCCGAACGGGGATAAATCCCCTCGCCACAATGGTGTCGCCGATTGCAGTGTTCATTTCACTTCCGGCGGTGTGGTGAAGGTGTGATACGGCGCCGGTGACGGGATGCTCCACTCCAGGCCTTCCGCGCCATCCCACGGTTTGGCCGGTGCCGGCTCGCCGCCGCGGATGGTCTTGATCACGATGAACAGGAAGAAGATCTGCGTGGCGCCGAACATGAACGCGCCGATCGACGACACCATGTTGAAGTCGGCGAATTGCAGGTTGTAGTCCGGAATCCGCCGTGGCATGCCCGCCAGCCCCACGAAGTGCATCGGGAAGAACGCCATGTTCATGCCGATGAACGAGAGCCAGAAGTGCAGCTTGCCGAGGGTTTCGTCGTACATGTGGCCGGTCCATTTCGGCAGCCAGTAGTAAGCCGAGGCGAAGATCCCGAAGATCGCCCCCGGCACCAGTACGTAGTGGAAGTGCGCGACCACAAAATACGTGTCCTGGTACTGGAAGTCCGCTGGGGCGATGGCCAGCATCAACCCGGAGAACCCGCCAATGGAGAACAGGATCACGAACGCCACCGCGAACAGCATCGGCGTCTCGAAGGTCAGCGAGCCCTGCCACATGGTGCTGGCCCAGTTGAACACTTTCACCCCGGTCGGCACCGCGATCAGCAGCGTGGCGTACATGAAGAACAACTCGCCCACCAGCGGAATGCCGACCACGAACATGTGGTGCGCCCAAACGATGAACGACAGGAACGCGATGCTCGCCGTGGCATAGACCATCGAGGTGTAGCCAAACAGCGGCTTGCGCGAAAAGGCTGGAATGATCGAGCTGACGGCACCGAAGGCCGGCAGGATCATGATGTACACCTCGGGGTGACCGAAGAACCAGAACACGTGCTGGAACAGCACCGGATCACCGCCACCGGCGGCACTGAAGAAACTGGTGCCGAAGTGGATGTCCATCAGCATCATCGTCACGCAGCCGGCCAGTACCGGCATCACTGCAATCAGCAGGAACGCGGTAATCAGCCAGGTCCAGACGAACAGCGGCATTTTCATCAACGTCATGCCGGGGGCACGCAGGTTGAGAATGGTGGCGATCACGTTGATCGCGCCCATGATCGAACTGATCCCCATCAAGTGGATGGCAAAGATGAAGAACGTCACGCTTTCCGGTGCATAGGTCGTCGACAGCGGGGCGTAGAACGTCCAGCCGAAGTTCGGTCCGCCACCGGGGGTGAACAGGGTCGACACCAGCAGGATGAACGCCGCCGGCAACAGCCAGAAGCTGAAGTTGTTCATCCGTGGCAGGGCCATGTCCGGCGCACCGATCATCAACGGGATCATCCAGTTGGCGAGGCCGACGAACGCCGGCATCACCGCACCGAAGACCATGACCAGGCCGTGCATGGTGGTCATCTGGTTGAAGAATTCCGGCTGGACGATTTGCAGTCCCGGCTGGAACAGCTCGGCGCGAATCACCATCGCGAACGAGCCGCCCAACAGGAACATGGAGAACGCAAACCACAGGTACAGCGTGCCGATGTCCTTGTGGTTGGTGGTCAGCACCCAGCGCATCAGGCCTTTGGCGGGGCCGTGGGCGTGGTCGGCATGACCATGGTCATCGATGACGGCGCTCATGGCGTGTCTCCTGCAAACAGATGGGCTGGGCAGGCCAGGGCGCGCAGCCCCGGCCAGTTCCTTACGTGCGCAATAGACCGGGTCATTTGCTTTCCGCCTGTTTCAGCTCCAGCACTTCTTTAGGAGTGACCATGTCGCCCTTGTTGTTGCCCCAGGCGTTACGTTCGTAGGTCACGACCGCCGCGATATCGACTTCCGAGAGCTGCTTGCCGAATGCCGCCATGGAAGTGCCGGGCTTGCCGTGGAAGACAATGCTCAGGTGATCCTTGATCGGTCCGGTAGCGATTTTCGAGCCCTTGAGCGCCGGGAACATTGGCGGCAGGCCCTGACCTTCGGCCTGGTGACAGGCGACGCAGGCGGTGTGATAGACCTTGTCGCCGCGCTCTTTGAGCTCGTCGAGGGTCCATTCCTTGCTGGTCAGCTCTTTAAGCTGCAGGGCTTCAGCCTTGCGCTCGCCCAGCCATTTTTCGTAATCGGCCTTTTCCTTGACCTCGACCACAATCGGCATGAAGCCATGGTCCTTGCCGCACAGTTCGGCACACTGGCCACGGTAGATGCCGGGCTTGTCGACGCGGGTCCAGGCTTCGTTGACGAATCCCGGAATCGCATCGCGCTTGACCGCAAAGGCCGGCACCCACCATGAGTGGATGACATCGGCAGACGTCACGAGGAAGCGCACCTTGGCGCCAATCGGCAGCACTAAAGGCTTGTCGACCTCGAGCAAGTAATGCTCGCCCTTGGTTTCCTTGTTGTGGATCTGGTCGGCGGGGGTCGTCAGGTTGCTGAAGAACTCGACGTCCTGGCCCAGGTATTTGTAATGCCACTTCCACTGATAGCCGGTGACCTGGATATCGATATCCGGCTCACTGGCGTCGTACATCTTGATCAGGGTTGCCGTCGCAGGAACCGCCATGGCCACCAGGATGAGGAAGGGCACGATGGTCCAGAGGATTTCAACGGTGGTGCTTTCATGAAATTTTGCGGCCACCTGCCCTGTGGAGCGGCGGTGGACCATCATCGACCAGAACATGGCGCCGAAGACGATGATGCCGATCACTACACAGATCCAGAAAATGGTCATGTGCAGGTCAAATACTGCGTGACTGATTTCAGTCGCTCCCGGCGCCATATTCACAGTCCAGGCGGCTTGCGCCTGGCTGAAAATCGACCACAACAGGAGGCCCATCCAGACGTGTGGATGTCGCATCATTGCGGGTTCCCCTTATCGTTCTTGTTATCCCGCCGGCTTTCACCTGCGGCAAGGGAGCGGCTTTTTCAGACTACGAAACTTGAATCGCCGAGCCTTGCTGCGTGTGCAGTCGGACGTCATCAGCTAACTCCATTCCCACCCGAGTATAGACAGCGACTGCTACCTCGCAACGTGATGGCGTAAATGATCTGAAACAGCTGGGACTTGCGTTCAGGGTCACGAATGGAGAAGGATGCAGACGAGTGGTGGCAAATCGATATAACGGAGGCGTCTCAAGGATGAAACAATTATGACAAATGCGTCTTAGCATTTTTCATAAGCCAGCTAAGTTATGTCTTCCCTATTTCATTGCCTTTGTTTCCTGGAGTTTTCATGAACACCGCCGCATTGCGCGAGCAGATCCAAAAAGCCCAACAACATGAGGCCGAAACCGGCCTGCTGACTCGTCAGCTTGAAACTCAATTGCCACACCTTCACTCCGCCATCCAATTGCCGGATGTCGACGCCAACGGCGTGATGACGCGTTTTGTGGCCGCGTATATAGAGCAAGTGCCGGACCTGCTGGACGCAGCCAATGAAGTCGCCAGGGAAGCGGGTATCGAATCACAGATCAAGCCGGTGCTGAACATCGCCGAGCAGTTCTTCCTCCAGCCACCGGCAATCATGGCCGGTCATGTTGGTCTGGACAGCCTGCTGGACGAAGCCTATCTGGCGCATCGGTTGGTTGAAGAGGTCAATGACCTGTACATCAAGCACTTTGGCCAGCCACTGATCCCCTTGGACATGACTGTCGCCAACCTGATTGCCCACCAACTGATCGGCGAGGAATTCGCCAATCAACTGGATGAGGCGGTGCATCACGCCGTGGACGAGATGCTTAATGAAGACAGTTTCGCACTGGAGTCCGTGGAGGCGTACCGCGAAAAACTCAACAGCCCGGACACCGGCGCTGCGTGGAAACGCTGGCCGTGCCTGTCGCGCCAGCTGGGCGTAGGGCTGGAGCTGGATCAGCCAGCGGCCTAACGCAATATCCCCCTGTAGGAGCGAGGCTTGCCCGCGAAGCTTTTGGCGTATTTGAAGACGCCTTCGCGGGCAAGCCTCGCTCCTACAGGAGGGCGATTTATGTGGCGGAACCGACTCCGGTAGTGGTCCGCAACCGCCCCTCCAACCTGCGCTTCAACCCCCGCGCTTCAATCAGCAGCTTCGACCCCTTGGCCGCATTGGCCCGGCCCCACTCCTCAAGCAACTCCAGACACGAGTGATCGATGTAGCTCAAGTTATTGAGCGGCACATGCACCGTCGCGCCTGCGGGAATGGTCCCCAACACCTGGGTTAACGCCGGCACCTTGAGAAAGGTCGCGGCACCGGTCAGTCGTAACTCCATCTCACCTTCCGCCGGCAGGTCGATCAGGCTGATTTTCAACCGTGAAGCCTTCCAGGCCAGTTTGGCCAAGGTCAATCCGAAGCCGATCAGCACGCCGGTCAGCAGGTCGGTGAAGATGATTGCCAGCGCCGTCGCCGCGTAAGTGAACATCGGCATCCGGCCATAACGGCCCAGGCCGCGAAAGGCCTTGAGGTCGACCAGTTTGAAACCGGTGTACACCAGAACACCTGCCAGGCTCGCCACTGGAATGCTTTGCAGCACGCTGGACAGCAGCAAGACGAAAGCCAGCAACCACAGACCGTGGAAGATCGCCGACATTCGCGTGGTGGCGCCGGCCTGGACGTTGGCCGAACTGCGCACGATCACACCGGTCATGGGCAGCGCGCCCAGCAGACCGCAGAGCATGTTGCCGACGCCTTGTGCCGACAATTCCCGATCGAAATCGGAGCGCTGGCCGCTGTGCATGCGGTCCACTGCCGCTGCGGAGAGCAGGGTCTCGGCGCTGGCAATAAACGCCACGGCAAATGCGGCGATCAGTAAAGTCGGGTCAGCCAGATTGAGCAAGTCGGCGGGCTTCAGCCAGTCGATGGCTTCTGCCAGGTTGGCCGGGACTTCCACGCGTTTGACCTGCAAGGCGAGCATCAGACTGGCGACCGTCGCCAGACCTACGCCAAGCAGCGCGCCGGGAATGAAACGCAGGGAATGAGGGCGGAATTTCTCCCACAGCCACATCACCGCAATCGTCGACAGCCCAAGCAACCCGGCTTGCCAGCCAAGGGAGGGCAAGGCCTGGATGACCGCCGCCGGGAAGGCTGCGAGGTTATCCAGCCCTGAGGGCTTGGGCACGGCGTCGAGCATCACATGCACTTGTGACAACACGATCAGCACGCCAATCCCGGCAAGCATGCCGTACACCACCGCAGGCGCCGTGACCCGAAACCAGCAACCCAGCTTCAAGCGCCCGGCCACCAGTTGCAGAAAACCCGCCAGTAGCAGGATAGGCCCGAGCATGGCAATGCCATGCTGGCGCACCAGTTCGAACACCAGAACCGCCAGACCCGCCGCCGGGCCACTGACTTGCAGCGGTGAGCCGGCAAGCCAGCCCACGACCAGTCCACCGATGATCCCGGTGATCAAACCCTTGGCCGGTGGCAGGCCCGAGGCGATGGCGATGCCCATGCACAAGGGCAGGGCGACCAAAAACACGACCACGGATGCCAGCAGCTCCCGTGGCAGAACAGCCTTAAATTGCGCAGCACGCATGATGATTCTCCCGAAGTTTTCTTCAGGCATGGCAAAGCCAGGCTGCTCGACCAGCAGCCTCGGCTAAACCACACCTGGGAGGATTTAGAAGCGCGCTTTGGGCGTCGCCACGGGAATCGGATGGCTGCCATCGAGCGGCAGGAAACAACCTTTGTCCGCGTCGTAAGCTTTGATTTCGCTGGTTTCGATGCTGTAGACCCAACCATGGATAAACAGCTGACCGTTGGCCATGCGCGAGGCCACGGAAGGGTGCGTGCGCAGATGCTGCAGCTGAGCGATCACATTCTCTTCGGTGAGGATGTGCATGCTTTCGCTCTCGTCAGCGCAATGGCAGTTTTCCTGGACCATGGTTTTCGCCACTTCCGCATGACGCAGCCAGGCTTTGACCGTGGGCATTTTTTCCAGGCTTTGCGGATTGAGCACGGCGCGCATCGCGCCACAGTCGGAGTGCCCGCAGATGATGATGTGTTGCACGCCGAGGGCCAGGACTGCGTATTCGATCGCCGTGGAAACACCGCCGTTCATTTGCCCATATGGCGGCACAACGTTGCCGACGTTACGGGTCACGAACAGGTCGCCAGGGGAGCTTTGGGTGATCAGCTCAGGAACGATGCGCGAATCGGCGCAGGCGATGAACATCGCTCGGGGGCTCTGGGCCGTGGCGAGTTTTTTGAAGAGCTCTTCCTGCTGGGGAAAAACCTCGTGATGAAAATGCAAAAAGCCGTCAACGATATGCTTCAGCGCTGCATCGGCGGTTTCCGCCTCGGGTTGGGCTGAAGCCGACGCAGCCAACGGCTGTTTATCCTTGTCACTCATGATTCATCCTCTTTGGCGGAGTCAGGGAATTTTCCCGTTTTGTCCGGTGTGAAGCCAGTGGCTGTTTAAAAAACATCCAGGCCGAGAATCTCAACCCGTCAGTCACTCGATGAATAAGGTAACTGCCGAAACTTAACTCAAACTGAATCAAGCGCTCTAGGACGTGTGTTCCAGGTCGCTAAAAACGTGACCGGCGTAATGGCCAAGTGCATTTCCCACTACTCAACCATAGTCCAATTGTCCTCAAATCAACGACATCTGGCGACCCGGCGGACAGAAGGCGTCGCAGTCCAGGTCGAATCCTTCCCGACGATTGAGCCCCAGGCGCTTGATGGTTTTGGCAAAGCGTTGCGCCAACAGATCGGCAAACGGCCCTTCACCGCGCATCCGGCTGCCAAACCGGCTGTCGTAAAGCTCCCCGCCACGGCTCTGACGAATCAGGCTCAACACATGAGCGGCACGCTGCGGATAGTGGGCGGCCAGCCATTCTTCGAACAGCGGCGCCACTTCCAGCGGCAGGCGCAACATCATATAGGCGGCACTCTGGGCGCCGGCGGCATGTGCCTCGGCCAGCAGGCTTTCGAGTTCGCTGTCGTTGATCATCGGAATCATCGGCGAACACAGCACGCCCACCGGGATCCCGGCTTCGCGCATCACCCGGATGGCGCGCAACCGGGCCTTCGGCGCAGCCGCGCGCGGTTCGAGGATGCGCTTGAGTTCATCGTCGAGGGTGGTGAGGCTGATCATCACCGCCACCAGCCTTTGCTCGGCGAGTTCGGCCAGCAGGTCCAGATCCCGAAGAATCAGCGAGCCCTTGGTAATGATGGTTACGGGGTGCCGGTAACGCAGGAGCACTTCAAGGGTCTTGCGGGTGATTTTGTGTTCGCGCTCTATCGGCTGATAGGGATCGGTGTTGGAGCCCAGATTGATCGGCGCGCATTGATAGCCGCGTTTGGACAGCTGTTCTTCCAGCACATCGGCGGCGTTGGTCTTGGCGATCAGCTTGGTTTCGAAATCCAGCCCCGGTGACATGTCCCAATAGGCGTGGCTGGGGCGCGCGTAGCAGTAGATGCAACCGTGCTCGCAGCCACGATAGGGATTGATCGAGCGATCAAAAGGCAAGTCCGGGGAATTGTTGCGGGTGATGATGGTTTTCGCCGTTTCGATGCGCACTTCCGTGCCCTGCGTGACGGGCGCTTCCTGATACCAGCCGTCATCCTCGGCCACCGAGCGATTTGGGGCAAAGCGGTTGTGCGGGTTGGTTGCGGTGCCGCGGCCGCGTGGGGGCAAGGGCGTGCTCATTTGCTCAATACTCTTTGCTGTATGTGCATACAGTATTCGAGATCGGCCACGGCGACCAGTGCCGTTCGGCATCTGCATGCGCAGGGTCGGATTCACGATTCTTTGACTGCGGCCTCACAGGCCTTTGACTGCGGAAGGTTGAATCTGGGGCCTCTCCTCAACTCCCGAACGGTCACCTTCGAGCATGTTCCTACCGCGCCTTTCCACCGTGATGTGTCTTTCGATCATCGCATTGCTCAATCTGACCCTGGCACGCGCAGATGACGCCGATATGCAGCGCCCGGCGGAATGGGCCCAGCCGGTCGAAGTGCAATACAACCTCTATCAAATGTCCCCGACGCTTTACCGCAGCGCCTTGCCCGACAGTGGAGCCATACCGTTGTTGAAGAAACTCAACGTCGCGACCGTTATCACTTTTCTGCCCGAGGCGGATTCAAGCTGGTTGTCCATGCCGGGCATTGCTCAGGTGCAGTTGCCCTATCGCACCAGTCACGTGGATGACGCGCAGGTGCTCAAAGCCCTTCGTGTCATCCAGACCGCCGAATCCAATGGCCCGGTGCTCATGCACTGCAAACACGGTTCGGACCGCACCGGGCTGATGGCGGCGATGTATCGGGTGGTGGTGCAAGGCTGGAGCAAGGAAGACGCCCTGAACGAAATGACCCAGGGCGGTTTCGGTGACAGCACACATTTCAAGGATGGCGTGCGTTACATGATGCAGGCCGATGCCGACAAGCTTCGGACCGCGCTCGCCAATGGCGATTGCAGCACTAGCCCGTTTGCGGCCTGCTCGATGAAGAGTTGGTTCCAATCTGCCCACGTCGAATAAGCATCAGTTCAGCGGGCAGCGGCTGCTGGACAGCGTTGCGAAAAAGCTGTCGGCGATCGGTTGTCCGAGGAATTCTTCCAGGGCGACCAACAGTGAGCGCGAATCGCCCGGTGAAAAAAAGGCTTCGCGAAAAGCCCTGCCGGTTTGCGGGTTGAACACCCAGTGCTGCTGAAACCGTTTGAACGCTTCGCTCGCCAGTACGCCCGACCATTTGTAGGCGTAAACCGACGCCGCGTACCCGGTCACCATGTAATCGAAGCTGTTGGCGAACCGACAGTAGGGCGGCAGTTGCAGGTGGGGAATCTCGCGCTGTATGTCATCGAAGATGTCTGCAACGCGGCGGCCATCACCTTGCCTGCGGTGCAATTCGAAGTCGAACAACGCGCCCAGTAACAGCTCTGCAGTTTGCCGAGAGGTCTGGGTTTGAATGGCTGCCAATGCTGCATCGACTCGCGCTTCGACCAGACGCTCGCCGGTCTGGTGGTGAGCGGCCAGCCACAACAGAAACTCCCCTGACAGGCACCAAAGCTCGAACAATTGCCCCGTGAACTCTGCGGTATCGCGTCCCAGCTGGGTAATACCGGACAGGCGATGGTGAGGCGAGCGGGTCAGAACGTGCTGCAGGCAATGGCCGAATTCATGGAACAAAACGCGCAGATCCTTATGGGCGAGAAGGCAAGGATGCTCGGCATTCCCGGGCGTGAAGTTGCCATGAAGCACGGCGATCGGCAGGGTCAATCGACCTTCGGCGTCCACCCGTCGATTTCGCGGCGTGGCGGTCCAGGCAAAGTCCGGCGCTTCATCCCGATGAAAAGGGTCGAGGTAAATGTGTCCGACGACCTGGCCATGCTCGCTAATTTCAAACAGGCGCACGCTGTCATGCCAGCGGCTGCATTCCTTCTGTTCGACGATCTGGATGCCAAACATGCGCTCGCTGAACAGGCAAAGTCGATGCAGCGTCCCGTCCAGCGGAAAGTAAGATCTCAGGTCTTTCAACGCCCCGCCGAGACGTTGCTGGCGCAATTGTTCGGCGAGAAACTCGTGGTCCCAAGGGTGGACCTCAGTCATGCCGCGCTCAAGCGCAAACGCCTTGAGTTCGTGTGCGTCTTTCTCGAGTTCCGGTGTTGCCTGCACGATTTGCCGCCGCAGGAAACCGGTGACTTGCTCGGTGGATTCGGCCATTTCCGTTACAAGGCTGAGTTGCGCGAAGTTCTCATACCCCAGCAACCTGGCTTTCTGGTGACGCATGGACAACAGCAGCTCCAGCACTGGACCATTATCGAACTGCCCATCGTGGGGGCCTTGATCGGAAGCCCGGGTGGAGTAGGCGACAAAGTATTCTTCGCGCAGGGACCGGTCTTCGGCATAGGCCATGACGCGAGTGTAGGTGTCCTGATCCAGACGCATCAGCCAGCCTTCGTGCCCTGCCTGTTGCGCGTTGAGTGCCAGACGCTCCAGTGTCGCCGCAGACAAACCGTGCAATTGCGAGGCGTCGTCGATGCGCTTGCTCCAGGCTGCGCTGGCGCGTTCCAGGTTGGTCAGGAACAGGCTTTGCAGCACACCGATGTCGCGATTCAGCCGGGCCAGCGTCTGCTGTTGGTCGATGGGCAGGCCGATGCCGGACAAGCGAAACCTGCGCAGAATCTTGTTCAAAACCGCTTTGCGCGGCTCATCGTAATTCACCGCAGCCGGACTCTGCGCCAGCCGCTGATAAGCCTGGAACAGTGCGTGATTTCCCATCTTTTCAGATTTGTACTGCGCAGCGGCATCGCTGCAAGTCGCGCTGGCCGCGTCCCAAGCCTTGCCCTCATGTTTCACCAATGAAAGGGTTTCGATGATGCCCATAGACTCATCCAGGCGCGCATCGGTTTCATCAACGGCCAATACCAGATCGTCCCAGTTCGGGGTTGCGGATTGGCTAGCGATAATTTCGGCAATGGCCTGGCGGTTGTCGGCAATAAGGGTGTGGATGGCAGGCACCAGGTGCTCGGCGCGGATGTCCGGCCAGGGCGGGAGGTCCCAGTGCTGTAGCAGCGGATTGTTATCAGGCATGGCGTCTTCCTTGAGTAGGGCTGAGGGATTCAGCCTAAGGAGGAAGCGCGGGGGAAGGGTGGTAAATAGATACCACCTTCCACCCCGTGACAGGGTGGAAGGTGGATTTGACTCAGTGTGGCTCGTCAGGCTTTTTCTTCAACTTCGGGTTCGGGAAAAACTGCACCGCTTGAACCTTGGCGTCCGGCACCTTCAGCGCCGAAGTGTTGACCCGCGTGCCCAATTCCTTGGGCACCGACAGGCCTTGTTCATTGAGCGTGTCCGAATAACCGCATGCCACGCATTCGCGATGCGGGACCTCGTCTTCGTTCCACATCATCAATTTGTCCGGCTCGCTGCATGCCGGGCAGACCGCCCCGGCGATAAAGCGTTTTTTCGTGATCACAGGCCTCTCGCTCATGCTGCCGCGTCCTCACTCAGGCCGCTATGGCGCAAGAGTGCGTCAATCGATGGCGCACGGCCACGGAAGTCGACGAACAGCACCATGGGTTCCTGAGAACCGCCACGCGCCAGGATCGCTTCGCGGAACGCACGACCTGTTTCGGCATTGAGCACGCCGTCTTCTTCGAACTTCGAGAAGGCGTCGGCCGACAGCACTTCAGCCCACTTGTAGCTGTAGTAACCCGCCGCGTAACCGCCGGCGAAGATGTGGGCAAAGCTGTTCGGGAAGCGGTTGTAGGCGGGTGGGCGCATGACCGAGACCTCGTCACGCACACCTTCGAGCACTTGCAGCACGCTGCGACCGTCGCCGTGGGTGGCGTGCAGTTCGAAGTCGAACAGCGAGAACTCCAGCTGACGAACCATCATCAGGCCGGACTGGAAGTTCTTCGCCGCGAGCATCTTGCCCAGCAGGTCCTGCGGCAGCGGTTCGCCGGTTTCGTAGTGACCGGAGATCAGCGCCAGACCTTCCGGCTCCCAGCACCAGTTCTCCATGAACTGACTTGGCAGCTCCACCGCATCCCAGGCCACGCCGTTGATGCCGGACACGCCGGCGTGTTCGACGCGGGTCAGCAGGTGATGCAGGCCGTGGCCGAACTCGTGGAACAGGGTGGTGACTTCATCGTGAGTCAGCAGCGCCGGTTTGCCGCTGTCGGCTGGGGTGAAGTTGCACACCAGATTGGCCACCGGGCTTTGCAGTACGCCGCTGATCGTGCGGCGACGGTCGCGGGCGCCGTCCATCCAGGCACCGCCACGCTTGTTGGCGCGGGCATAGAGGTCGAAGAAGAAGCGGCCGACGTGCTGGCCGTTTTCCTTGATTTCGAACAGGCGGACATCCGGGTGCCAGGCGTCGAAGCCTTTCAGTTCGGCGATCTCGATGCCGTACAGGCGCTGGACGATAGCGAACAGGCCGCCCAGCACTTTGTCGATCGGGAAGTAAGCGCGCAGTGCTTCTTGAGCCACGCTGTAACGTTGTTCGCGAAGCTTTTCGCCGTAGAAACCGCTGTCCCAGCTTTGCAGGTCCGGGCAGCCTTGTTCGGCGGCGTAGGCCTTGAGTTGTTCGAGGTCCTGGGCGGCGAACGGTTTGCTGCGTTTGGCCAGATCGCGCAGGAAGCTGAGGACCTGATCGCTGGATTCGGCCATTTTGGTGGCCAGGCTCAGTTCCGAGAAACTGGCGAAGCCAAGCAGCTTGGCCAGTTCCTGACGCAAGTCGAGGATTTCTTCCATGACCGGGCCGTTATCGTTCTGGCCGGCGTTCGGGCCTTGGTCCGACGCACGGGTGCAATAGGCCGCGTAGACTTCTTCGCGCAGGGCACGGTCCTGGGCGTAGGTCATCACCGCGTAGTAGCTCGGGAATTCCAGGGTAATGAGGAAGCCGTCCAGATCTTTGGCCTGGGCAGCGGCGGCCATCTGCGCCTTGGCCGAATCGGTGAGGCCGGCGAGGGTGGCTTCATCGGTCACGTGCTTGGTCCAGGCTTGAGTCGCGTCGAGCAGCTGGTTGGAGAAGCGGCTGCCCAGCTCCGACAATTTGCTTTGCACTTCGGCGTAGCGCTTCTGTTCGGCTTCCGGCAGGTCGATACCCGACAGACGGAAGTCACGCAGGGCGTGTTCCAGGATAGTTTTCTGCGCCACGTCGAAACCGGCAGCTTCCGGGCTGTTCGCCAAGGCTTCGAAGGCCTCGAACAGCTCACGGTTCTGGCCCAGCTCGGTGGAATAGGCGCTCAAGGCGGGCAGGCAGGACTCGTAGGCTTCGCGCAATTCGGCGCTGTTGCACACGGCATTCAGGTGGCTGACCGGGCTCCAGGCCGCGCCCAGACGATCGTTCAGTTCGTCCATCGCCAGCACCAGGCCGGCCCAGGTCGGTTGTTTGCCCTGGCTGTCGAGGATCTCGATAATGGCGGCGCGGTTGTCAGCCAGGATCTGTTCAATGGCCGGTTGCACGTGTTCGGCACGGATCGCCGAGAACGGCGGCAGGTCGTAGGACTGCAAAAGAGGGTTGTTCACGCTCACGGTTGGCACCTTGGCTGGAAGAAACATGCGGCCATCTTAATTACAATCGACGCTCACCGCAGCTATCAGCAACAGAGAGAAACCCTATCGTGAACCTTCGCAAGTACCAGAACCACACGCCGCTGTTGGGCAAAGGCGCTTTTGTCGACGGCTCGGCGGTGGTGATCGGCGACGTCGAAATCGGCGAAGACAGCTCCGTCTGGCCGCTGACGGTGATTCGTGGCGACATGCACCGCATCCGTATCGGTGCGCGCACCAGTGTCCAGGATGGCTGTGTGTTGCACATCACCCACGCCGGGCCGTTCAATCCCGATGGCTTTCCCTGCTTGATCGGAGACGACGTGACCATTGCCCATAAGGTCATGCTGCACGGCTGCAGTGTCGGCAACCGGATTCTGATCGGCATGGGCAGCATCGTCATGGATGGCGCGGTGATCGAGGACGATGTGATTGTCGGCGCCGGCAGCCTGGTGCCGCCGGGCAAGCGTCTGGAAAGCGGCTTCCTTTATGTGGGTAGCCCGGTGAGGCAAATCCGCCCGCTGACGGACAAGGAAAATGCCTTTTTCACCTATAGCGCGGCGAACTACGTGAAGCTCAAGAATTTGCATCTGGCTGAAGGCTACGACCAGCTCTGAACACTTTTTATTAAAAGCCGTCCGCACTTGGCCAGGAATTTACATGCACTACCAAACCGTACTGTTCGACCTCGATGGCACCCTGACCGACCCGCGCGAGGGCATCACCCGTTCGATCCAGTTTGCCCTGAGCAAACTGGGCATCGATGAACCCGACCTGACCAAGCTCGAACACTTCATCGGCCCGCCGTTGTTGCAGGCGTTCATGCAGTTCTACGACTTCGACGAGCCCAAGGCCTGGGAAGCGGTGAATTTCTACCGCGAACGCTTCAAGGTCACCGGCCTGTATGAAAACCGTGTGTTCGACGGCGTCACACCGTTGCTGGAAACCCTCGGCGGGCAAGGGCGACAGTTGTTCATCGCCACCTCAAAGCCGTGGGTGTTCGCCCGGGAAATCGCCCGGCACTTCGACTTCGCCAGGCACTTCAAAGTGATTTACGGTAGCGAACTGGACGGGACACGCACCAACAAAGTCGAGTTGATTGCCCACCTGATGGCCGAAGAAGGCCTGGACCCGGCCAACACCCTGATGATCGGCGACCGCAAACACGACCTGATCGGCGCGCGCAGCAACGGGCTGGATGCGGTGGCGGTCGGTTATGGATTTGGTAGCCGGGAAGAGTTGAGCGCAGAAGCGCCGGCTTATCACTTTGAAACGCTGGATGAGATGCATCAGGCGTTTTTGCGGCGTTAGTCGAATCGCCTTCGCGGGCAAGCCTCGCTCCTACAAATCACATCGGCCCGTAGGAGCGAGGCTTGCCCGCGAAGAGGCCCGCCCAGATACATCCTGTGCAACAGTTACCACCCAAGTCCCTTCTAATCGTCCTAGGCTCAAAGTCTGAGGTCACGATCAAGGAGGATCATGAATGTCAGAGCTAAAACATGCTCATCGATTGCGCACCGGCCGATATTCGGAGCCCGGACAGATTTACCTTCTGACAGCCGTCGTTTTGAACCGGCAACCGTTGTTCCATGACTTCAAGAGTGGGCGACTGGTAGTCGATGCCCTGAAAACTGCTGAGCAAGAAGGGTTTGCGACGTCACTGGCCTGGGTCGTCATGCCCGATCATTTCCATTGGCTGATCGAGTTACAGAATACTCAGCTATCCAAGTTGATGGCTCGAACCAAATCACGCATCGCAGTAACGCTTAATCGCTCGGCAGGCCGCCAAGGTCCGGTTTGGCAACATGGCTATCACGATCGCGCCATTCGGAAGGAAGAGGATCTACAGGCGGTTGCTCGCTATATCGTCGCCAATCCGTTGCGAGCTGGCTTGGTCAAGAGGGTCGGAGATTATCCGCTGTGGGATGCGATCTGGTTGTGAGGTTGAAAACGCCTTCGCGGGCAAGCCTCGCTCCTACAAAAGCAACGTAGATCCCGTAGGAGCGAGGCTTGCCCGCGAAGAGGCCCGCCCAGCCACCAGATTTTATGAACCCGCCAAAGCCTTCAATGCCACCTTGCGCTCAACCACCGGCATCGCCCCCAGCTTCTCGACGGCCGCATAAAACTTCAGCCAATCCCCACCCTCCTGCCCGAACAACGCTGCAAACGCCGGCACCCATTGGTCATACAATCCAAACGGCAATAACCGGGCGTTGTTCATCGGCGCATTGATCCACGCGTCATAGCGTTTATCCCCGGCCCAGCGGCTGTCGCGCAGTTGTCGATATTCAAGACGCAGTCGCTCGAACTCCGCTGCTTTGCGCTGGCGCATCTGGTCGGTGGGCAGCGGCAGCGCGTAGAGCTTTTCGAGTCGCGTGCGAGTGTCCAGAACCAATTGAATGAACAGGTCCCGCTGCTGCGCCTGTGCGCCGTCGTCCGGTGCCAGACCACGCGATGCACGCCATTGCCGGGTGCCTTCCTGCTCGACGAAGGTGGCGAAAGACTCGTTGAACTCGGTGTCGTCCTTCACATAAAAACGCTGGTGCGCGAGCTCATGGAAGATCAGCGTCGCCAGCCGCTCGTCGCCCCAACCCATCATTGAGCTGAGAATCGGATCGTTGAACCAGCCGAGCGTCGAATAGGCCTCGACGCCGCCAATCGACACGTCCATACCTTTCAAACGTTGCAAGGCAGCTTCGCCGCGGGCGGCACTCTGGCTGTAATAGCCGCGATAGGCGACGCAACCGGCGATGGGGAAGCAATGGTTTTGCGGTGTCAGGGAAAATTCCGGCGTGGCAAAGACGTTCCAGACCACGAACGGCCGGCCAATGTCGGCGTACAGACGGTAGCTCTGGTTATCTGGCAGATGCAGCTGTTGACTGGCGAATGTCCGGGCCTTTTGCGATTGGGTCAGGTGCGCACGCAGCATCGGATCGCGAGACGGATCGGCAAGCACGTCGGCCACCGGCTCCCTGGCCCGCAGCAATTGCAGCTGTCCACTGGCCAATTGGCTGTAATAGCTGACGCCTGCGCAACCACTGAGTAATAAAAGCAACACACCCGGAAACAAAAACCGCAAAACGCGATCAAGTAACCCAAGGCTTGGAAGCGGCCTGATCAAAATAAAATCATCCCTGGAGAGTCTGCCCGCAAGACTATCCCGCCTGACTGGAGCTCCGCTATGCGCAAATTGATGCTGACGGGAGGCTTGTTGATGCTGACCGGCTGTGCCGGATTTGGATTACCTCATCACGATCCGTCGCAAGCGTGGATCGACCTGGACTCACAGCAAGAAGACACCGCCCTGCAAGCGCTGGAAGTCGATGACAAGGCCTCTACCGACAAGCGCTATTTCGAAGTGCATCCGGGCAGTCATGAGCTGACGGTGCGTTACCAGTTTCCGGTCCAGCCCACCAACATCGGCCCCGACGCCGAGCCGCTGTGGCGTGACTGCCAGCTAAATGTGAAATTCAACGATTTCAATGCCGGTCAGCGGTATCAGCTGCAAGCGGGGAATATCGGCTTCCGGCCGTGGGCAAAGCTCTATGACCAGCAACGAAAAGTGATTGGTCAAGGCACGCCGGCGGGCTGCCAACGTAGCTAATCGGCGTTATGCTGAATGAACATCCTTTGGGACATTCATCATGCGCAGGTTGATGCTGTTGCTCGCGGCAGGTTTGGTTGCTGGCTGCCAGAGCCCGTTGCCGGCGGTTAATCCGCAGATGGCCTGGATCGAATTCTCGACACCATTCCCCAACGACAAGTTGCTGATGGCGGAGCGACTGGACAAGCAGCGATTGCGTGACGGGCGTTATTTCCAGGTGACGCCCGGCAGCCATGAACTGGTGGTCAGATTCGACTTTGAAGTGCCCGGTGGTGGGGGATTAGGTGTGATGAACGGTCCCTCGGAACGGCTGTGCTACCTGACGATCAACTACGATCATTTCGAAGCCGGCCAGCGTTATGTGCTGGAAGGCCGTTCCATAGCGTTTACTCCCGGTGCCCGGTTGTACAACGCCAAGCGGGAAATCGTCGCAGAAGATCGAGAGTCTTACTGCCTCATGTGAGGCGGATCAGCGGTCGTTCTTCTGATAGATGATTTTCTTGGTGCCGTTTTCGCACGAGCCAACGACCATGTTCTTATCGTGAACTTCGTCATTGGTGACGATTTCCAGGGTGTAGGACGAGACGTTATTGGCCTGGATCTTGGCCTCAATCTCGGCCTTGAGTTCTTCGCATGATTTCGGTGCCGCCAGGGCCGAGGTGGCCAGCGCACAACAGATAATCGCCAAGGCAAAACGTTTCATGGTTGAAGCTCCATTGAGGCAGCGCGCAGGGGGCTGCGTTTTTGCTGCTGTCATTTATTCGACCACAGTTTGGCAAAGCGAGTTCTGACATCGCTCACAAAGCGCAGGTTTAGCCGTTGGGAGGGTGTCGCTTACAAGATCGCCTTCGCGAGCAGGTTTGCTCCCGCTTTTAGGATGCATTCCATATGTGGGAGCAAGCCTGCTCGCGAAGGCGTCAGTACATTCAGCGCATGATCATCAGCTAACCAACGTCGCATCCAGACTGATCTTCGCATTCAACACTTTGGACACCGGGCAGCCTTCTTTGGCCTTGTTGCTCAGCTCCTCGAACTGCGCCTGAGTGGCCCCGGGGATTTTCGCCTTGAGGATCAGTTTCACCGCAGTGATCGCAAAACCACCATCGACCTGATCCAAAGTGACTTCGGCATTGGTATCGATGCTGTCAGCCTTGAGCCCGGCATCGCCCAGAATCATCGAAAACGCCATTGAGAAACATCCCGCATGCGCCGCGCCGATCAGCTCTTCCGGATTGGTGCCTTTGCCGCCTTCGAAACGTGCCTTGAAGCCGTACGGCGCTTCTCTGAGCACGCCGGTTTCAGTGGAGATCGAGCCGATGCCGGTTTTCAGATCACCTTCCCAATGAGCCGATGCTTTCTTCGTAATAGCCATGTCTGCCTCCTCAAGATCCGGTGCGAAACGTCGCACCTTCGTGGTTTTCGGTTGCTAGGGTTCTGAGGATAGACGGTGGTGCAAAGTTCACCTCATCTCATTAGTCCTACCGTTTTCGTAGGTTTTTTTCGTCTGGCTATTGAAACTCGGGTATATGCCCTCATTGCATGAAGCACGCTTATAGATTCGGCAGGTTTTCGTTCGCAAGAAAAACCTGCGCCCACCCTTGGAGAAGCAGGCTTATGAAACGACTGTCCGATATCAAGTTCTCGACCCTTGATCTGGTGCCCGTGCGAGAGAACGGCAGCGCGGCCCAGTCGCTGCGTAATTCCCTGGACCTGGCACAGCATGTCGAAAAATTCGGCTACAACCGCTTCTGGGTTGCCGAACACCACAACATGGACGGCATCGCCAGTTCGGCGACCTCGGTACTGCTCGGTTACCTGGCCGGTGGCACTTCGACCATTCGTGTCGGCTCCGGCGGCGTGATGCTGCCCAACCACGCGCCGCTGGTGATCGCGGAGCAATTTGGCACCCTCGAAAGTCTGTATCCGGGCCGGATCGATCTGGGCCTGGGCCGCGCCCCCGGTTCCGATCAAATGACGGCCCGCGCCCTGCGTCGCGAACGATCCGGCAGCGCCGACGAGTTTCCGGAAGACGTCGCGGAGTTGATGCGTTACCTCGGTCCACGCACGCCTGACCAGCGGATTATCGCCATGCCGGGCACCGACACCAATGTCCCTGTCTGGCTGCTGGGTTCGAGTCTATTCAGTGCACAACTGGCTGGCGAACGCGGTTTGCCCTACGCCTTCGCCTCGCATTTCGCACCGCGCTTCATGCATGAGGCGATTCGCGTCTACCGCAATCACTTCAAGCCTTCGGCGGTGCTGGATAAGCCTTATGTGATGCTCGGTGTGCCGCTGGTGGCCGCTGACACTGACGAACAGGCGGACTACCTGGCGACTTCGGTCTATCAGCGCATCCTGGCGTTGATGCGTGGCCAAAGCCTGGTGCAGCGCCCGCCGGTGAAAACCATGGATGGCTTGTGGCTGCCCCATGAGAAAGAAGCCGTTGGCGATTTCCTCGGACTGGCGATGGTGGGGAGCCCGCAGAAAATCCGCGCCAAGCTTGAGGTGCTGATCGAGCAGACTCAGGCAGATGAACTGATTTTCACCTGCGACCTGTACGAACATGCGGATCGGGTGCATTCCTATGAGCTGCTGGCGCAGGTCATGAAGGGCTGACGCTCAAATAGCGAGCACAAAAAAGCCGACGTCATTGCGTCGGCTTTTTTACTTTGGAGGGAGGTCAGCCCTGCTTGTAGACGATTTGCTTAGAGCCTTTTTCACAGGTGCCGACGACTTTCCCGTCGGCGGCAGCGCCTTTCTCGACGATTTCCAGTGAATAACCGGCAACGCCCTTGGCATCAAGTTTCGCCGCGATTTCGGCTTTCAGCTCTTCGCACGATTTGCCAGCAGCAAACGCTGTACCCGCAAGGCTCAACAAACCTACCGCTAAAATAAAATGCTTCATCGGTCGCATTCCCTGGTCGGATCAAAGGGAGCTTCCAGCCATCAGCCGGAGGCACTCATGTAGCGCTTTGCTATTTCCCTATGGCATTCGGCCAGCGCGCAAGTTCAGAAGACTAGCTCAAACTCAGCTGCTGGCAATCCGGAACCCGACCTTAAGCGTTACCTGAAAGTGGGCGGCCTTGCCGTCCTTGATGTGCCCGCGGGTTTCGGTCACTTCGAACCATTCCATGTGCTTGAGACTTTTGCTGGCCTCGGCCAATGCGTTGTTGATGGCGTCTTCAATGCTGGTGGTGGACGAGCCGACAAGCTCGACTTTCTTGTAGGTGTGGTGGTCAGTCATGGCGTTCTCCTTGGGTGTGATTTACAGCCTAGCAGTGATTTTTCGTATTACTTCTGTCGGCTCTTGCAATGCAGAAGTTCAGATTTACTGCACTTTCTCGAACCCCTGAAGTCCCAACCAACACACGCTACTCATCATCAATGAAGGAGAGCCACCATGGCCAACACCTCTTTACGTAAAGCCTCATTGCAAAGCATGGAAGCCGAGATCGAGAGTCTGCTGAAATCTTTGGAAAACCTGAAAGACGACGCCTCGGACGAGTCGCGTAAAACCCTCAAAGCGCTGAAAGGCAACGCCGAGAACGCGCTGAAGCATTCGCGCCATCTGCTTAGCGATGCGTATGAAGAAGTCAAAGTCAAAACCCGCGAAACCGGGATTGCCACTCGGGACTACGCCCAGGAACACCCTTGGACCACCGCGGGCGTCGCTGTGGGCGCACTGGGTCTGCTCGCGGCGTACCTGCTGTTCAAACGCGGCGACTAATCGGTCTGGCGCAGCTCAGTCTTGAGCCACTGCGCCAACTGCCGAGCGCGCCCGTCCGCGGCGCGCTTGGGTAGCCACAAGGCCAGTTGCGCCGGGGTTTCACTGAATCCCCAAGGTGCAACCAGGCGACCGGCCTTCAAGTCCTCAGTCACCAGCGGCTCCGGTGCAATCGCCACCCCCAGGCCCGCCACTGCGGCTTCCAGCAAATAATACAAATGCTCGAAACCTTGACCGTACTTCAACGCCTTGGCGTCGAGGCCGCTTTGCTGTGCCCAGCTCGGCCAGGCCTGTGGGCGCGAGGTGGTGTGCAGCAAGGGTTCGTTCAATAACGCTGTGGCGGGAGCGCCTTGCAGCCTTTCGTAACCCGCGAAACGTGGGCTCATCACCGGGCCGATTCGTTCGCTGGCCAACTCATAGACTTGCATGTCTGCCGGCCATGGTGGTTCCGCAAACACCAGCAGGGCATCGAGCCCCGGCCGTCGAGGATCGAGATCGCCTTCCCCGGCCGACAGGTGCAGGCGCAGGTCTGGCAGATCGGCATTAAGTCGTCCAAGGCGTGGAATAAACCAGCGCGCCAACAAACTGCCCGAGCAACCCAGTACGAACGGCGCGTCGGCGGTGTTTTGGGTCAGCTCTGCGCACACAGTCCGCAGACGCTCAAAGGCTTCCCCACTGGCATCACGCAAACGCACGCCGGCATCTGTGAGTTTCAGGCCGCGTCCATCCTTGATGAACAGGCTTACACCCAAGTGTTCTTCAAGCACCTTGAGTTGCCGGCTGACCGCGCCATGAGTGACGTGCAACTGTTCGGCAGCCTGACTGACGCTGTTCAGCCGGGCTGTGGCTTCGAAGGCGCGAAGGGCGTTCAGCGGGGGAAGGTCGTGGCTCATGGGATCTGTGAGTTTTCCTGACAGGTTGTGGCGATCTTATCGGTTTTCAGGCTTGGGCGTCAGGGGTAGAGTGACCGTCATTGTCATCTCACGAATCCCACTGGAGCGACCCATGACCCAGACTAATCTGCGCAACGGCCCCGACGCCAACGGCCTGTTTGGCTCGTTCGGCGGCCGTTACGTCGCCGAAACCCTGATGCCGTTGATCCTCGACCTGGCCCGTGAATACGAATTGGCCAAGGAAGATCCGGCGTTCAAAGAAGAATTGGCCTACTTCCAGCGCGACTACGTCGGACGTCCAAGCCCGCTGTATTACGCCGAACGCCTGACCGAATTCTGCGGCGGCGCAAAGATTTACCTTAAGCGCGAAGAGCTGAACCACACCGGCGCGCACAAGATCAACAACTGCATCGGCCAGATCCTGCTGGCGCGGCGCATGGGCAAGAAACGCATCATCGCCGAGACCGGCGCCGGCATGCACGGCGTTGCAACGGCGACTGTGGCTGCACGTTTCGGCCTGGATTGCGTGATCTACATGGGCACCACTGACATCGAACGTCAGCAAGCCAACGTATTCCGCATGAAATTGCTGGGCGCCGAAGTGATCCCGGTCGTCGCCGGCACCGGCACCCTGAAAGACGCGATGAACGAAGCGCTGCGCGACTGGGTGACCAACGTCGACAGCACCTTCTACCTGATCGGCACCGTGGCCGGTCCGCATCCTTATCCTGCGATGGTTCGCGACTTTCAGTCCGTTATCGGCAAGGAAACCCGTGATCAACTGCAAGCCCAGGAAGGTCGTCTGCCGGACAGCCTGGTGGCGTGCATCGGTGGCGGTTCCAACGCCATGGGCCTGTTCCACCCGTTTCTTGATGACAAAAGCGTCGAGATCATTGGTGTGGAAGCCGCCGGTTACGGCATCGAAACCGGTAAACACGCCGCCAGCCTGAACGGCGGCGTTCCGGGTGTGCTGCACGGCAACCGTACTTTCTTGCTGCAGGACGACGATGGCCAGATCATCGACGCTCACTCGATTTCCGCCGGCCTCGACTATCCAGGCATTGGCCCTGAACACGCCTGGTTGCATGACATCGGCCGCGTTCAGTACACCTCGGTAACCGACGACGAAGCCCTCGACGCGTTCCACAAATGCTGCCGTCTGGAAGGGATTATTCCGGCACTGGAAAGCGCCCACGCCCTGGCCGAAGTGTTCAAACGCGCACCGACCCTGCCGAAAGATCACCTGATGGTGGTCAACCTGTCCGGCCGCGGCGACAAAGACATGCAGACCGTGATGCACCACATGGAAAACTCTAAACAAGAGCAGTCCCAGCAGGAGAAACACTGATGAGCCGCCTGCAAACCCGTTTTGCCGAACTCAAGGAACAGAATCGCGCCGCCCTGGTGACCTTCGTCACGGCTGGCGATCCGAGTTATGACACTTCCCTGGCGATCCTCAAAGGCTTGCCCGGTGCTGGCGCCGATGTGATCGAGCTGGGCATGCCCTTCACTGATCCGATGGCGGACGGCCCGGCCATCCAGTTGGCCAACATCCGCGCCCTCGGCGCCAAGCAGAACCTGGCGAAAACCCTGCAAATGGTGCGCGAGTTCCGTGAAGGCAATACCGACACGCCACTGGTGCTGATGGGGTACTTCAACCCGATCCACATGTACGGCGTGCCGCGTTTCATTGCTGACGCTAAAGAGGCCGGGGTTGATGGTTTGATCGTGGTCGACCTGCCACCGGAACATAACGGTGAGCTGTGCGACCCGGCCCAGGCTGCGGGCCTGGACTTCATTCGCCTGACCACGCCGACCACCGATGATGTGCGTCTGCCGACCGTTCTGAATGGCAGCTCGGGCTTCGTCTACTACGTCTCTGTTGCCGGTGTGACTGGCGCTGGCGCGGCGACACTGGAACATGTTGAAGAAGCGGTTGCCCGTCTGCGTCGCCACACCGACCTGCCGATCAGCATCGGTTTCGGCATTCGTACACCGGAGCAAGCGGCGTCCATCGCGCGTCTGGCCGATGGTGTGGTGGTGGGTTCGGCATTGATCGATCACATCGCCAATGCGTCGACTCCGGATCAGGCTATCGATGGCGTGTTGAGCCTTTGCTCGGCGCTGGCCGAAGGCGTGCGTAAAGCCCGCGTCAGCTGAAGGTAAAGTTCCTGATACAGAGGAATTAGAGCCTCGCGGCACAGACTAAACAGCAAGACCGAGGGCTTCAGGACTACGTTCTGAAGCCCTTTTTGCTGTATGTGCAGTGAGGAAAGACCTGATGAAAATGCCGAAACGTCTGATTGTCAGCCTGGGCGTACTGATGCTCAGCGCCACGCCGTTGCTGCATGCGAGCGCCGATCAGCGCGACGATCACGACCGCGGCGGCCCGCAGCAGGGCTATTACGATAATCATGGCAATGACCACCGTGGCCCGCAGGACAATCATCGCGGCGGCCCTCCACCACGGGACTTCGGCCCAGTGCGTCAGACTATCCACGATAACCACGGCTACTTTGTACGCGGCGCACCGCCACCGCCTGGCATTCATCTGGTGCGCGGCCGGCCATTGCCTCACGGTTATTACGGTGAGCGCCTGGACAATCGTGCCTTGGGACGGCTGCCGTATTACCCAGGCTACGAATGGCGCCGTGCCGGGGGCGACATTGTGCTGATCGCCGTAGGAACCGGGATCGTCTATGAGATTCTGGAAGGCGTGCTTTGATTTAACGTGCGGGCAAAAAGAAGGCTTCGTGGATGATCCACGAAGCCTTCTTTTTTATGGCAACTCCAGTCCGCCCGCGGCTTTATGCAATTTGCGCAAATGTTCACCCACCTGTTTCAGGTTGGCTTCGTTGGCGGCCATCTCGGCCGCACGGCCCGGTTCGAGCAGCGCTCTGACTTCCTTGTCCAGATCGCCGGTCAGCACTTGAAGCTGCTTCTGGCGCAGGCTGCTTTCCGATTCCAGGCGCTGCCATTCATTCGGTTGGGGCAATCCATATCCGCCGGTGCCGAGCAGCTCCGCTGGACGACTCAGGAAGCCGCTGTTGGCGAGAATCTGCTGCAAGGTCGCGTTCGCCTTGTCCATGCCGCCGTTCTTCAATTCCCGAGCACCCAGATAGCGCTGCTTCACTTCATCCTGGGCCAGCACCAACTGTTGACGGAAGCTCGCCTGCTCCAGCAACAGCAACGCTGCACTGGTGCGCAGGTCAGCCTGCTCAAACCATTGCCGACGTTCTTCAGCTTTCAGTGCCAGCCAGTCTTCGACTTTTTCCTGCTTGATCGGCAAGTGCTTCTTCAGCACTTCGAACATCGCTTGATAACGATCACGGAAGGAGTCGAAGCGATAACCCAGGCGCAACGCTTCGCGTGGGTCATCCAGAACGCTGGTATTCGCCAGTCCGCGGCCCTTCATCACTTCCAGCAAGCCGTTGGGCATGATGCTGTCGAGCCCGACCAGTTTCGCGTTGTTGCTGCCGCTGCGCAGCAGTTTCAGGCCTTCCACCGCGCAGTTGTTGGACAGAAAATAGTAGTTGCCGTCATAACTCCAATGCATCTCGGCAGCGTGTTCCACCACGTCTTCAATTTCGTTGCGCGACAGGTTCAGCGGTACCGAGGCCAGGCTGCGCAGTTCTGTCTTGGTGTACTCGTCGATCACTTGGGCCAACGGCAATACAAACAGGCGCGACGGGTATTTACCCACCAGTCCATCCCAGCTCGAGAGCTGTACGTCGCCGACGAAGGCGCGATAGGACAACACCAGATGCTGGTCGAGATCCAGTCGACAATCAGGCCCACGGGGCCGGCCCGGCGCGCAGATCACCAGGCGCAACATGCTGTGTCCCCAGCGGCTGACCCAGTTCTGGTTGGCTTCGGCTAGCAGATAGTCGACGGCGTACACCCGTTCCGGATCGACCTGGCCCAGCGGTTGTTTGGCAAAGTCGTTGCCGGCATTGAGGAAGGCAAAGGATTTGCTGCAGACGTCCTTGGCGGCAGGCGCCCAGCCGAAATGTTCTTTGTAGTAGCGATACAGCGCGGGGCGACGGCAGGCATAGCTCGGGTCGAGGAGGAAATACTCCATGTTGACCGCGACAAACTCTTTGGGGCTGCTTGTTTCGTAGATGTCCGGGCTGCGGGCGATTTGCCGGTTGTGCTGCTCGCGCTCGCCACGGCGACCGACGTATTGCGGCCAGCCAGCCAGGTCGAGCAGGCGCGGGTCATCGCTCAGGGTAAAGCGGCGGTCGGATTGACCACGGCATTCATCCGGGATGCCAATCAGGCCGGAACTGTTGTTGCGCCGGGTACAGCGCTGGATCAGCGTGCGCTCCGCGTCCGGCCACAGGCGCGAACGGTCGTAAATATGGGTGAGTTCGTGCAACACCGTTGCGAGCATCTCGCGGCGGACGGTGCCATGGGGGCGATAGGTTTTCTTGGTGGCGGCACTGCCGTCCGTGAGGCTGACGAGCAAGTTACGGTTCAGGTCGAGTTCGGACACCAACGATGCCTGGCCATAGGCATTGCTCGGCATGTCGTCGGTCCAGCCGACGTCAATGCGCCGGTCCAGTTGTTCGATGAAGCGTGGCGGCAGGGCCTGCATGGCTTCATCGAGCAATGCTTGACTGGCTTGCTGTTGTTCGGGGCTCAGACCCTCGGTCTTGAGCCGTAATTGCAGGCCAGCCTGGGCCGTGTTGCACAGCAGCAACATCAGCCCGGCCAGCAGCCAGGCGCTTGGCGACCTCACAGTGCGAGGATGGCTTCGGCGAGCACCTGATCACTCGCGTCCCGGGCTTCCGGCACGCGGGTGCGCAACGTGTTGATGGCCGCTTCAAGGTGCGCGCCGCGTATGTCGCCATCACTGGCAACGAAACTGGCCGCATCGTCGTGGGCTTCACGGATGATCTTCGAATCGCGGATCGACGTGGTGGTATCGGACGTGAAATCCAGGGTGCGCTGAGTGGCATTGATGATGATGTTACTGGTGGCGACCAAGGTGTGCGCCTGGGTCACATCGGCCAATAAAAGCAGGCCAAGGGCAACAGCAATCAGAGGGCTACGCATGGAACGACTCCGCAAGGACAAAGGATAACTATTGGACGAGAATTGCCTGCGCCAGTTCAAGGTCGCTTGCATGAAGTTTTGCCTGGCTGAGGCGCAGGTAAATCAGCGCGGACTCAAGCGCCGCTCCGCGTAATTGGCCGTCGCTGGCAATGAACGCCGCGGCGTCATCGTGTGCCGCGATCAGCAGCTTACGGTCGAAGGGGGCGGCGGTCACCATGCTGGTGGCGTAACCGGTGACCACAATTCCTTGGGTCGACAGGTTGAACGCGTCGTAGGCATAGGTCGGGCCCGACCAGCAGGCCGCGAGAAATACTGAGGTGAAAAACTGTTTTGAAAGAAAACGCATGAGACTCGATTGCTGAAAACGAGTCCAAAGGCTAGCGCAATGCCCGGGCTAGAGCCAGTGCCGAAACATTGGGACACGACAAGCGTGTCCCACGTGACAGCGTTGCTTAGATGGTCAGGATGGCCTGGGCCAGCTGTGCATCCGTCGCGTTCAGCTGAGGAGCCTGGTGGCGAATGTGGTCGAGGGCGCTTTCCAGTTTCACGCCACGAATGGCGCCTTCGCTGGCGACGAAGCTGGCGGCGTCGTCACGGGCAGCGCGCACGATCTTGTCATCGCGGAAGGAAGAAGTGACATCTGAGGTTGCATCGGAACTGGACTTTAGCGCGCCGACGACGGCATCCGTGGTCACGATGAAGCTGGTCGCGTGGGAATTGGCAGCCACGGCAAGCAGGGCTGCAGCGCTGAGCAGACGAAGACGGGACATGGTGTAACTCCTTTGGATAACCGATTGAGAGGTGATGAGGCAGCTGTTGGATCAGACGCCTGTCGTACAGCGCTCGCCACGTTCTAGTTGATATTAGGCCTGCTTTTATCGGTTCGAATAGTCCCTTCCGTTAAAGCAGGACCCTAGGGCAAGAACGGTTTATCCAATTCATTGAGCTGATCGGCGTGGCTGATGCCCAGGTCTGAGAGTTGCTGATCATTGAGCTGGCCCACCAAACGCCGGGTGCGAGCTCTCTAATGGGCGGCGGCGAGCGACTTCAGCAATCGTTTAAGCCTGTGGAGTCGAGGCTTCTTTAGAAGGGCGGGGGACAGAAACATTCAGTAAGTTATCCATGGCGCGCAGTCCTTTTGCCGGAGAGTCAGTACTTCATGTTGGGCGTTGCGAGTCTGGACCTACAGATACACCGCTGTGAAATTGTACTGGTTCAATCTGATAAATATTTAAACTGTACTTATTGTCGGTTATTCCTTTTGTGCGGCCACCGACCAAGGCCGAAAACGACAAAGCCCGTCGTGGTTTCCCACGACGGGCTTTGTTTTTTCAATTTGGAGTGCTGGCGGTGGACCAGGTGGGTCAGAGCCAGCGACGCTAACTTAGCGCCAGAACGGCTTGCTCAGCTCTTCGTAGCGTTGTGCTTCGCTAATCCCGGCATCAGCCAGCAGACGCGAATCCAGACGGGCCAGTTGATGGCGGCTGGAGATGCGGCGCTGCCACAGCATCAGGTTGGCAATAACGCGAAGAGGCATGGAAGCCTGGGTTTTTGCAGCGGTATCTTCGAAGAACAGTTCGGAACTGAGTGTACGTTCCATGGTTGACATCCTTCCGCTTGTGGCGGGATTAGGTAGTGGTTTAACTGATGCCAATGATCCTCTCGTTTGGCTAGTCTCTGTAGATACAGTTCACCTGTATTGTGAGGGACCAGTTAACTGTTAATAGGGGGTGTACTGGTCGAAATTGAGGCAACTGTACCTATCGGCACTACATTGGTGCGATTTTGAGGTTTTGGCTTGAATGTGTAGGCAAATACGGTAGGAAATGACCAGTACAGCAGTACAGTTTTAAGCAGAATCTACTGTGGCCAATGCCAGCTGACGCAACTGTGTTTGCGTCAGCTGTTTTTTCGTTGAATCAGACCGCCAGCATTCGCCCGGTTTCTTCCAGGTTGATGTGCCAGCGCAGGGCATCGCGCAGGATATGCGGGGTGTGCCCGCCCAATGCGCAGGCCGCCGTAAAGTAGTCATCCAGCGCCTGGCGATAGTCCGGGTGCACACAGTTGTCGATGATCACCCGTGCTCGCTCCCGTGGTGCCAGGCCGCGCAGGTCGGCCAGGCCGATCTCCGTCACCAGGATGTCGACGTCATGCTCGGTATGGTCGACGTGACTGACCATCGGCACCACGCTGGAGATCGCGCCACCCTTGGCGATCGATTTGGTAACGAAGATCGCCAGGTGCGCGTTGCGCGCAAAGTCCCCTGAACCGCCGATGCCGTTCATCATGCGTGTGCCGCAGACGTGGGTGGAGTTGACGTTGCCGTACAGGTCGAATTCCAGCGCGGTGTTGATGCCGATGATGCCCAGGCGCCGCACCACTTCCGGATGGTTCGAGATTTCCTGCGGCCGCAGAACCAGTTTGTCCTTGTAGCGCTCCAGGTTGCCGAAAACATCGGCATTGCGCCGGCTCGAAAGGGTGATCGAACTGCCCGAAGCAAAGCTCAGCTTGCCGGCGTCGATCAGGTCGAAGGTCGAGTCCTGAAGCACCTCGGAGTACATGGTCAGGTCTTCGAATGGCGAATCGATCAGTCCGCACATCACCGAGTTGGCGATGGTGCCGATACCGGCCTGCAATGGGCCGAGCTTGTTGGTCATGCGCCCGGCAGCCACTTCCTGCTTGAAGAAGTCGATCAGATGGTCGGCAATGGCCTGAGTGTCAACGTCCGGCGGCAGCACAGTGGACGGCGAGTCAGACTGATTGGTGAGCACGATAGCGACGATCTTCTCCGGCGGAATCGGGATGGCAGTGCTGCCAATGCGATCGTCGACCTTTACCAGGGGAATCGGCGTGCGGGTCGGCCGATAGGTCGGGATATAGATGTCGTGCAGACCTTCGAGGTTCGGGTTGTGCGCGAGGTTGATCTCGACGATCACCTGTTTGGCGAAAATTGCGAAGCTCGCCGAGTTGCCAACCGAAGTAGTCGGCACGATATGGCCCTGCTCGGTGATCGCCACGGCCTCAATCACGGCGATGTCCGGGAGCTTGAGCTGCTGGTTGCGCAATTGCTCCACGGTTTCCGAGAGATGCTGGTCAATGAACATCACTTCGCCGGCGTTAATCGCCTTGCGCAAAGTGCTATCGACCTGGAAAGGCATGCGTCGCGACAGTACGCCGGCTTCGGTGAGCTGTTTATCCAGGTCGTTGCCCAGGCTGGCGCCGGTCATCAAAGTGATTTTCAGCGGGGTGATTTTGGCGCGCTCGGCCAATGCGTGGGGCACGGCTTTGGCTTCGCCGGCGCGAGTGAAGCCACTCATGCCGACGGTCATGCCGTCCTGAATCAGAGCGGCAGCGTCAGCGGCGCTCATCACCTTATCCAACAACGAAGGCAAGCGAATACGATCACGGTACATGGATGGTTATCTCGGGCAACGGAAGCAAGGTGTGCAGTCTAGTGATTTGAAAAAAATCCGTCCCGCTACCATGGTCGAATGCAAAGGCCTGATTTAGAGCCTTTGGTCGGGTTTCACGGGGAATAAAAAAACCCCAGCCTACTAAAGGCTGAGGTTTTGGGTATTGCGTTGGAGCAGGTTTTACTCGACAGCTTTGACCATGTCTTCGATGACTTTCTTGGCGTCGCCGAAGACCATCATGGTTTTGTCGAGGTAGAACAGTTCGTTGTCCAGACCGGCATAGCCGCTGGCCATCGAGCGCTTGTTGACGATAATGGTCTTGGCCTTGAACGCTTCCAGAATCGGCATACCGGCAATCGGCGATTTCGGGTCGTTCTTGGCGGCCGGGTTGACCACGTCGTTGGCGCCCAATACCAGCACCACGTCGGCCTGGCCAAACTCGGAGTTGATGTCTTCCATCTCGAACACCTGGTCGTAAGGCACTTCGGCCTCGGCCAGCAATACGTTCATGTGGCCAGGCATACGACCGGCAACCGGGTGGATCGCGTACTTCACGGTCACACCGCGATGGGTCAGCTTCTCGGTCAGCTCTTTCAGCGCGTGCTGCGCCCGCGCTACCGCCAGGCCGTAGCCCGGAACGATGATCACGGTGTCGGCGTTGGTCAGCAGGAAGGTCGCGTCGTCAGCCGAACCGGATTTCACCGGGCGGGCTTCTTTCGAGCCGGCCGGGCCCGCCGCGTCCGCCGTGTTGCCGAAACCGCCGAGCAGCACATTAAAGAAGGAGCGGTTCATCGCCTTGCACATGATGTACGAGAGGATCGCACCGGACGAACCCACCAGGGAGCCGGCGATGATCAGCATCGAGTTGTTCAGCGAGAAGCCGATACCCGCCGCGGCCCAGCCGGAGTAGCTGTTGAGCATCGACACCACCACCGGCATGTCCGCGCCGCCGATCGGGATGATGATCAGCACGCCCAGCACGAAGGCCAGGGCCAGCATCAACGCGAAGGCGCTGAGGTTGCCGGTCAGCATGAAGGTGATACCCAGCGCCAATGTTGCAAGACCAAGCAACAGATTCAGCTTGTGCTGTCCACTGAACTGTACCGGTGCGCCCTGGAACAGGCGGAACTTGTACTTGCCCGACAGCTTGCCGAAAGCAATCACCGAACCGGAGAAGGTGATTGCACCGATGGCAGCGCCGAGGAATAGCTCCAGACGGTTACCGGCAGGAATTGCATCGCCCAGTTGCTTGACGATGCCCAGGGATTGCGGTTCAACAACAGCTGCGATCGCAATGAACACCGCGGCCATACCGATCATGCTGTGCATGAACGCGACCAGTTCCGGCATCTTGGTCATTTCAACGCGCTTGGCCATGATCGAGCCGGCAGTGCCGCCGACCAGCAGGCCGACGATGACGTAACCGATACCAGCGGTGGCCAGCTCAGCGCCCAGCTTATAGACGAGGCCCACGGTGGTGAGGATCGCCAACGCCATGCCGAGCATGCCGTACACGTTGCCGCGTCGCGATGTGGTTGGGTGCGACAGGCCTTTGAGGGCCTGGATAAAGCAGATCGACGCGATCAAGTAGAGCGTCGTGACAAGATTCATGCTCATTACTTGGGCGCCTCTTCTTTTACGGCTTTCGGGGCTTTTTTCTTGAACATCTCAAGCATCCTGCGGGTCACCAGGAAGCCACCGAACACGTTCACCGCCGCCAGAGCCACCGCGAGGGTGCCCATGGTCTTGCCCAGTGGCGTCACGGTCAAAGCCGCAGCGAGCATGGCGCCGACGATGACGATCGCCGAGATCGCGTTGGTCACCGCCATCAATGGCGTGTGCAGTGCAGGTGTAACGTTCCAGACCACGTGATAACCGACATAAATCGCCAGCACGAAGATGATCAGGTTGTAGATACCGGGGGAGATAAGCTCTTCCATCGTCTGAATCCCTGCTTAGGCGTTTTTGCGGATGACTTGGCCGTCGCGGCACATCAGGCACGCGGCGACGATGTCGTCTTCGAGGTTGATCTCGAACTGGCCTTCTTTGTTGAAGACCAGCTTCAGGAAGTCCAGCAGGTTGCGTGCGTACAGGGCCGAAGCGTCTGCCGCGACCGCGCCGGCCAGATTGGTCGGGCCGCAAATGGTCACGCCATTCTCGATCACGACTTGGTCGGCCACGGTCAGCGGGCAGTTGCCACCCTGGGCTGCCGCGAGGTCGATGACCACCGAGCCAGGCTTCATCTGCGCCACGGTTTCCGCGCTCAACAGCGTCGGCGCCTTGCGGCCCGGGATCAGTGCCGTGGTGATGACGATGTCAGCCTGCTTCGCGCGTTCGTGCACGGCCAGGGCTTGGCGTTGCATCCAGCTGGCGGGCATTGGCCGGGCGTAACCGCCGACACCGACAGCGCACTCGCGCTCTTCATCGGTTTCATACGGCACGTCGACGAACTTGGCGCCGAGGGATTCAATCTGCTCCTTCACCGCAGGACGAACGTCAGACGCTTCGATCACTGCGCCCAGACGCTTGGCCGTGGCGATCGCCTGCAAACCCGCAACGCCGGCGCCCAGAATCAGCACGCGCGCCGCTTTCACGGTGCCCGCAGCCGTCATCAGCATCGGCATGAAGCGTGGGTAGTGGTGAGCGGCTAGCAACACGGCTTTATAGCCGGCGATGTTCGCTTGGGAGGACAGCACATCCAGGCTTTGAGCACGGGAGGTGCGCGGAGCCGCTTCCAGCGCGAACGCGGTAATGCCGCACTCAGCCAGCCTGGCAATGGTTTCATTGCTGAACGGGTTGAGCATGCCCACCACAACAGTGCCGCTTTTAATCAGCGTCAGCTCGCTGTCGCTGGGGGCGACCACCTTGAGAATCAGCTCGGCACCAAAGGCATCGTTGGCGCTGCCAATCATTGCGCCTGCCGCTTCATAGGCACTGTCGACAACGCTGGCGTTAATGCCGGCGCCGCTTTGCACAGTGACCTTATGACCCTGGCCGATCAGCTTCTTGATGGTTTCCGGGGTTGCAGCAACCCGTGTTTCACCCGTCTGGGTTTCGAGAGGAACACCAATGTGCACGTCAAATCTCCTGCGTGATCTTATTGAGTAAACCCAGGCACTTCGGATGGTGCGGCTGGGGCGGCCGATCAGCACGATCCCGCCAAATCTGGGCGGGGCGCGGCATTTTGCAGGCGAACTTTGTGCCCTTCAAGGGATTATGACGGGTGACGGAAAATTAACTACAAGTCACCCCGTGACCGAATGTCGCAACCGACCGCCTCAATCCCTTACAGGCCGTGCCTTGTAAGGATTTTGGCCAAATTTCAAGAATTTACACATCGGCACGGTGAATGAGGCGTCATTGCTGGTGAATAGAGGCTCAAAGCCACGTCGGCAGGCACTTGTGGGACGTTTGTACTGCTTGTCGGTACAGTCTGCGAATATGCGACAAAAACGTATATCTGTAGGGCTTTGTATTTGCTGACTACGGGGTCAGTTAAGTCGTGAAAGCCTTTATCCTTCTAGGTTGTAGCTTTGTGCCTGGGTGACCAGCCAATCGCGAAATGCCCGTAAAGAGGCCGATTCGATCTTTCGCTCTGGAATCATCAGGTAATAGGCCTTGATGCTCGACAGCGCTTGAGCGTTGGCTATCACCAGGCGTTTCTCCGCCAGTTCGCGTTGAATCAGGAATGGCGGAATCAGCGCGATCCCCATGTCGTGCATCGCCGCTTGGGCAAGCATGGAGAATAGCTCGTAGCGCGGTCCTGTCATGTCACGCGGGACATTTAGGCTCTGAGAGTTGAACCACTGGCGCCAGGCATAAGGACGCGTGGTCTGTTGCAGCAGGGGCAGTTCGGCGATTTCATCGGGTGTCAGGCTGGTTTTTTTGCCCAGTAGCGTGGGGCTGCATACCGGCATCGGATTTTCGCCCATCAACCTGTGGGATTCGGTACCCGACCAATCCGCATCACCGAAGTAAATCGCGGCATCGAAGTCGGTATCGGCAAACAGGAAGGGGCGTGTGCGGTTGGTGAGGTTGACCGTCACTTCCGGGTGTTTGTGCTGGAAGTCCTTGAGCCGTGGCAGCAGCCATTGGGTGCCAAAGGTCGGCACGACGGCCAACTCGATCACATTGGCGCCCTGTTGCCCCATCACGGACAAAGTGTCCCGCTCAACCGCGTCGAGCTGGGTGGCTACACGGCGGCTGTAGGAAAGTCCGGCTTCTGTCAGCTTCACTCCGCGCCGCGAGCGTCGGAAAAGTTCTACGCTGAGGAACTCCTCGAGACTGGCGATCTGTCGGCAAATGGCGCCTTGAGTGAGCGAAAGCTCCTGCGCCGCTTTGGTAAAGCTCTCGTGGCGCGCTGCCGCTTCAAAGCTGATCAGGGCGGTGGTGCTAGGGATTTTCCGGCGCATGTACTCCAACCTCACTAATACATCGCATAAAGGCTATTTCGCGACGTTACGGAGTGAGAAATTAGCACAACAGTATGCAAAATCCTCGTTTGCCGTAATGCCGAGGCAGGCCTAGGATCAGTCCACGTTATTTGACCCGATTCGAGAGGACACACTCATGGGCGGTAAAGCTAGCTTCAACTGGATCGATCCCCTGCTGCTGGATCAACAGCTCACCGAAGAAGAACGCATGATCCGCGACACTGCCGAGCAATTCGCTCAGCAGAAGCTCGCACCGCGCGTGCTTGGAGCTTTCCGCCATGAAAAGACCGATCCGGCGATCTTCCGCGAGATGGGCGAAGTGGGCCTGTTAGGTGCGACCATTCCCGAGCAGTACGGTGGCAGCGGCCTGAACTACGTCAGCTACGGGCTGATCGCTCGTGAAGTCGAGCGTGTCGACTCTGGCTATCGCTCGATGATGAGTGTGCAGTCCTCGCTGGTCATGGTGCCGATCAATGAGTTCGGCACTGAAGCCCAGAAGCAGAAGTACCTGCCGAAACTGGCCTCGGGCGAGTGGATTGGTTGCTTCGGTCTGACAGAGCCTAACCACGGTTCCGACCCGGGCGCGATGATTACTCGTGCACGCAAAGTGGAAGGTGGCTACAGCCTTACCGGCAGCAAGATGTGGATCACCAACAGCCCGATTGCCGATGTGTTCGTGGTCTGGGGCAAGGACGATGCGGGCGACATCCGTGGTTTCGTTCTGGAGAAGGGCTGGAAAGGCCTGAGTGCTCCGGCGATCCACGGCAAGGTTGGCTTGCGTGCATCGATCACTGGCGAGATCGTCATGGACAACGTATTTGTCCCTGAAGAAAACATCTTCCCTGACGTCCGTGGGTTGAAAGGCCCTTTTACTTGCCTCAACTCCGCGCGCTACGGCATTTCCTGGGGCGCACTGGGCGCAGCAGAATTCTGCTGGCACACCGCTCGCCAGTACACCCTGGATCGTCAGCAGTTCGGTCGCCCGTTGGCTGCCACTCAGCTGATCCAGAAGAAACTGGCCGACATGCAGACCGAAATTACCCTGGCGCTGCAAGGCTGCCTGCGTCTGGGTCGTATGAAAGATGAAGGCACAGCGGCCGTCGAGATCACCTCGATGATGAAGCGCAACTCCTGCGGCAAGTCCCTGGACATCGCGCGCATGGCACGTGACATGTTGGGCGGTAACGGCATTTCCGATGAGTTCGGTGTTGCCCGCCACCTGGTCAACCTGGAAGTGGTGAATACCTATGAAGGTACGCATGACGTCCATGCACTGATCCTCGGCCGCGCGCAGACCGGCATCCAGGCGTTCTACTAATAGGAGAACGTCCATGGGCGCGCTTTCGCATCTACGGGTACTGGATTTATCGCGGGTGTTGGCCGGACCTTGGGCCGGGCAGATCCTTGCGGACCTTGGCGCCGAAGTGATCAAGGTCGAGCGCCCGGGCAATGGCGACGACACGCGCGCCTGGGGGCCGCCCTTCCTGAAAGACGCCTATGGCGAGAACACCAGCGAGGCCGCCTATTACTTGTCGGCCAATCGCAACAAGCAATCGGTGACCATCGACTTCACGCGTCCAGAGGGGCAAAAGCTGGTGCGTGAGCTGGCAGGCAAGTCGGACATCCTGATCGAGAACTTCAAGGTTGGTGGCCTGGCGGCTTATGGGTTGGACTATGAATCGCTTAAAGCCATCAATCCGAATCTGATTTATTGCTCGATTACCGGGTTTGGCCAAACCGGGCCTTACGCCAAGCGTGCGGGCTATGACTTCATGATCCAGGGCCTGGGTGGGCTGATGAGTCTGACCGGTCGGCCTGAGGGGGATGAGGGCGCAGGGCCGGTGAAAGTCGGTGTGGCGCTGACAGACATCCTGACCGGGCTCTATTCGACGGTGGCGATCCTTGCGGCGCTGGCCCATAGGGATCATGACGGTGGCGGTCAGCATATCGATATGGCGTTGCTTGATGTTCAGGTTGCCTGTCTGGCCAACCAGGCGATGAACTATCTGACTACGGGTAATGCGCCCAAGCGCTTGGGTAATGCTCATCCGAACATCGTGCCTTATCAGGATTTTCCTACGGCGGATGGCGACTTCATCCTCACCGTGGGTAATGACGGGCAGTTCCGCAAGTTTGCGGAGGTGGCTGGGCAGCCTCAGTGGGCGGATGACCCACGCTTTGCGACCAACAAGCTGCGGGTGGCGAATCGTGCGGTGTTGATTCCGCTGATCCGTCAGGCGACGGTTTTCAAGACCACGGCTGAATGGGTGTTGCAGTTGGAGCAGGCGGGTGTGCCATGCGGACCTATCAACGACTTGGCGCAAATGTTTGCTGATCCTCAGGTCAAGGCGCGTGGTTTGGCGATCGAGCTACCCCATGTGCTGGCTGGGATGGTGCCGCAGGTAGCGAGCCCTATTCGTCTGTCGGAAACCCCGGTGGAATATCGTAATGCGCCTCCGTTATTGGGCGAGCACACACTGGAGGTTCTGCAGCGGGTGTTGGGTCTGGACGCAGATACGGTCGCCGCTTTCAAAGAGGCAGGGGTGCTCTGAAGATTCCTTCTATATAGAGGGAGTGGTTTTGCTTTCCTATATAGAAGGGAATCGGCCTGTTTTCCGGCTTTCTGCAAGTTATTGATAAAAAAGCCAAATTAGGTGTTGACGGCAGATTCTGGAAGTCTATAATTCGCCCCACTTCCGGCGCAGTCGAAACGGAAAACTCCTTGGTAAACAAAGAGTTACGCAGTTTTCGACAGCGAGTTGCTTCAGGTCATCGAAGCCCAGAAGGAGTTGATCAAGCGGGGTTGTTTGGCTTGATTGACGGTTCGATCTTCTCGGTCGAAAGCGGAGAAAAAGAGGTGTTGACAGCAGCGAGTAACGCTGTAGAATTCGCCTCCCGCTAACGAGAGATCGGAAGCGCAAGTGGTTGAAGTTGCAAAGGAAACTTTGAAAACTTCTGAAAATAACCGCTTGACAGCAACAGAGGCTGCTGTAGAATGCGCGCCTCGGTTGAGACGAAAGATCTTAACCAACCGCTCTTTAACAACTGAATCAAGCAATTCGTGTGGGTGCTTGTGGAGTCAGACTGATAG
>NZ_JBIWAF010000021.1:0-101114 GCF_044759925.1 Pseudomonas sp. NPDC099000
TGTTTCCCATTGTGATCTCTACTATTTTTTTTTTTGGGGGGGGGGGGGGCCGCCCCCCCCCCCCCCCCCCCCCCCCCCCCCCGCCCCCCCCCCCCTCGCTCCTACAGATCACGGCTCTTCTCGCATTTTTTTACTTGTTTATTTAAAGGATTCGTCCCATGGCCGTGTTGCCAGAACTTGAAGCATTTCTCGAACTCGCCGAGTTCGGCCGGATGACCGGCAAAAGTCGCGCGATGCATGAGCAGTCGCCCCAACAGGCGCGGATCGATTTTGAAGCTTCCTCCGGGTTTCTCGACGTGCCGCTGGACAACGTGGCCTGCGAGAACTTCACCATCGCCGCGCGGGACGGCCACAACCTGTCGGCGCGGCTGTATCGCGATGGGCAGGCGGCCGATGGCTTGCAGCCGGTGATGTTGTATTTCCATGGCGGCGGCTATGTGGTCGGCAGCCTGGACTCCCATGATGCGCTGTGCCGGCGACTGGCCTCGCAAGGCGGGTTTGCGTTGTTGACCGTGGATTATCGACTGGCGCCGGAATGGCGTTTCCCGACGCCGGTGCAGGACGCCTGCGATGCCGGCAACTGGCTGGTGCGTGAAGGCGCAGCGCGGGGGCTGGACGCGAAACGGGTGGCGCTGGTCGGTGACAGCGTGGGCGCGACATTGGCCACGGTGTTGTCGATCATGGCGGTGCGTGAACCTGAGGAACTGGCGTTGAAACCCAAGGCGCAGGTGTTGCTTTACCCGGTGACGGATGCGACGACTAAACGAGCCTCTCACCGGGATTTCGCCGAGGGCTACTTGCTGGAGACGCCGACGCTGGACTGGTTCTACGCGCATTACGGGCGCACGCCGGATGACCTGGCGGATTGGCGTTGCTCGCCGTTGCTGGCGGCGGATCTGTCAGGCGTGGCGCCGGCGCTGGTGTACCTGGCCGGGCATGATCCGCTGCGTGACGAAGGGGGGGCGTATGCCGATCTGTTGCGCGCGGCGGGCAATGAGGTGACGTTGCTGGAGCAGCCGGGGATGACCCATGACTTTATGCGCATGGCAGGGTTGTTGGGGGAAGTGGAAGGGATTCACTCGGAAGTGGCGGGGTGGGTGCGTTCGCGGGTTTGAGTTGAAATGAAAAAAACCGCCATGCCTGGGTCAGGGGTGGCGGTTTTTTTGTGTCCGGCTCAGGGCATTTTGTTGTCTCGGCAATCGCCATCGCGGGCAAGCCCGCTCCCACAGGGATTTTGTGAACACTGAAGATCCAATGTGGGAGTGAGCCTGCTCGCGATGACGGCCTGACATTCAACACAAATCTGCCCCCCCAAAAAAATGCCCGCATCTCACGACACGGGCATTTTTCATTTCAGCTCACGATTCAGAATTCATACTTCGCGGTGACCTGCACGTTACGCGGCTCGCCGTAGAACGTGGTATCGAAGTTGCCCAGGCCCGTCAGGTAGTTCTTGTCGAAGACGTTGTTGGCATTGACGGTGAAGCTCAGGTGGTCGTCGAACTGGTAACGGGTCATCAGGTCCACGAGGGTGTAGCCACCTTGCTTGATCTGGGTGTAGTCGCCCGCGCTGGCGCTGTAGATCTTGCCGTAGAACGCGCTCTGCCAGCTCACGCCGCCACCGACGGTGAACTTGTTCATCACGCCAGGCAGACGGTAGGTAGTGAAGGTACGAACGACGTGTTCAGGACGGGTGGTGGACAGCGGGTAGCCGAAGATCCGTTGCTCGTCCTGGTCACGGGTCCGGGCGTAGGTGTAGCCGGCGGACAGGTTCCAGCCCTCGGCCAGTTCACCGGCCAGTTCCAGTTCCACACCTTTGGTGGTCGCGCCGTCGATGGCTTTGTAGATGCCTTCGTTGGTGACCGGGTTGGTGCCGATCGATTCAGCGACGTTGTCCTGCTCGATGCGGAAGAAGGCCAGGCTGGCGTTCAGCTTGCCTTCGAAGTAGGCCGCTTTCAGACCGGTCTCGTAAGCGTTGCCTTCAACCGGCTGCAGAGTCGAACCGTTGGCGTCCTTGTAGATTTGCGGCTGGTAGATATTGGTGTAGCTGGCGTAAGCGGAGTACGTGTCGTTGAGGTCGTAAACCACACCGGCGTAAGGGGTGACGACGCCATGTTCCTTGTAGCTGGCGTGGGTATCGGTCTGGCCGGCGCCCGGGTTGTAGTTGTAGTCTTCGTTGTACTTGAAGGTGCTCAGGCGGGTGCCGAGGATGAACGACAGGTCGTCGGTCGGACGCAGGCGCGTGGCCAGGTAAACGCCGTTCTGGCTTTGGGTGCGTTCGTATTTGCCGTTTTTCGGGAACTCCTGTTTCGGCAATTCGCCGTTCCAGTCATAGATGCTGCCTGGCACTTGGGAGAACGCACTGGTGTCGTAGGTCGAGCCAGTCTGGCGCGAGTGGGACGCCATGACACCGGCGACCAGTTCGTGCTCGCGACCGCCCAGGCTGAACGGGCCGGAGACGTTCACATCAGCGGTGTTCTGCACGCGATGGCCTTCCCAGCGACCCCAGTAAAGGAACATGCCTTCACCGGTGGCACGGTCCGGGTTGCCGCCGCTGGCCGAGGCCAGTTGGGTGTCGTGATCGGTGGTTTTCTGGTCCAGGCTGACTTTGAGTTTCCAGTCATTGGCCAGCGCTTGTTCCAGCGATGCGAAGTAGGTGGTGCTGTCGAAGTCGCGACGGCTCCAGTCGGCAGCCGAATTGAAGTGGCGCGGGAACTCGGTACGGCCGCCATCGGCGAAGTACGTCGGGTTACCGGTCCACGACGAACCGCGCGGGGTCGCGCTGGACTTGTCGATGCCGAAGGTCAGCAGGGTGTCGTCGGTCAGGTCGGCTTCGAGGACGCCGTAAAACAGGTCTTTCTTCTGGCTGTAGTGATCCAGGTACGAATTGGCGTCCTGATACGTGGTCACGAAGCGACCGCGGACGTTGCCGGAATCGGTCAGCGAACCGGAAATGTCACCTTCAGCACGGTATTTGTCCCAGCGGCCGGCGGTGGCGCTGACCGAGGCCTTGAATTCCTTGGTCGGCTTCTTGCGGATCAGGTTGACCGTGGCGGACGGGTCGCCGGTGCCGGTCATCAGGCCGGTAGCGCCTTTGATGACTTCGATGTGGTCGAGGCTGGCCGAGTCGTCGCTGTTGTTCGGGTTTTCACCGTACACACCGTCGTAGATGGTGTTGACGCCATCGTACTGGAAGTTGGTGATGGCCTGGCCCCGGGCGGAAAATTCGGTACGGTCACTGTCGTACTTCTGCGACGTGATGCCGGGGGTGTTGCGCAAGGCGTCGCCGACGCTCTGTACACCACGGTCGTCCATTTGCTGGCGGGTCACCACGGTCACCGATTGCGGCGTTTCGCGAAGGGTCAGCGGTAGCTTGGTCGCGGTGGTGGTGGCGCCGGTGGTGTAGGAGCCGGTGTCTTCAGTGGTCAGGCCCAGGGCCTGGCCGGAAATCGTGGTCGCGCCCAGTTGTAGGCCCGAACCGCCGCCGGACACCAGCGTGACGCTGTTGCCATTGATCTGGAACGAAATGCCGGTGCCTTTAAGCAGGGCGCTCAGGGCCTCGGACGGCTCCAGCGAACCGGACACTGCACGGGACTTGATGCCCGCTACCTGATCAGGGTTGTAGAGGATCTGCAGGTTGGCTTGCATGCCCAGCTCGGTCAGCGCGTTGGAAAGCGGCTGCACGGCGATATTCACTTTTACAGGTGCAGCATTGGCCATCGAGCTCCCCAGCAAGGTGGCGGTCAGCAGTACGCTGGTGAACAGGGTGCGATGCAATGTCGGGCGCTGTACGGCCAGCGCGAGAGGTGTGCGGCGTGGTTGAGGTCGCATTACTTACCTGAGCTCCTGAAAAGTGTTGTGCAGAGTTTTTGTTAATAAGAATTATTATTAGACGCGGCACAAACCAAAAACCGGAAAGAAACCCGTCAAATAAATTTCAGAAAGAAGAAACGATGCGGCAGAGTGGCTTTTGTAGGAGCCAGCGGTGCGGCGATCCGACTTGCCGGCGAAGGCGCCCTCAAGATCGCCTTCGCCGGCAAGCCTGGCTCCTACAGGTACGATTTATCAGGCCGGCGCGAGCTCGGTGACGACCCGGCCGCTTTCCATGCGCACCAACTGGTCGGCCACGTCGAAATAGCGGTCATCGTGGGAGATCACGATGATGGTCTTGCCCAGGCGCTTGAGGTCCGGCAGCAGTTCGGTATAGAAAATCCGGCGGAAGGTCGGGTCCTGGTCGGCCGCCCATTCATCGAACACCAGCACCGGGCGCTCTTCGAGCCAGGCATTGACCAGCGCCAGGCGTTTGCGCTGGCCGGTGGAGAGGTCGGTGGTGGTGAAATTGCCGTCCTTGACGCTGACCTTGTGCGCGATTTCCAGGCGTTGCAGGTATTTGTTCGCGTCCTCGGGGATGTGCGTGTCGCCCTGGACCACGTCATCGAACAGGTAATAGTCAGCGAAGATCGTGGTGAACAACTGGCGGTAGTCATCACGGTTCTTCGCATCGATTGCCTCGCCGTTGACCCGGATCTCGCCCTGTTGCGGCGTGTACAAGCCCAGCAGCAATTTGATCAGCGTGGTCTTGCCGCAACCGTTCTCGCCGACAATAAACGTGATGTCGCCCTGCTTGATCGTCAGGTTGACCGGGCCCAGCTGGAAGGGTGCTGCGCCTTCGACAGCGGGGAAGGCGAAACGCACATCGACCAGTTTCAGTTCATGCACGGCTTGTTTGACGTTGCCCTGATCGCTGAGCAGCAAGTGCGGTTCGGGGGTGGAAAACTGCTCGGACAACTCGGCGATCCGGCGGAAGGCAATCTGCGCGCGGCTGACAATCGGCAACGTGCTGATCAAATGTTCCAGCGGGCCTTTCATGTACAACAGCACCAGCACGAAGCCGCTCATCACGGTCTTGTCGGCGCTTGGCCAGAAGGATTGCAGCGCCAGCACCAGGCCGATGACCACGAAGAACAGCATCGAGCCGAAGGTCTTGGCGATCACGAAGGTGTTGACCGAGCGCACCTGGGTCTTGCAGATGAAATCGGCTGTCGCCTTGATCCCCGAAACGAACATGCGCTGGCGGCGTGGACGATGAATGCGCAGTTCCTTGGCGCCGTCGGCAATCGCGTTGTAGTGCTTTTGCAGCTCGTCTTCAGCGTCACGGGCGGCCATGAAACCCTGCACGCCCTTGCTCTGGGCGTAGGCCTGGATCGCGGTGCCGATCAGGATCGCGGCGACCATGATCAGGAACATCGGCCACGACAGGATCGCCAGGTAACCCATGCAACCCAGGGTCACGGTGAGGGAAATCGCCAGCGGGGCGAAGGCGAAGGCGAAGTCGCTGATGGTGTCGACGTCGTGGGTCAGCACCGGAATCAAGCGGTGGCTGCGATAGCGTTCGATCTGTTCGATCGGTGCCGAGAGGACTTTTTCACCGAGCTGTTTACGCAACCTGGCAATGATGTGCTGGCCGACGTAGTTGGTGCCGATGTCCGAGCAGATCGAGCTCAGCAGCGCCAGCAGGCACAGGCCGGCAAACAACGCGACCACGCCCTGGGTCAGGCCGGTGTCCGAATGCAGGGCGTTGTTGATGGTCGCCAGCAGCACCGTGACGCTCAAGCCGCCGACCATGCCCAGGAAAATGGACGCGGAGACGATGAGTCGAAACGGTTTCAACAAGGCGAACAACTCGCCGATGGCGCCACGGGGAGGCTGGGTCATGGAAGACAGTTCCTTGGGTATAAAGGCAGATACCCAGTAGAACGTCTGATCGAGGGGTTAATTTACAAGGTTGCCGACTGGTGGTGCTTACTGTCACTACACAGATGATCGTTCCCACGCTCCGCGTGGGAATGCCGCCAGGGACGCTCCGCGTTCTGCTGGTGAATGTGACGCAGAGCGTCGCGGGATGCATTCCCACGCGGAGCGTGGGAACGATCAAAGGGGTGTGGCTTAGAGATCACGCACGATACGGAACCCTATCCAGTCGCCACGCTCTTGCTGGTACTGGCTGTTGCGGTTGCCGGAGCGGGAGAACACCGGCGCTTCACCCCAGTCGTTGCCACGAATGCGCACGGCTTCGCAGTTGGGCTCTACCCAGGCGCTGCCATCGGTGGGCGCGCCCACGTAGTTCGGATGCTCGCAGTCTTCGACCCATTCGTAGACGTTGCCGTGCATGTCGTACATGCCGAACGCGTTCGGTGCATAGCTGCCCACCGGCGAGCTGTAGCTGTAACCGTCCGCCGGGCCGTAGGTGTTGGCGTGTTGGCTGATGCTGTATTCCTTGCCTTCATCGAACGGGAAGGGGAACGGTCCTTGGGTGCCGCCGCGCGCGGCATATTCGCGTTGGGCTTCGCTGACCATGTGGTACTTCTGCCCGGTCTTTTTCGAGAGCCAGGCGACGTAGTTTTTTACGTCATCGAAGTTCATGCACACCGCCGGCTGACGTGGGCCTTGCGGGTAACGCGGTTTGCTGGCGGCGCACTCGCGACCCGGCCGGGTGTCGCCATTGGCGATGGTCACGCCACTCTCGCGCACGTAGCTGCCCCACTCACCGGCGGTGACCTGGAAGCGGCTCATGGCGAACGGCTTGGCGAAGGTCACCTCGTGCATCGGACTTTCGTCGGGTTCGCGACCGACCTCATCGTCCGGCGTGCCCATGGTGAAAGTGCCGGCGGGCAATACGACCATTTCAGGGCAGTCGCGGCAATCCTTGAACACTTTGCCGGGTTGCGGGGCGGTGGCCGCCTGGGCGGCGGTTGGCAGCAGGCCGGCGAGGAGGGCGGTCAGGGCGAGTGCCTTGAGGGGCACGGTTATTGGTTTGCTGTTCATGAGTTGTCTCAGTCAAAATAAAAAGCGTGGCGATAACGAAACCTGTAGGAGCCAGGCTTGCCGGCGAAGGCAATCTTGAGGTCGCCTTCGCGGGCAAGCCTCGCTCCTACACAGAATGCGTTTTGCGTCAGGCGATCTTGCTCAGCAAGGCCATGAAGCGCTCGATGTGGTTCTCGGTGTTGAGCAGGCCCGGGGCGATGCGGATCACCGGGCCGACGTCGCGGTCCACCGAGTCGCAGACCACGCGTTTTTCCATCAGCTGGACGGCGATTTTTTCGCAGTCGCGGTCCTTGATCCGGAAGAAGGTGAACCCGGCCGACAGGTCCGGGCTCTTTGGCGTGACCAATTCAATCTGCGGGTGTTCCAGCAACCGGTTTTTCGCATAGGTGTTAAGGGCGTGGATGCGCGCCTGTACCTCGGCTTTGCCCAGTTCCAGGTGCAGCTTGAACGCTTCGTCCAGGGCCCAGCGGTGTTCAAAGCTGTGGTAGCCGCCCGGGGTCATGATGGTCGAGAACGTGGTGGCTTCCGAGAAGGTCGGAATCGTCGGCGTGACATCCTTGAGCTCGGCGGAACGGGCGCAGATGATCCCGGTGCCGCGCGGCCCGAACATCCATTTGTGGGTGCCGGCGATGAAGAAGTCGCAGTGCATGTCGGGGAAATCGAGGTCTTCGACACCGAACCCGTGCACGCCATCGACCACATACAGGATGCGGTCCTTTTCCTCGCGATTGCGATTCTGCTCCTCCACCAGTTTGCCGATTTCACCGATCGGCAGTTTCACGCCGCTGCCGGACTGCACCCAGGTCATGCCCAGCACACGGGTTTCGGGGCGGATGCCTTTGGCGATCGAGCCCAGCACCTCATCCGCCGACACCTTGTGACTGTTCTCGAACAGCTTGAGTTTGCGCACCTTGACCCCGTCCTTTTGCTGGCGGTAACCCAAGGCGTAGTTGGTGGCGTAGTGTTCGTGCTCGCTGGTGAGGATTTCCTGATCCGGGCGCACATGGATGCCGCCGTAGATCAGCGACAGGCCTTCCGTGGTGCTGCCGGTCAGTGCGATCTGTTCGGGCTTGGCCTTGAGGTAACGGCCGGCCCAGACGCGAACCGCTTGCTCGCGTTTTTCGGTTTCGCCCAGGTCCCAGTCCATCGCCAGGCCCGGGTTGCGGTCGAGGTTGGCGCGGTGGCGTTCAATCGCCTCACGCACTGGCCGTGGGTGGGACGTTACCAGAAAGTTGGCGAAGTGCAGGTAGTCCGGATCCTGGTCGAACAGTTGGCGCAACTGCCCCCATTTGTCCTTGGATAGCGGCGTTGGAGTGGCAGCCAGCGCCGGCAGATTCACGGCAGAAGCCAGGGGTAGGCCAGCCGCGAGAATACCGGCCTGCTTTAGGAATGAACGACGGTTAGTCATGAGTTCGGTTCGCTTTTGCAAAAGAAGGCATCAGTTTTTCGCCACAGGTCTGGACGACTTCTGCACCTGGTCCCAGACCCGCAGGAAATTCCCGCCCCAGAGCTTGGCGATATCGGCCTCGCTGTAGCCGCGACTGAGCAGCTCGGCCGTCACGTTGCGAGCTTCGCTGACATCCTTCCAGCCATCCAGACCACCGCCGTCGTTGAAGTCGGAGCTGATGCCGACGTGGTCGATACCGATTTTCTTCACCGCATAGTCGATCGCGTCGCCGTAATCTTTCAGCGTGGCTTTCGGTTCTTCGTCGACGATGGCGTAGAGCTGGCTGGCGTACTCGCCGAAACGTTGTTCGGACCAGACGGTGATGATCGGGTCGCCCGGCATCAGCGCCATCTCCAGGCCTTGCAACGGTTGCAGGTCGAAGCGTGCGCGCAGGGCGTTGAGTTTGTCCTGAGTGGCCTGGCTCAGCGGGCGGATGTAGGTCGGGAAACCGACAATCTGCACCACGCCGCCGCTGTTTTTGATCAGCTGCATTTCCTGGTCGCTGAGGTTGCGCGGGATGTCCACCAGGGCGCGCGGTGCCGAGTGCGAGGCGACCATCGGAGTGCGGCTCAACTGAGCGACTTGCTCCAGGGCCTTGGTCGACATTTGCGAGACGTCGATGATCACGCCCAGATCGTTGAGGCGATGCACCGCTTGTTTGCCGATCTCCGACAAGCCACCGAGGGCGTCGCGCGAATCATTGAAGAACGGCAGGGGTCGGGACGAATCGGCCCAGGCGTTGTTGCCCACGTAACTGAAACCGAACATGCGCATGCCGCGAGCGGCCCACGTGTCCAGGGCATTCAGGTCGTTGCCCAGCGGGTAGGCGTTGAGCATGCTCATGAAGATCGCGAACTTGCCTTCGCCATGCAGGCGGCGGAAATCGTCCGGGGTGTAGGCGATGGCGACCTGGTTGGGGAAGTCGCGAACCAGGGTGCTGATGATTTTGTAGCGGGTTTCCTGTTCGAACCGGGCTTCGTCGACGAAACCGGCGGTCGGGCGATGCGGGGCGTTGGCGCCGTTCCAGATTTCCGGCCAGCCGAAAATCGTCAGGGCCGCGCCGGACAGGCGTCCGCGTCCGGTCTTGACCAGGTCGAATTGGCCGGTGCCGTCCTTGTCCGCTTCATTGCCGGCGGTGCCGAAATCCAGCGGCACGGTGACGTGGCTGTCGAAGGAGAGGATGCGCTCTTGCAGCTCATCGGCCTGTTTCATCACTTTGACCGGGTAACCGGGGTTGTCCTTGAACCCGTAATCCCAGGCTGCAAAGCCTGCCCCGGCACTGATCGCCAGGGCCAGCGGCAGGCCGATGTAGAGAGCCTTTTTCGAACGTGGTTTTGTCATTGCCATCTCAGTCAGGTTCGCCGCCCCGGTGCGGGCGCAGGGGCCTTTGCTATCTGGGAAGAACGAGTGGCTGGCCAAGAAATTTAGTTGGACGTGATTGTTCCTACGCTCCGCGTGGGAATGCAGCCCGGGACGCTCCGCGTCCCTTCCAAAGCCGAACGCGGAGCGTCCATTGAGGCATTCCCACGCAGAGCGAGGGAACGATCTTTCGGGGGCACCATAAATTTGTAAAGGCAACAAACGTTCTAGCTTGGATAAAGCCTGCTTCATGGCTGACACAGGTAGGGCAATGACGATTTCTCGACGATGGTTCATGGCAGGCCTGGCGCTGACCGGCGCCGCCGTGCCTGCGGCTTTTTATGGGCATCGCGAATGGACGAAACCGGATCCGACGATCACCCCCGGCGAAGCTTCATTCGATGTGGCGGATGTCGCCGGCCAGCATCTGGCGAACACCTTGCGCGGTGTCTGGCAGATTCGTTTCGAAGGGCGTGACGCCGGGATCGAAGGCCTGCCACGGGACGGGCTGGAAGTGTTTCTCGACGTCGGTCACAAAGGGCGCGGCTTGATTGGGTTCCTCGACACCGCCCAGCGTTTGCGCTCCAGCGATGAACCGCGCTACCGGGTGCTGGGCGATCTGGCAGAGGCCAAACCGGCCGAGTTGAGCTGGCGGCTGGTCAGTGCCAACGCTGCCAACGGCATGCCGGATTACGAATTCAGCATGTCGCTGGACGAGGTCTGGGCCGGTTTCGGCAATGCCGGCAGCGGCACCCTCAGTGGCCGCGTATTGAACCTCGATCGGCCGCTGATGATGACCGCGCAGGACAATCGCTTCATCGCGGTCAAGCGGGTGTTCCCCGAGGCCCGCGAGCGCGCCGGTCTCAATGCACCGCTGCTGGCGTGGCTGGTGTCCGCCGAACATCGACTGTTTCACCAGCTCTGGCATGCCTCGCGGGACAAATGGCACACCCTGTCCGAAGACAAGCGCAACGCCCTGCGAGGCATTGGCTGGCAGCCCGGCCCACGGGACAAGGAGCGTGATGCCCGTGGTGCGCGCAAGGATCGCAACGGCTCGGGCGTGGACTTTTTCTTCATGCACCGTCACATGCTGGGCACGGCGCGGTCGATGCAGGACTTGCCGTCGTGGCAGCATTTTCCATTGCCGCAGCCGGAGCTGGTGCGCGATCGCATCGGCTTCGCCAATTACTGCGACAACCACGACGGCACCGCGCTGCCGCCAACCTGGCAGGCTGACGACGATGCCGAATATTCGCAATGGGTCAGCGATATCAAGACGGCCGAGACGTATCACAGCAACTTCCAGGTCTGGGAGTCGCGCTACCGTGATCCGCGTTATCTGTCGAAACTCACCTTGGGTCAGTTCGGTTCAGAGGTCGAGCTGGGGCTGCATGACTGGCTGCACATGCGCTGGGCCTCGGTGCCGCGTGATCCGTCCAATGGCCAGCCGGTGCCCTTTGCCCGGGATCCGGCGGACTTTTCCGCGCGCTGGTATGCGCCGGAGAACGACTTTCTCGGCGACCCGTTTTCCTCTCATGTGAACCCGGTGTTCTGGCATTTCCACGGCTGGATCGATGATCGTCTGGAAGACTGGTTCCGCGCCCATGAGCGCTTTCATCCGAGGGAGGTCAGTCGGCTGGAGGTCAATGGTGTGGCGTGGTTTGCGCCGGGGCGTTGGGTCGAGGTGGCGGATCCGTGGCTGGGGCCGAGTACCCATGGTTGCAGCACGACGCCGGGGTTGCAGACCGGCAAGTCGGTTGAGATGGACCCGGAAACCATGAAACTGGCGTTGCGCATCACCTTTGGCGAGGACGAGAAAAAACTGGCGGACCTGTTCCGCAAAGTGCCGCAGCGGCCTTGGTATGCAAGGCATTTGAAGGCCAAGCCGATCGTCACATGATCGTTCCCACGCTCTGCGTGGGAATGCAGCCCGGGACGCTCTGCGTCCCATCAGGAGCCGAACGCGGAGCGTCCGTGGAGGCATTCCCACGCAGAGCGTGGGAACGATCAACTCAAATCACAAAACCTGCCACCCGCCACCCAACGCCTTGTACAGCGCAATACTCGCCTGCAACCGCGACAACCGCAGCTGCACATTCAAATCCTGCGCCGCGTACAACGTGCGCTGGGTCTCCAGCACCGTCAGCAAATCCTCGGCCCCGGCCTGATAACGGCTTTGCGCGATAGTGAATGCGGTCTGCGCCTGGTTCAGTTCTTCGCTTTGCCACTGACGCTGTGCATCCAGCCCGCGAATGCTGTTGAGGGCTTTTTCCACATCGGCGAAGCCGTTGATGATCGCCCCGCGATACGTCTCCAGCAGTTCTTCCTGGCGGGCAGTGGCTTTATCGCGCTCGGCACCCAAGCGACCATTGTTGAAGACCGGCGCAAGCAATCCGGCGGAGAGGTTGTAGAACGGACTGCGCAAAATGTCGGCGGCCCGATCTGCCCCCGACCCCAGTTCGGCGCTCAAGGTCACCTTCGGCAGCATCGCCGCGCGGGCGACGGTGACGTCGGCTTGCGCGGCGGCCAGTTGCGCTTCGGCACGGGCGATGTCCGGGCGGCGGGTTAGCAGTTCGCTGGGTGCGCCGGCCGCGATGGTCGGCCATGACAGCTGATCAAAGCGCTCCTGACCCAGCGCCAGTTCCTGAACCGGCCGGCCGAGCAGGGCGGCGAGGCCGATCAATGCGTCCTGCGCCTGTTGCTGTACCAGCGGCAATTGCCGTTGTTGCGCCGCTACCAAGCTCTTCTGCTGCGCCAGTTCCAACGCCGTTGCCGAGCCTGAGTCGAAACGGGTCTGCACCAGTTTCAACACGTTCTGCGCGTTCGCCAGGTTCAGCTCGGCGATGCGACTTTGCTCGCGCAGCGACAAGGCTTGCGCGTAGGTGTTGGCAACGCCGCTGAGCAGCGTCAATTCCACGGTTGCCTGATCGAACTCACTGGCCTGCAACGCGAATTGCGCGCTGTCACGGGAAGCCCGCTGACCGCCCCAGAAATCGATTTCGTAAGTGGCACTGAGGCTGGCGTTGAAGTAATCGACGGCCTTGTTGTCGCTGTCGGCGTCGAGCTGGCTGTAACCGTTGCCGCGCAGCAGTTTTTGCCGATTGGCGTTCATGGCAGCCTTGACTTCGGGTAGTTGCGAACCTCCGGCAACCACCGTTTCAGCCTGCGCCTGGCGTACTCGCGCAATGGCCGCGGCCAGGTCGTAACTGCCGACCCGCGCCTGTTCGATCAGTTGATCCAGCTGCGGGCTGCCGAACTGCGTCCACCATTGCAGGTTGCTGCGGGTGGCGCTTTGCGTGTGCGGCGATTGCCAGGAGGAGGGCGGCTGGATGCCGCTGTCCGGGCGCTGGGCGGGCGTGCCGCAGGCGCCGAGCAACAGGCAGAGGGTCAGTAAACTCAGTTGCGGCTTCATGGAGAGATCATTCACTGGTAAGGGCCGTGACCGGGTCGAGTCGGGCAGCTTTGCGGGCCGGCATGAAGCCGAAGACAACACCGGTGACCAGGGCGCAGCCGAAAGCGCCAAGCACCGCTATCAAAGAGAACGCGACAGCGACTTCGCTGAGGATCAGCACGCCGCCGACGATCAGCGCCAGGGCAATCCCGGCGAGGCCGCCCACCACCGAAAGCATCACCGCTTCGGTCAGAAACTGGCGAAGGATGTCGCGCTGACGGGCGCCGGTGGCCATGCGGATACCGATCTCGCGCGTGCGCTCGCGCACGGTCATCAGCATGATGTTCATGACCCCGATCCCGCCGACCAGCAGCGAAATCGCGGCAATCGAGCCCAGCATCAGCGAAAGGGTGTTTTGTGTGCGTGCTTCGGCCTGAATCATCGCGGCGTTGTTGGTCAGTTCGAAATCCTTCTTGCCGTTGTGCAGGCGCAGCATCAATTGCTCGATGGCGATTTCGGTCTCCTTGACCTTGCGCGCGTCGGCGGCGGCGATGGCCACGTACTCGGGATTGTGGGTGCCGAACAACCGCACGCTTGCGGCGGAATACGGGATGGCGATGCGGTCGTCGCTGTCGGAGTCGCCGGAGCTGGCGCCTTTTTCCGCGAGCACGCCGACCACCTGGAACGGCACGTTCTCGATCAGGATGTATTGGCCGATCGGGTTGGCCACGTCCTTGAGCAGCTTGGTCCGCACCTTGTGGCCGATCACCGCGACTGCCGCCGCGTTGCGTTCATCGTCTTGGGTGAAATAGCTGCCTTCTACCACCGGCCAGTTGAAAATCGCCGGAAAGTTGGTGTCGTTGCCGCCGACGTAACTCAAGTGGTCGAGGTTGCCGAAACGCACCCCGGCCTCCTGGCCGTTGACCGGCATGATGCGCGTCACTTGCGGCAGGCTTCCCACCGCCGCGACGTCATCCAGGGTGACGATACCCAGCGGCGTTCGTGGGTTTGGCGACGAGCCACTGAGGTAAATGATGTTCGAGCCAAAGGCGCCCATTTGCGCCATGACCTGGCGTTTGCTGCCTTCGCCGACGGCCAGCATCACCACCACCGACGCTACGCCGATGATGATGCCGAGCAACGTCAGCGCCGTGCGAAAGCGGTTGATCCACATCACCCGCCACGCCGCTTGCACCGCATCGATCAGCTCGCCTTTCCACGCCCCGGTCGCTTCGGCGCCTTCGGTCAGGCGCTTGCGCAGATCCACCGCTTGCAGCGCGCCGGGGTTGGCCGAGGTCTGTGCTTCAGGATTGTCGTGGGCGCTGTCGCTGATGATCAGCCCGTCGCGGATTTCGATGATGCGTTTGGCTCGAGCTGCGACTTCGCGGTCGTGGGTGATGAGGATCACCACGTGGCCCTGGCTCGCCAGTTCGTCGAGCAGGGTCATGACCTCGGCGCCGCTGTGGCTGTCGAGGGCGCCGGTGGGTTCGTCGGCGAGGATGATGTGGCCGCCGTTCATCAAGGCGCGGGCAATCGATACCCGTTGTTGTTGGCCGCCGGAAAGTTGATGCGGACGGTTGCCGGTGCGCGAAGCGAGGCCGAGGCGGTCGAGCAGGGCGGCGGCGCGGGCGTGGCGTTCGGCGGCCGGTAAGCCTGCATAGATGGCCGGCATCTCGACGTTTTCCTGGGCCGAGCCGGACGGGATCAGGTGATAACCCTGGAACACAAAGCCGAAGGCTTCGCGGCGCAGCCAGGCCAGCTCGTCGCTGTCGAGGGCGGCGACGTTTTGCCCGGCGAAACGGTATTCGCCCGAGGTCGGACGGTCGAGGCAACCGAGGATGTTCATCAGCGTCGATTTGCCGGAACCGGAGGCACCGACAATCGCCACGAACTCCCCGGCGTGGATCGACAGGTCGATGCCGCGCAACACGTGAACTTGCGGTGAGTCGCCGCCGCCGTAGGCTTTGCGGATGTCCTGCAGGTCGATCAGAGGCGTCTGCATTCAGCCGCCACTCCCGTCGGCCGGGCCGATCAGCAGGTGATCGCCTTCCTGCAAACCGTCGAGGATCTGCACCCGCAGACGATCGCTGATGCCGGTGCGCACATCGCGTTGCTGGAGGCTGCCGTTTTCAGCGACGACCTGGGCAATTTGCCTATTGGCTTCAGTGCCGGCCTGCAACGCCGCAACAGGTGCTGTCAGGGTGTTTTTCGCCTGATCGGAAACGAAGAACACCTGGGTGGTCATTTCCGCCATCAACGCGTTGTCGGCGTTATCGACGTCCAGCAACACCGTATACAGCACCACGCGCGCGCTGCCGCTTTTGCTCGAACTGGCCGGGCTGCCGCCGCCCTGGCTGGTCTGGTCCAGCGGCTTGGGCGGCACCGGCAGAATCTGCCGCACGGTGCTGCTCCAGCGCCGGTTGCCGCCGCTGAGGGTGGTGAACCAGGCGGTCATGCCGGGTTTGACGTGGCCGATGTCGGCTTCCGAAACTTCGGCCCACACCGTCATCGGTGACAAATTGGCGATGCGCAGAATCAACGGTGTTTGCTGCTGGGCATTGAGGGTCTGGCCGACCCGGGCGTCGAGGGCGACCACTGTCCCGGACATCGGCGCGTAAATCCGCGTGTAACCGAGTTCGGCCTGATCGCTGCGCAGGCTGGCCTGGGCCTGACGGATCTGCGCCTGGAACATGTCGATGCGCGCCTGGGTGGCGCGCAGTTCGGCCTGGGCGGTTTGCACGTCTTCTTCGCGGGTCGCGCCGCCGGCCTTGAGGTTCTGCTGGCGCTGGAACTTCTGCCGGGCCAGTTCGTGCTGGGCCCGTTGTTCCTGGAGCTGCGCCTTGAGGTTCTCGATGGAGAACCGTCCGGCGTCGAGCTTGGCCTGCTGGGTGGACGGATCGATCTCCACCAGCAGTTGGCCTTCCTTGACCACGTCGCCGACTTCCACGTGAATCTTCTGGATCTGCCCGGACGCCTGGGCACCAACGTCGACATAACGCCGGGGCTGCAGGGTGCCCAGCGCGGTGACGCTGCTTTCAATGTCGCCACGGCTGACTTGCACGGTGGCGAATTTATCCCGGCCAGGCGGGATCACTTGCCAGGCGGCGATGGCGATAACGGGGATCAGACAAAGTGCTACAAGCAGGGCGCGTCGGGTTTGTCGGGGACGTTTCATGCAGGGTTCCGGCCAATGGGTATCGGCCCGTCGTTCAACCTGCGCAGATAAACCGGCGACAGCCGAACGCTGTCGGGGAGCCGACAGACACGGGGAGCTGTCCTGTAAACGAGGAAAGTCTTGGGGAATTTAGGCGCGGACACATAGCGTTACAGGTGTAGCACATGACTATTTCTCGAGTAAGTCAAAGCAACACTTTAAATCTATATGAGAATTACTATAAATTACGCGCCTTGAACTGCCACCATCTTGCCACTGCCCATTTTTGGCAGTCGCCGAAGTGGCTCAAGGACAGAAACCGCACCCTGTGCGGCCGGGAGTCATGTTGGAAAACTACTATCGCGAGCTGGTGTGTTTCCTGAACGCCAAGCTAGGCAACCGTCAGGTGGCCGAAGATGTGGTGCATGACGCTTATCTGCGGGTGCTGGAGCGCTCCAGTGACACGCCGATCGAGCAGCCCCGGGCCTTCCTTTATCGCACCGCGCTGAACCTGGTGATCGACGATCATCGCCGCAACGCCTTGCGCCAGGTCGAATCGCTGGACGTGCTCGACAACGAAGAGCGTTACTTCACGCCATCCCCGCACAACTGCCTCGATCATGGCCAGCGCCTGGAGATGCTCCAGCGTGCCCTGGCGGAGTTGCCGCGGCTGTGTCGCGAAAGTTTTCTGCTGCGCAAGATCGATGGCCTGTCGCACCCGGAAATTGCCGAGCACCTGGGCATCTCGCGCGCGCTGGTGGAGAAGCACATCGTCAATGCCATGAAGCATTGCCGCGTGCGGATGCGCCAGTGGGACGCCCATTGATCCCTTCTCTCTAAATTTTTTTTCATTGTCCTCGTTCCTACTCAACAGACGACCTGCTGTCCTGCATCAGGTCACTTAGGCTTATTCCCCTTGTTGAGGGGTTCATCCAGAGGACACTGGAAATGACACAGGCAATTGCATCGCCCATCGTTCACGACCTGATCGGCGTCGGTTTCGGCCCTTCGAACCTGGCGCTGGCCATCGCTCTGCAAGAGCGCGGGCCGAGCCAGGGCGAGCTGGATGTTCTGTTTCTCGACAAGCAGCCCAACTACAGCTGGCACGGCAATACCCTGTCGACCCAGAGCGAGCTGCAGATTTCCTTCCTCAAGGATCTGGTGACCCTGCGCAACCCGACCAGCCCGTATTCGTTCGTCAACTACCTCAAGCATCACGGCCGTCTGGTGGACTTCATCAACCTCGGCACCTTCTACCCGTGCCGCATGGAGTACAACGACTACCTGCGCTGGGTCGCCGGCCAGTTTGAAGCCCAGAGCCGTTACGGCGAAGAAGTGCTGACCATCGAGCCGGTGCTGCACAACCAGCAGGTCGAAGCGCTGCGGGTGATCTCTCGCGACGCCACGGGTCATCAACAGGTACGCACCACCCGTTCGGTGGTGGTCAGTACCGGCGGTACGCCGCGCATTCCCGAAGCGTTCAAGGCGCTGAAGGATGACGGTCGCGTGTTCCACCACTCGCAGTACCTGGCGCAGATGGCCAAGCAGCCGTGCGTGAACAATCAACCGATGAGCATCGCGATCATCGGCGGCGGGCAAAGCGCGGCGGAAGCCTTCATCGATTTGAACGACAGCTTCCCATCGGTGCAGGTCGACATGATCCTGCGTGGCTCGGCGCTGAAGCCGGCGGATGACAGCCCGTTCGTCAACGAAGTGTTCTCGCCGGAGTTCACCGACCTGGTGTTCCAGCAGGCGAGCAGCGAGCGTGAGCGCCTGGTCAACGAGTACCACAACACCAACTATTCGGTGGTGGACATCGACCTGATCGAACGCATCTACGGCACCTTCTATCGCCAGAAGGTCTCGGGTATCGCGCGTCACACCTTCCGTACCCTGACCACCATCGAAAAAGCCACCGCCACCGAACGCGGCATCGAACTTGCGGTGCGCAACAACGCCACCGGTGAAGTCACGGTTCGTCTGTACGACGCCGTGGTATTGGCCACCGGCTACGAGCGCCAGATGCACCGCAAACTGCTGGCCCCGCTGGAGCAATACCTGGGTGATTTCGAGGTGGATCGCAACTACAAGCTGATCACCGACGAGCGCTGCAAGGCCGGCATCTATATGCAGGGCTTCTGCCAGGCGAGCCACGGTTTGAGCGACACGCTGTTGTCGATCCTGCCAATTCGCGCGGATGAGATTGCAGGTTCCTTGTATGACCATGGCAAGCACCGTGGGCATAGCCATTCGGTGGTGGATTTGTTGTTGGCCACTGCCAGCTGAAATGTGTGGCGGCTGTGAGGCCGTCATCGCGGGCAAGCCCGCTTCCACAGTTAATCTCTGTTGTACACAAAGTCTGTGTTCAGTGAGATCCCTGTGGGAGCGGGCTTGCCCGCGATGGGGTCCTAAAAGACACCAAAAATGTTGAAAGCTGAACCCTTCCTGAAGAACCCCGCAATTCCCCCGCCACCCACCGTTCCTTCGTTTACTCTCCAGAAATCGGGGCGTAAGCCTCGCGCGTTTTCATCAATAGCGGAGAGCCTCAGTGGGGAGGTGCGATCTGATCGTGCTCTCGGCCGGTAACATGATCCCTGCTGATTGCCGGGTGCTCAGCGCCAAGGACCTCTTCGTCAGCCATGCGGCGATCACGGGCGAATCGATGCCGGTGGAAAAATTCCCGCACCAGCAGGACAGCGGCACCGGCAATCCGCTGGACCTCGACAACATCCGATGCTCATCACCTCGACCCTGGCCGGTGATTCTGCGGGCGTACATGGGGCTGACGCAGGCGGTAAAGGGTTTCTACATTCGGCGGTTCGGTTGGCAGTAATGGCCGGAAGATGCGGTTTTTTAGGAAAAGTCCTACAGAAACCCTTGCGCGTCTCCCGTAGCCTCCGCGCATCCCAGAATCTGCCATTTCCAGAGAGGCTCCGATGCCGAACAAAGCCTTGCGCATCCTGATCGCCGACGAGCAACACTTTCACCGGATGCTGATCGAGCGGTTGTTCAATCAGCTCGATTATTACCGCGTGGCGCCGGTGCAGGACCTTGCTTCAATGCTGACTCTTGTCGAGTACGGTTGCGAGCCGTTCGACCTGGTGGTCGTCAATGCCGCGCTGGCGGCAGGCAAGCTGGATTTACTCGGCTACTTCCTCAATAACCGGCAGGTTCGCCACGCACTGATTTTCGACGGCCAACGGGCGCAGTTGCCGCTGATCCCGGGCAGCGGACAACAGAGGATTGAGGTGAGCCATGCGGCGCTGCCTGATCTGGAGTGTATCCAGATGTTGATGACGATCATTGATCCATCGTCGCAGGAGCGTTATCAGCGGTACGCCGGGTGATTGTGGCTTACCGTTCGTCGGGACTGTCATTTCTGACAGGTAGATTCTGCCTTGCTCCCATGCAAGAGTCTTGGCGCAGCCGTTGCGTCTGCCCCGGCGTTATCCGACGGGCATTCGTCGAGTCTTTGCACAGGGAGTTGCCATGAAGTCAGCGATGATTGTGGATGATCATCCGGTGGTTCGTGCCGCAGTCAAGCTTGTACTTGAGCGGGATGGTTTCAAGCAGATTTATGAGGCGGCCAGCGTGGGTGAAGCGTTGGCGATACTCCGTGAGCATCGGGTCGATCTGCTGATCCTGGATCTGGTGATGCCCAAAGGCAACGGGCTGGACCTGCTGGAGCGAATCAAGTCCTGCGACTGGAAATGCGTGGTGCTGGTTTTCACCTCGCTCGATCCGCTGTTTTTCCAAGAGCGTTGCATGCGCGGCGGCGCGTTGGCGTATGTCTCAAAAACCAACAGCCTGGATCAATTACACAAGGCTGTGCACGCGTTGATGGCGGGCTACACCTATTTCTCGCAGTTGCTTTCCAGGCCGATGAACCCGCTGCAACACAGCGAAAAAAAGTTGATCGATACACTGTCCAACCGCGAGTTGACCATCTTGCAATACCTTGCCCGAGGCTTCCCCAACAAAGCGATCGCCGATGCCATGAACCTGAGCCACAAAACCGTCAGCACCTACAAGACGCGCTTGATCATAAAACTGGGGGTTGTGGCGGCGGTGCATCTGCGGGACTTCGCCATACGCAATCACCTGATCTGAGTGCGCCAGAGCGTGCGGTGCATTCTGCTGATCCTGATGATGTGCCTGGTGCTGCCAGCCTCGGCCAGGATCGCCGGCGAGCCTGAGCGCTTGCAGCTGCTGGGGCGTTCCACGGTGGAGGGCTACGAGGTCCTTCTGGATGAACAGGATCGCCAATGGCTGAGCAAAAAGCGCGTCTTGCGCCTCGGCGTAAGCGGGCCGGATTACCCGCCGTTCGAGGTGACGCGCAATCACGACGAGCTGGAAGGCATCACCGCCGATTACGCCATGCTCGTTGCGCAACTGCTGGACGTGCAGATCGAGGTGTTGCGGTACGTCACGCGTGAAGCGGCCATGGAAGCCCTTAAATACGGCGAGCTGGACCTGCTCGGGACTTCAAACAACTTCGAACTGGCCGACCCCGAGCTGATCCTGTCCAGTGCTTATGCTGAAGATCAGCCGATGCTGGTTACCCGACTGGACGAACACATGCCCGTGGATCTGGCGGGTAAGCGCATCGCCATGGCCGATGATTACCTGCCGGCGCAGACCGTTGAATCGTTCTATCCCGAGGCCAGCCTGCAGCGTTATCCCTCGACGCTCGATGCGCTCGGGGCGGTGGCGTATGGGCAGGTTGACGTATCCCTCGTAGACATCTTCAGTGCCAATTACCTGATCAACAATAACTACCTCAATGACGTTCAACTGATGGGGCCGTCGGGCCTCGACGCTAACCCGTTCGGCTTCGCGCTGGCTCGGGACAACCTGGCGCTGAAGGACCTCATCGACAAGGCGGTGGCGGCGATCCCCATGGATCAGCGCTCGGTCATCGAGCAGCGCTGGAGCGCCGGCAGGGCCAAGGTGGCGGGACAGCAGCGCGTGAGTCTGAGTGAGAGTGAACAGCGCTGGTTGGATCAGCATCCGACCGTCAATGTGGGGGCTGTGGAGGGTTTTGCGCCCTTGACGTTCTACGATCACGGGGGGCGATTCAGTGGGTTGACGGCGCAATTGCTGAAGCTGATCAGTCAGCGCAGCGGTTTGAACTTCAACGTGGTGCGAGGGCAGACCCTGGATCAGCTGATCGAGCGACTCAAGGCCGGCGAGATCGACATCTTGCCCGCCATCATCCCCACGACCGAAGGCGTCGGTGAGCTGCACTTTACCCGGTCCTATGTGACCAATCCGTACATGCTAGTCCGTAATACAACTTCCGGTAGCCCGGAGACGCTGGACGATCTGGCTGGCAAACGACTGGCGATTTATCCCCGTCACCCGATGCGCGCGTTTATTCAGGAACAGGCACCCGATGTGCAGATGGTGGACGTACAAAACCCGTCTCAAGGACTGGAATTGGTGGCGAAGGGACAGGCCGATGCCGCGCTCAGCTCATTGTTCATCACCCGTTACCTGATAGCCCGGTATTACCAGGGCCGTTTACGGATCAGCAGCACCGTGGGCGATGAACCGGCGCGCATCACCATGGCAACCACCCGCGATGAACCGGAGTTGCACTCGATTTTGAACAAGGCGTTGCTGAGTATTTCGCCCGAAGAGATGGATGCGTTGGTCGCCCGCTGGAGCAATGATGCGGTGGTCGAGGACAGTTATTGGCTGCGTCATCGCCAAGGTATTTTGCAGGCATTTGCCGCGGCCGGGGCGTTGTTGTTGCTGGCGCTGGGCTGGATTGCCTGGCAGCGTCGGCAGATTCGCCAGCGCCAGCAGTGGGTGCAGCAATTGCAGGAGGCCAAGGACGCGGCGGACGATGCCAACCGTGCCAAGACCACGTTTCTGGCGACCATGAGCCATGAAATCCGCACACCAATGAATGCCCTGATCGGGTTTCTGGAAATGGCCTGGAAGCGGGCAGAAGAGGGCGTGGCAGACCGTACGGCCCTTGAAGTCGCGTCAGCGGCCGCGCAACAGTTACTGGCGTTGATCGGCGATATCCTCGACATCGCCCGCATCGAGTCCGGGCATTTATCCCTGACGCCTGAACGCGCGAATCTGCGGGCACTGGTGGAGTCGGTCTGCCGGGTTTTCGAAGGGTTGGCACGGCAGAAAAACCTGGGATGGCGTGTCGAGCTGGACCCGCGCAGCGATCGTGACGTGCTGATCGACCCCACGCGCTTCAAGCAGGTGCTGTCCAACCTGTTGAGCAATGCGATCAAATTCACCCGTGAAGGCGAGGTGAGTTTGACGTTGAGTGTGGTGCCCGGATTGTCGGGGCATCTGGCGGTCAATGTGCGCATTGAAGACACCGGCATTGGCATCAGCGCAGCTGACCAGAAGCGGTTGTTCAGTCCGTTCGTTCAGGGCGGCAACAGCCAGCAATCCGCCCGCAAGGGGTCCGGGCTGGGGTTGGTGATCAGTCGCACGTTGTGCGAAATGATGGGCGGACGGCTGGTGCTGCACAGCGTCCTCGGCCAGGGCTCGCAAGTCGACATCAGTCTTTCGCTGATGGTGTTGGAAGCGTTGCCACCTTGTGAATCAGTGGACGGAGGATCGCCGTTACCCACCCGGCCACTGACTATTCTGGTGGTTGACGATTACCCGCCCAATCGCCTGTTGCTCTCGAGTCAATTGAGCTATCTGGGGCATCGCGTGATGGAGGCCGAGGATGGCGAGCAAGGGCTGGAGCTGTGGCGTGGCCACGAGTTCGATGTGGTCATCACTGACTGCAACATGCCGAACCGCAGCGGTTATGAATTGACCGGTGCGATACGCGATGAAGAGCGCACGCAAGGCCTGCCGCCGACGCTGATCCTGGGTTTTACCGCCAATGCGCAGCGCGAGGAAAAGGTCCGGTGCCTTGAAGCGGGCATGGATGACTGCCTGTTCAAACCCATTCGGCTGGCGGATCTGAGTGGGTGGTTGGCCGACAGGTTTGTAGAGACGACGCGCGAACAACCTTCGTCGTCGCCGATCGACTTGAGCGAGCTGGAGCAATACGTCGGTGAAGACCGGACGTTGATCAATCAATTGCTGCGTGAACTGGCCGTGACCAATCGGGATGACCGTGAACATCTGCTTGAAGCACATGCCGGCAACAATCTCCCTGATCTGCGAAACCTGGCGCACCGCATCAAGGGCGGTGCGCGCATGGTCCGGGCCCAACGGCTGATCGAGTGTTGCGAGGCGCTGGAGCGCGCGTGCGGCGAAGGGCGCGCGACATTGATCGACGAGGCCGTCGATCGATTGCAGCACGCCATGCTAAGTCTCGATAAGAGCCTTGAGTCGGGCTGACGCTTAATCCCAGTGCGGCGCGATGCCTTTGGGGCTGGTCAATCGATGGCCGCGATCCAGGCCTGCGATCAACACCATGTCGGCTTCGCTCAATTGCAGGGCACAGGCTTGCAGATTGCTTTGCAGGTTGGCGCGTTTGGTGGAAGAGGGGATGACCGCGTAACCCAGTTGCATGGCCCAGGCCAGCGTGATTTGCGCCGGGGTGGCCTGCAAGCGCTCGGCGATTTGCTGAATCACCGGGTCTTTCAATACTTCGCCGTAGGCCAGGGTCATGTAGGACGTGATCTGGATGCCCTGACGCTGAGCAAACTCAACCACCTTGCGGTTTTGCAGGTACGGGTGCAACTCGATCTGATTGGTGGCAATGTTCTCGGCACCGACCGCTGCAATCGCCTGTTGCATCAGCTCGACGGTGAAGTTGGAGACACCGATCTGCCGGGTCAGGCCCAGTCGCTTGGCTTCGAGCAAGGCGCCCATGAACTCCTCGACCGGCACTTGATCTTCCGGGGACGGCCAGTGGATCAGCGTCAGGTCCAGGTAGTCGGTTTGCAGTTTGCGCAGGCTCTCTTTGAGGCTGTCGATCAACCGGTCTTTGGCGAAGTTGGCGACCCAGATTTTGCTGGTGATGAACAATTCTTCACGGGCGATACCGCTGGCGGCAATGGCCTCGCCGACCTCGGCTTCGTTTTCGTAGATTTGCGCGGTGTCGATCACCCGGTAGCCCAGCGCGAGGCCGGTGCTCACCGAATGGATGACCACCTGGCCTTGCAAGCGAAAGGTACCGAGACCGAATGCGGGAATAGACATCAATGACTCCAGGGGTTGCAGTGGGAATGGACAGGAGTATCCCCGGCTGCCTTCCTGGGAAAAACCGCTGGATGGGCAAAGCAATGTTTACCGCAAGTCATGAATCGGGGGGGCGCCTGGAGAATTGAGGGTGTCGGGTCTGCCGTCTTCGCGGGCAAGCCTCGCTCCTACAGGGGGCGGCGTTGCGTTTGTAGGAGCGAGGCTTGCCCGCGAAGGCCGCGACTCGGTCTCGGAACTTATCCCCGAGCCTCAAGAATCATGCAAGTCGTCGACCCCGTCGCATACAACCGCCCATCCACATCATAAATTCGCCCCTCGGCCAGTGCGGTGGAACGGCCCAGATGCACAATTTTCCCTTCGGCCCGAACCGGTCCGCTGGCACCGGTCAACGCGCGGACATAGCTGATGCGCAAATCCAGCGTCGTATACCCCTGGCCCTTCTTCAGCTGCGTATGAATCGCACAGCCCATGCACGAATCCAGCAAGGTCGCCGCATAGCCGCCATGCACGCTGCCCAGCGGGTTGTAGTGCCGCGAATCCGGTGTGCCCTGGAAAATGAACAGCCCGGCCGACCATTTGATGGGGATGAAATCCATCAAGGCGCCGATGGGCGGTGAAGGCAGTGCTCCGTCGCCGATGCCCTCGAAAAACTCGGCGGGCGACAGCGCGCTGACCTCGGCCATGGACAGGCTGCCCGGCTTGGCCAGGCGCGAGCGCATGGCCTGTTCCTGGGCGATCCATTGGGCGAGGGTGGCGTCGCGGTTGGGGCTTTGCATGATGAGGTCCTCAGGCGGGAGCGGATATTATGGTTGTAATCCGGATCGATATTATGTCCGAAATAAAAACTCCGCCAGCTCCGTGTGTCGAGTCCTCAAGCAATGACGAAAGCTTAACCATCGTTCTCCAGATAGAACGCTCAGGCTGATTTTCGCAGTCTAGTGGATCAAAGGGTTCGGTCTTAAGCTGGGTCCATTGCGTCACACAACGAATTTGGAGGCAGGATGAAAAACATCATCGGTATTTACACCAGCCCGCGGACCCACTGGGTCGGCGACGGTTTCCCGGTTCGCACGCTGTTTTCCTACGACAACCTGGGCCAACACATCAGCCCGTTTTTGCTGCTCGATCATGCTGGCCCTGCGCAATTCACCCCGACCACCGAACGTCGTGGCGTGGGTCAGCATCCGCATCGCGGTTTTGAAACCGTGACGATCGTTTACAAGGGCGAACTGGAGCACCGCGACTCCACCGGCAGCGGCGGCAAGATTGGCCCTGGCGATGTGCAATGGATGACCGCAGCGTCGGGGATTCTCCACGAGGAGTTCCACTCCGAAGGGTTCGCCAAGACCGGCGGCACCCTGGAAATGGTGCAGCTGTGGGTCAACCTGCCGGCCAGGGACAAAATGGCCGATGCCGGTTACCAGACGATTCTCGATGGCGACATCCCGAGCCTCCCGCTCAAGGATGGGGCCGGCAGCCTGCGCTTGATCGCGGGCGAGTTTGAGGGACACACCGGTCCGGCGCGCACGTTCACGCCGATCGACGTCTGGGATCTGCGCCTCAATGGCGGCAAGTTGTTGAGCCTCGACCTGCACGAAGGTCGCAATACCGCGCTGGTGGTGCTGCGCGGCACGGTTGAGGTCAACGGCCAGGAACTTATGCGTGAAGGGCAGTTGGCGTTGTTCGAACGCGATGGGCACCAGCTCAGCCTGGAAGCCAATGACGACGCCGTGGTGTTGCTGCTCAGCGGCGAGCCGATCGACGAACCGATTGTTGGCCACGGCCCGTTCGTGATGAACAGCGAGCAAGAGATTCATCAGGCCTTTGCCGACTTCCAGTCCGGCCGTTTCGGCCAGATGAGCGATTGAACTTATTGTTGTGCTGCCAGAACCCGGCATCAAACACTCCTACACTGTGCCCAATCTGTGAGATCTTCGCGCCATTGGCCCTCGCTGGAGTTGTTTGATGCTGTCACTGCTTACCCATCACCCATTGATCAGCGCAATGGTCCTGATCCTGATCGATCTCGGCTTGTGGCGCTTGATCAGTGCCCACGGCAGCAACTGGAAACTGGTCGTGCGGCTGGTGATTTTTGCGTTGTTCAGCGTCCTGTTGTTCAACGAAGGCATGAACCCGCTGGAGCCGGCACCCTGGGCCGACAACGTACCACTGCACCTTGCGGCCACGGGGTTGCAGATAGGCTGGTGGCTGTTCGCCGCGCGCACGTTGACGGTGCTGATCGGTGCGCTGATGATGCAACGGGTCGGGCACACCGGGCGGTTGCTGCAGGATCTGCTCGGTGCGGTGATCTTTCTGATCGCCGTCATCGCCGCCCTGGCCTATGTGCTCGAACTGCCGGTCAAAGGCGTGCTCGCCACCTCCGGTGCGTTGGCGATCATCGTCGGCCTGGCTTTGCAAAGCACCCTCAGCGATGTGTTCTCCGGGATCGTCCTCAACACCACCAAACCCTATCAACTGGATGACTGGATCTCCATCGACGGCACCGAAGGCCGGGTCACCGACATCGACTGGCGCGCCACTCGCCTGCAAACGTCCCAGGGCAGCATGGCGGTGATTCCCAACTCGCTGGCGGCCAAGGCCAAGATCATCAATTTCAGCCGGCCGAGCGATATGTTTGGCGTCTCGATCAGCCTGCAACTGAGCCCGCACGCGCGCCCGCAAACGGTGCTCGACGCGCTGGAGCGGGCGATGCAGGGTTGCCGTTATCTGCTGAGCAAACCGGCGCCATGTGTCGCGTTGAAAGGCTCCAGCGCCAGTGGTGTAGAGTACGAAATCAGCGGCTTCGTGGTCTCCATGGATCAGAAGCGCATAGTGCGCAATCTGCTGTTCGACCTGGCATACCGGCACTTACAGGCGTCCGGTGTCAGTCTGTTGTCGAACGTCGAATCCAACGCGCCGGCCGGCCTGTCACGGCCCCGGGCGTTGCTGGACAGCTCGAATATTTTCTCGACCCTGCGTCAGGAAGAGAAAGAAACCTTCAGCCAGAACATGACCCTGCAAACCTTCCGCGCCGGTGACATGATCCTGCCGGCGGGGGAGGTCAGCGATCACCTGTTCATCATCGAATCGGGTGTGGTATCGGTGCAGTTGAGCCGGGGCGGGGTCAAGTTCGAATCCGGGCGCATGGGGCCGGGCGAGGTGATCGGCGAGGGCGGGATTTTGTCCGATACCGCGTTGCCGGCGGCGTTCAGCGCCAAGACGGCCTGCAGCTTGTATCGCATCGAGAAGGACTACCTCAAACCGTGCCTGGATGCGCGCCATGACATCAGCGAAGCGATGAAGGCGTTGCTGGATTTCCGCTTGCACAAGGCGCAGACCCTGACCCAGGAAGTGCCGAAGGTGGTGGAGAAGAAAGGGTTTTTACGGTGGTTGCGGAATCGGGCGTAGGGATTTTTGGTGAGAGGCTCACCACAGATCGCCAATCCATCCTCGGCACATCCAATGGCCTCCTCGATTTCTGCGATGTTGGCTATTTGTGAGAGGCGTGGGGGGGACTAACTTAGCTCCACCCCCACTTGCTACTGGAGTCCACCGTGAAACCTCGCATCGATTTCTACACCGCCTCTCCAGATGCACTCAAAGCCATGATCGCGCTGGAAGGCGCTGTTTCGAAGCTGCCGCTGGAAAAGACCCTGATCGAACTGGTCAAGCTGCGCACTTCGCAAATCAACGGCTGCGCCTTTTGCCTGGATATGCACAGCGCCGATGCCCGCAAGGGCGGTGAAGACGAACGCCGTCTGTACACATTGTCGGCCTGGCGTGAAACGCCGTTCTTCACCCCACGTGAACGTGCGGCGCTGACGTGGACTGAATCCTTGACCCTGCTGAGCCAGACTCACGCGCCTGATGAGGACTACGAACTGGCGGCGTCCGAGTTCAGCCCGAAGGAACTGGTCGACTTGACCGTGGCCATTACCACGATCAACGCCTGGAACCGTCTGGCGGTAGGTTTGCGCAAAATGCCTCAAGCCTGATCAGTGAGCGTCTGCTGACGGCGCGGCCGGTGGTTGCACCTTGCGCATCAAGGGCACCATCGCCGTGGCGATGATGAAGCAGACCATAATCATCAAAAACGCGTCACCGTAGGTTTGCGTCTGCGCTTCGCGGTAGGTCAGCAGCCACAGCTGATGCAGGCTGGCGGTGACGCCCACGTCACCGCTTTGGCCGAGGGCGGCGAAGTTGTTGCCGACCTGGGACAGCCACTGATTCAGTGCTTCATTGGTGCTGTTGAGGTTTTCTGCCAACCGGGTGAAGTGCAGGTTGGTGCGGTCATTCAGAATGGTCGCGCACGCGGCAATGCCGATGGCGCCACCCAGGTTTCGCATCAGGTTGAATAACCCCGAAGCATGTTTGAGCCGCGCCGGTGCCAGACCACCCAAGGTCAACGTCACCGCTGGCGGCACCGCCAGTTGCTGGGCAATCCCGCGCAGTGCTTGCGGCAACATCAACTCCTTAGCCCCCCAGTCATGGGTGATCGGGCTGAAATCCCACATCGACAACGCGAACAACCCAAGGCCGATCATCATGATCCAGCGCAGATCGATGCGGTTGGCCAGAAAGGCGTACAGCGGAATCGCCATGATCTGGAACACCCCGGTGGAGAAAACCGCCAGACCAATGTCCAGTGCGCCATAGCCACGCACCCGGCCGAGAAACAGCGGCGTCAGGTAAATGGTGGCGAACAGGCCGATGCCGGTGACGAACGAAAAGAAGCAGCCAAGGGCGAAGTTACGGTCTTTCAAGGCGCGCAAATCGACGATCGGGTTGGCGACGTGCAGGGTTCTACCGATGAACGCCAGGCCGGCCAGTCCGCTGATCCATGCCGTGGTCAGAATGGTGCTATCGCTGAACCAGTTCCAGCGTGGGCCTTCTTCGAGGGTGTATTCCAGGCAACCGAGAAACAGCGCCATGAACACCATGCTCAAGTAGTCGGCGCCTTTGAGCAGCGACAATTCCGGCTGGTCGATTTTCACCAGCATCGGCACCGCCACTGCGACGAAAATCCCCGGTACCAGGTTGATGTAGAACAGCCAGTGCCAGGACGAAATGTCGGTGATCCAGCCACCAATCACCGGTCCGAGCGTCGGGGCCAGCGAAGCCACTGCGCCGATGGTCGCGGCCGCGATCACCCGTTGTTTGCCGGTGAAGAAAAAGAATGCAGTGGTGAACACCAGCGGGATCATCGAACCACCGAGAAAGCCTTGCAGGGCACGGAAGGCGATCATGCTCTGGATGTTCCAGGCCGCGCCGCAGAGCAGGCTGGCCAAGGTGAAACCCACCGCTGAAGCGCAAAACAGCCAACGCGTCGAGAACACCCGCGACAACCAGCCCGACAACGGGATCACGATGATCTCGGCGATCAGATAACTGGTTTGCACCCACGCCGTTTCATCGGTGCCGGCCGAGAGCCCGCCGCCGATGTCACGCAACGAGGCGGAGACGATCTGGATATCCAGCAGCGCAATGAACATGCCGATGCACATGGTGGCGAAGGCGAAGACCTTGGTCGCCGTCGCCATACTGGCAGCATTGAACGGTTGCGCTGGGGCGGCGAGGGCGCGGCTCATGGCGCGCTGGCCACGGCCGGGGATTCGGGTTCTTTGCGGGTGTCCACTTCGGCGGTCACCGACAGGCCCGGACGCAGATGGCCGAGCACGCCATCGGCCGGATCAAGGATGATTCTTACCGGCACGCGCTGAACGATTTTGGTGAAGTTGCCGGTGGCGTTTTCCGGTGGCAGCACACTGAACTGTGAGCCACTGGCCGGCGCGAGGCTGCCCAGATGACCGTGAAATTCCTGCCCGGAAAGCACGTCGGCATGAATGACCACCCGCTGCCCCGGAATCATGCGCGCCAGTTGATCTTCCTTGAAGTTGGCATCGACCCACAGACCGCTGGACGGCACTACCGACAGCAGTTGCGAACCGGCCTGGGCGTAGGCACCGGTTCGCGCCCGGCGATTGCCGATCACGCCGTCCACCGGGGCCTTCAGTTCGGTGTAACTGACGTTCAATTGCGCCAGATCACGTTCGGCGTGGGCCTGCATCAGCGCGGCGCGGGCTTGCTGTTTTTGCGTTGCGATCACGTTCAGCTGCCGTTGCGCCGCCAGTAGCTCGGCCTGGGCCCGTGAACTGAGGGCCTGAGCCGTTTTGAAAGTGGCGTCGGCGCGTTGGGCGCTTTCCACCGAGACCGCATTGCTGCCGACCAGTTTTTTGTAGCGCGCATTGTCGTCCCGAGAGCGAGCGGTTTCGGCGCCGGCGGCATCGATGCCGGCGCGGGCCTGGCCGATCACCGCGTGTTGCAATTGTTCGGTGGCGTCGAGGTTGGCCAGCAACGCTTCTTCGGCAGCCACCGCGCCTTCGGCCTTGGCCAGGTTGGCGCGGTAGTCACGGGAGTCGAGGCGGATGAGCACGTCGCCGGCCTTGACCTTCTGATTGTCGGTGACCAGTACTTCTTCGATGTACCCCGCGACTTTCGGGCCGATTACCGTCACATCACCACCGATATAGGCATCGTCGGTTTCTTCAATGAAACGCCCGGCGGTCCACCAGTGCGTCGCGTACAGCCCGGCAAACACCAGGGCCGCGATGGCCGCCGTCAGCAGGATCAACCGTTTGAGCAGGGGAGGCTTGGGTGTGCTCACCGGGACAGCAACGTCTGGTTCGAGGCTGGGCATGCTGGTCATTGAGTGAATACCTATGGGAAACGGGTCTTTATTACGCATGTAATATGACGCAGGTAATATTTTGTGGCAAATGATTTCTGCTGCCGGTCTTCAGGTACTTACTTGAGCCAGTTACCGGGGGTAATGCCGGTCATGTCCTTGAAAAACGCGATAAACGCGCTGTCACTGACAAAGCCGGTTTCGAACGCGCTGTAGCTGATGCTGCGTCCGGTGGCGAGCAGCTCCATGGCGCGCATCAGCCGCCACTGTTGGCGCCATTGCTGATAACTCATGCCGGTTTCGCGCTGGAAGATTCGCCCGATGGTGCGGCCGCTGGCGCCGATCTGTTTTTCCAGCACCTGAAGTTCCGGCGGCAGGTGCTCGGGCGTTGCCAGGAGCGGCGCCAGGCGTTTGTCCGTCGGCAGAGGCAACAGCATCGATTGCTGCTTCGCATCGCGAATTTCGCTCAGGCAAAGACCCAGCAAGTGAACGAATTTGCCCTGCAGCCAATCGGTGTCGAAGTCGGCGAGCGCGATCGGTTCCAGCACCGCTCGCAACAACGGGCTGACTTCAATCACGCAGACCTGCTGCGGCAGCTCGGCGCACACATCCGCGGTGAGATAAATGGAGCGGTAGTCGACGCTTTGCTGCATCACGGCGCGGTGTTCAACCCCCGGTGGAATCCACGCCGCACGGGAGGGCGGCAACAGGCACAACTGCTGCGCGAGGGTGATGCGCGTGCAGCCTTGGCGGGTGAACAGCAACTGGCCGCGCTCATGTCGATGCAGTCCGGAATCATGGTCGCCCAAAGTCGCGGCGATGCCGACCACCGACGCCGAGTAACGGTCGGGATTGAATCGTGTGTGTGCATCTAGCCAGGCCATGATTGTCCGATTTCAACGATTAAATGTCAGGGTTCGGATAATACGTCAGTCACCGCTCTTTAAGCTGCTCGCCAGTTTTTCTTGAATAGTGAAGTCGTTATGAAATCCAAAAGCCTGTTGATTCTGGCGATTGCGTTGCTGATGTTTCCGCAGATCGCCCAAACCCTTTACAGCCCGGCACTGGCGGATATCGGCCAAACCTTTGCCGTCGCCCCGCAACAAGCGGCGCAAACCCTGTCGGTGTATTTTCTGGCATTCGCCTTCGGGGTAGTGGTGTGGGGGCGGATGTGCGACCGCATCGGCCTTCGCCCCTCAATGCTGGCCGGGCTGGCGTTGTATGCCGGTGCCTCGGTGCTGGCGCTGAACGCCCGCACATTCGATGCGTTGCTGATGGCCCAGGCGCTGGCCGCGTTCGGTGCCGCGGTAGGCTCGGTCGTCACGCAAACCCTGTTGCGTGACCGCTTCAAGGGGGCAGAACTGGCGCAGGTGTTTTCGGTGATGGGCATCGCGCTGGCGGCCAGCCCTGCAATAGGCCTGTTCACCGGGGCGAGTCTTGTGCAAGCGTTCGGCTATCGAGGCGTGCTGGTAAGCCTGTTGCTGTTGTCCTCGGCGTTATGGCTGTGGTGCCTGCGGACCTTGCCGGAAACCCGCCCGCAAAATGTCACGACACCCGCGCTGCTCGAGACGCTGTGGAGAATGCTGCAAGACCGCGATATCTGGCGCGCGACGCTGTTGGTGGCGCTGTTCAACATTGCCTTGTTCAGCTACTACAGCCTCGGCCCGTTCATGTTTCAGCGGCTGGGTTTGAGTGCGCAATGGTTTGGTTACAGCGGGGTGATCCTGGCCCTGGGTTCGGGCCTCGGCGCGTGGCTCAACAAACGATTGCTGCGTCGAGGCGCGAGTGGTCCGCAGCTGATCCAGTTGGCGGGTGCGCTGATGTGGATAGGTGCCAGTGGCGTATGGCTGCTGGAAGAAAGCGCGCTGTTTGTACTGCCGATGCTGCTGGTGGTGCTGGCGTTCGGCCTGGCGATCCCGAACATCCTCGGCTCTGCGTTGGCCCACTACGGCGATCGACTGGGCACGGCCGGTGCGCTGTTCGGTTTGCTCTATTACCTGTTGATCGGCGGTGGGTTGATGCTCGCCGCCTGGGGCCAGGCGTTGGGCGAGACCTTGTGGCTGTGCGGCGCGTTCGCCTTGTTGTTGGCGTTGTCAGCAAGGAAACCAATTGTTTAAGAAATGTAAGCGTTGTAGGACGCGTCTTGCATTTGCGTAGGAACGATCTGACTATCACTCGCATTGATGGGATGGCATTAAGCCATTTGATAATGACAAGGATGTTGAGTGCCGTATTCGTTTCGCGTTGTGCCTCGTCGAAGTTCCTCGGCTTGCACGCTGTTGTTGGCTTCGTTGTTGAGCCTGAGTGCTTCTGCACTCCAGGCGGCAGAGCCTTCCGCACCAGGCCAGGAAGTGCTGCGCCAGCAACAACAGCAACAGCGCGACCTGCAACAACTGCAACTGGACCAGCGCCGTCGGCAACTGGAACGCGGAAGTTTTGGTCCTGCGCCGGTCGTGCCAGCCGTCCCCGCCAGTGTGCCCGCCGATGAACGCTGCTGGCCCCTAAGTGGCACGCGCGTCGGTGGCGTTTCCCTGATTAGCAGCCAGACACTCAACGAGCGGATCAAGCCGCAACTGTCGTCGTGCATGGGCGTCGGCCAGATCAACCATCTGCTGGCGACCATCACCGGCCTGTATGTGGACGCGGGGTACATCGCCAGTCGGCCCTACCTGCGCAGCGCTCCGGCCGCCGGGCAATCGCTGGATATCGTGGTCGATGAAGGTTACGTCGAGTCCATCGAACTGGCCGACCAGAGCCTGCCGGTGTCCCTCGGCGGGGCCTTCCCCGGAATGCTCGGCAAGCCGCTGTACCTGCGCGATCTTGAGCAAGGTCTGGATCAGCTGAACCGCTTGCGTTCGCTTGACCTGACGGCTGACATCGCCCCCGGCACGCAACCCGGCGCCTCGCGGATCATCCTGCGCTCGCGCACCAGCGGTCAGTCTCGCTGGGCGTTGGGCCTGGGCGTCGACAACCTCGGCAGCGCCAGCACCGGGCGTGATCGCGACACCTTGAGCCTGAGCCTCGACAGTCCGCTGGAGCTCAATGACGCCCTCAACGTGAGCGTCAGCGACACCCTCAATCGCGGCGATCGCTACAGCCGCAACGCCAGCGTTTATTACGCCATTCCCTACGGTTACTGGACCTACAGCGTATTCGCCAGCCATGCCGAATACCGCGCGCCGTTCAAACTCAGCACCCTGAAATTCCACAGCAGCGGCATCACCGACCAGCTCAGCGTGCGTGCGGACCGGGTGTTGTGGCGCGATCAAAGCCGTCAGCTCAGCGCCAACCTGCAACTGGCCCACAAAGACGTCGACAGTTATCTGGAGAACATTCGCCTCGGTATCCAGAGCCCGACCCTGACCGTGGCCGAAGCCGGTTTGAACCTGTTCTGGCTCAACAGCGCCGTGTGGAACCTGGACGTCAATTACGCCCAGGGCCTGCGCTGGCTTGGTGCCGATGACGATGCACAGCGCCAGGTCAACAACTTGCCCAAGGCGCAGTTTCGCAAGTACCGCGCCGGTCTCAGCCAGTGGCGCAACGGTCGGTTCGGTCAGCAGACATGGCAATGGCAAAGCCAGTTGAACGTGCAGTACAGCCCCGATCCGCTGCCGGCCATCGAACAACTGCTCGGCACCGACGATTCCGCCGTACGCGGTTACCGGGTCAACAGTGCGTCCGGTGCCAGCGGCGCGATCTGGCGCAACACCTTGCGCCTGCCGTTGCGCAGCGATTGGCCGGTGCGGGTCACCCCGCGCCTGGGGCTGGACAACGGCTGGATCAAGGCCGACCACGGCGCCCAGGGGCAACGCCTGAGCGGGGCCAGCGCCGGGGTCAACCTGAGCTGGAAAAACCTGCAAGTGGACGTCGATTACCAACGCAGCCTCAACACCCCCAGCGGTTTAAGGCACGAGCCAGAGACCTGGCTGATGCGCGTGGGGTTGCAGATATGACCACCGACTTCCCCGACACACATTCAGCCGTCGGACCTGTGCGCGACAGCCTCGGCATTCATCCCAACGCGCAACGTGATGCCGCACTTTTATTGAGAGGTTCCTATGCCTGAACAAACATTTGCGTTCCATCTTTCCCCTCGGGGAAAACTGCGCTGGGCGATTGCCAGCCTGTTCCTGATTGCCCATCTGCCCAACGCCCTCGCGGGTGGCGTGGTGGTCGCGCCGGGCCCCGGCGGCACCGCGCAACTGCAAACCCAGGGCGGCGTGCCGATCGTCAATATCGTTGCGCCCAATGGCTCGGGCCTGTCGCATAACCAGTTCCTCGACTACAACGTCGATCGCCAGGGCCTGGTGTTGAACAACGCCTTGCAGGCCGGGCAATCCCAGCTCGCCGGGCAACTGGCCGCCAACCCGCAGCTCCAGGGCCAGGCTGCGAGCGTGATCCTCAACGAAGTGGTCAGCCGCAACGCGTCGGCTATCAACGGTGCCCAGGAAATCTTCGGTCGCGCCGCCGATTATGTGTTGGCCAACCCCAACGGCATTTCGGTGAACGGCGGCAGTTTCATCAACACACCGAACGCCAATCTGGTAGTCGGGCGTCCCGAATTGAACGACGGCAAGCTGCAAGCCCTGAGTACCCGTGATGCCACCGGGACGTTGCAGATTCAGGGCGCGGGCCTGCAAAACCGTGAGGGCTCGATCAATCTGATCGCCCCGCGCATCGACAGTCAGGGCAGCCTCAACGCCCGGGATCAACTGAACCTCACCGTCGGCCGCAATCAGGTGGATTACGCCTCGGGCCAGGTGAAAACCGTGGACCCGGCCGGCAACACCACCGATCAACGCATCGACGCCAGCCTGTTTGGCGCCATGCAGGCTGGACGCATCAACATCGTCAGCACCGCCGAAGGCGCGGGTGTGCGGGTCGGGCCGGTGCAGGTCGCGGGCCGCGAGGGCGTGCAGATTCGCTCGGCAGGCGATTTGAGCATCAGTGGCCAAGCCGTTTCCGACAGCATCGAGGTGGTCCGGGCAGGTGTACACAGCAGCCAGGGCGACGTCGACTTGCACAGCGGCAAGGACCTGACCCTGGCGGCCGCCGACGTCAGTGGTCGCGACGTCAAACTCGACGCCGGACGCAACCTGACCCTGACCACCGTCGAAAGCCGCCGTCTCCAGGAAAAACGCGAAAACTGGAACAACAGCACCATCGGCATCACCTGGGAAACCTACGACCGCACGCAGACCGACAGCGATTCACGCCAGCACGGCAGCCAGATTCTCGCCAGCCGAGACGCGCAATTGTCGTCCGCCGGTGACACCGAGCTGAAAGCGGCCAAGGTCGAAGCAGCGAAAAATCTGAGCGTGCAAAGCAGCGGCGATTTACGCCTGAGCGCCGCCACCGAAAGCCACACCCAGACCGATCAGGGCAATCACCGTAAACACCTGTGGAAAGCCAATTGGGACACGAGCAGCGAAGAACAGCGCAGCATCACCAGCCAACTGAAGGGCGGCAACATCGCCCTGCAGACCGCCGCGTTGTTGCGCTCCGAAGGGGCTGAGTTGAACAGCGCCGGTGACATCCACCTCGCGGGCAAACAGGTGGAAATCACCAGCGGCAGTCGCACTCAGCGCAGCAGCGACAACCGTTATTCGGGCGATCTGGTGGGCGGCGGTTTCTTCGGCAAAACCGGAGACGCCGATCAGGGCAAGACTCAGCACCAGGGCAGTAAAATCAACGCGGCCGGCAAGCTGATCGTCAAGGCGGACGACGTGCGCATCAGCGGCAGCCAGGTGCGCGGCGGCACCGAATCCAGCGTCATCAGCGACAAGGGTTCGCTGGTAATCGATGGCGTGCAAAACACCTCTCACACCAACAGCCACGACAAGGACAGCAAGTTCTTCGGCATTACCAAGGACGAAGCCCGGCAGAGCGCCAAGGACAGCAGCACGGTGCGCAGCGAGCTGACGTCGGACAGCAACCTTACGCTCAAGAGCGCCAAGGACATTGAGGTGGCCGGTTCCACGGTCAAGGCGGGCGGCACCCTGAGTGCTGACGCGGCGGGGGATGTGAAGGTGCATTCCGCACAAGACACTCGCGACAGCAGCACGACCACCGAGACGCGCGGTTTCGATGCCTACGCCAGGGAAAACGGCCCCGACGCCGGCCAGTATCGTGCCGGTGTGCATTACGAAGACAAGCAGCAAACCGTGACCGGCAACGACATCAAGCAGCAGGGCTCAAGCCTCAGCGGCGGCACTGTGCAACTGGCGGCGGGCGGCGACCTGACGCTCAAAGGCGCCGAGGTCAACGCCACCCACGGCGACGCAACGCTAACCGGCAAGAACGTCTCGCTGCTGGCCGAGCAGGACAGCCACAGCACCTCGACCGATAAAACCGGCACCAGCGGCGGCTTCTACTACACCGGCGGCCTCGACCGCGCTGGCAGTGGCATTGATTTCGCGCACACCACCTCGCAAGACACCACCGGCAAAACCACCGCGCAAACCACGGGTGTGCAGAGCAGCGGGAACCTGAACATCAACGCCGGCACACTCACCACCGAAGGCGCGCGTCTGGATGCCGGCAAAGGCCTGAATGTCGCTGCCGCTGAGGTCGACAATCGCGCTGCGAACAACACCGACAGCAGCACCCATAAAGACAGCAACTGGTCGGCGGACATCGGCGCCAACGTCGAGTACAAGGACATTGCCCGGCCGATTGCCGGTGCGGTCAAGGACGTGCTGGCCGGCAAGGTGCCGGACAAGGATGCGCTGGCCAATCTCGGTCAGCCCAACGTGGGCATCGACGTTGCAATCGGTCATCAGAACGCCAGCCACACCGAGCAAAACAGCACCGCCGTGGTCAGCCAGTTCAAGGGCGGCACCGTGGACGTGAACGTGGCCGGGACGCTGCTGGACCAAGGCACTCAGTACCAGGCGAGCGCGGGCAAGGTAAACATCAACGCCGATACCTTGGTGGCAACCGCCGCGAGTAACACCCACAACAGCGCCGATCAGGCGCTGGACGCCAAGGCTGACGTGCGGGTCTACACCAAGACCGGTGAGGACGTGAACGTCGCTGGCAGTGGTGCGGGCGGCAGCAGCCAGACGCGCAAGGACACGTCCACCGCGGTAGTCGGCAACTATGCCGGCAGCGAAGGGGTGACCATCAACCTGCGTCGCGATGGACAGTTCGAAGGCAGCCATTTCGATGGCGGGCAGGGCGGTGTTTCGATCAAGACCGGCGGTGAACTGGCGCTGAATCAGGCCACTGATCGCCAGAGCAGCGACACCTCCAGCCTGCGCGGCAACGGCTCGTTGAGCGTCGGCACTGCGCCGGGCACCAACGGCACCAATGTCGATCTTGGCGCTGGTTTCCAGCTTGATCACGCCGACAAACAGACTCAGGACAGTCAGGCCCAAGTGGCGAGCATTCAGGGCAAAGGTCCAGTGCTGCTGAGCAGCGGCGGCGATCAGATCCTGCAAGGGACCAAGGTCGACACGCTGGGCGGCATTGACCTGAAGGCTGGCGGCAGACTCGATCTGCAAGCGGCAACCGATACCCACACCGCGACCGGCAGCAACCTCGGCGGCGGCCTCAAGGTGGGCGGCAGCAAAACCAGCACGGAAAAAAGTGCTGATCAGGGCGGCAACGTGAGCGGCAATTTCAATATCGGTCGGGTCAATGAAACGACCCGGACCTTGACCGGTGGCACACTCAACAGCCAGGACAACATCGCCCTCGGCGGTGACGCGATCCACCTGCAAGGCACCCAGGTCAACGCCCCGAACGTCAGCCTCGATGCGCAGCGCGGCGGCATCCTCCAGGAGTCGGCCGAGTCCACACAAAACCGCACTAACTGGAACGTGGCACTGAATGCTGGCGGTAACCTGAGCAATAGCACACCGGTCGTCGCGGATGAAAAGAACGTCGCCACGAGTGATCACGGCTTCAATGCCGGGGCCAAGGTCGGCGTGGATTACCGGCAAGGCACGACCCAGCAGAACAGCCAGATCAAGGCAGACGGCGTGGTGTTGAGCAGCGCGGGGGATGCCCATCTGACGGGGGCACGGATTGAGGCGACGACCGTCAGCGGCAAGGTCGACGGGGACCTGAACGTGGAAAGTCGCCAGGACAGCCAGACCCGTTTCAAGGTTGATGTTGACCTCGGCCTGACGGGCAAGAAGGCTGTGCCGGCGGACAAGGATAAAGTGGCCGAGAACACCAAGCTGGGCGGGACTGACTACAAGCCGACACTGAAACTGGAGGGCGGTTACGCGCACAAAAACAGCGTCGGCCAGGCTTCCGGTATCAGCGGCACCCAAGGCGTGAACCTGAAGATAGGCGGTGCAACGCAACTGACCGGTGCGCGCATTGCGGCCACTGAAGGCCGTGTTGACCTGGGTGGTTCCGAGGTCAGCACCGCGACTGTGAGCAACCGTGATTACGGGTTCAATGCCGGTCTGGATTTGCCTGAAAAGGCAGAAGGTGAAGCCGGTAAACCGGTTGTTTCAACTCCGGGTGAGCACAGCGTCAAGCTCGGTCCTGTCACCCTTGGTGGTCATTACGACAGCCAAACGTTACAGGCTGGGATCGACGAGAAAACCATCTAAATCGCAAACCCCACTGTGGTAGCGAGCTTGCTCGCGATAGCGGCAGTACAGTCGAGAAAATTCTCGTCTGATACACTGCATTCGCGAGCAGGCTCGCTCCCATATTCAATCACCGTGGTGCTGACACTCAAACCCGCTCAAAAATCGCCGCAATCCCCTGACCACCGCCAATGCACATGGTCACCAGCGCATAACGACCGTTGATACGGTGCAGTTCGTGGATGGCTTTGGTAGCAATCATCGCCCCGGTCGCACCCACTGGGTGCCCCAGGGAAATGCCCGAGCCGTTCGGATTGACTTTGGCCGGGTCGAGGTCCAGTTCCTGGCTGACGGCACAGGCCTGGGCGGCGAAGGCGATGTTGGCTTCGATCACGTCGAGGTCAGCCACGGTCAGGCCTGCGCGTTTGAGCGCCAGGCGCGTGGCGGGGATCGGTCCCAGCCCCATCAATTCCGGTTCTACGCCAGCGTGGGCATAGCTGACCAGGCGGGCGAGAGGGCGCAGGTTGTTGACCTGAACCGCGCTGCCGGTGGCCATGACCAGTGCCGCGGCGCCATCGTTCAGCCCCGACGCATTGCCAGCCGTCACCGATCCGTCTTTCTTGAACGCCGGCTTCATCTGCGCGAGTTGTTCCAGGGAAGTGGAACGAGGATGTTCGTCGATGCTGAACAGCGTCGTTTCCTTGCGGCCTCGGATTTCGACCGCAGCGATCTGCTCACTGAAGTAACCATTGGCGATGGCGAACGCGGCGCGTTTTTGATCTTCCAGGGCGAGGGCGTCCTGCATATCGCGGGTGATGCCGTTGCGCGCGGCGACGTTCTCGGCGGTGATGCCCATGTGGATGCCATGGAACGGGTCATGCAGGATGCCCAGCATGTAGTCGATGGCCTGGACATTACCCATGCGCGCGCCCCAACGGGCGGACGGCATCAGGTACGGGCCGCGGCTCATGGACTCGGCACCGGCGCCGATCGCGATCTCGGCGTCGCCCAGCAGCAGGGTCTGGGCTGCGCTGATGATGGCTTGCAGGCCGGAACCGCAGAGGCGGTTGACGTTATAGGCGGGGGTTTCCTTCGGGATGCCGGCGTTCATCGCGGCGACCCGGGAAATGTACGCGTCGCGGGTTTCGGTCGGGATCACGTTGCCCATCACCAGATGGCCGATTTGCGCCGGGTCCACGCCGGAGCGCTCCAGGGCGGCCTTGACGGCCGTGGTCGCCAGATCGGCCAGCGGGACATCTTTGAGCGAGCCACCAAAAGAGCCGATGGCGGTGCGTGCGGCGCTGACAACAAATACGTCTGGGGTGTTCATGAAGGCTTTCCTGTGGATGGGTTCTTTTCTGTGCTGCGATTAACCAGTGCGTTCAACGCTGACTGCGCTTCAGGGGTTGTCAGGCGTTTGATGAACAGCAAGTTCTCCTGGCGAATGGTGGCTTGCAGTTCCGGCATCGATGCCTGTTTGAGTAGTTGCCGGGTCTGACGCAGGGATTCCTGGGGGAGCGCTAGCAGCCGACGAGCCATGTGCTCTGCGGCCGCCAGGCACTGTGGCCCGTCGTCGAACAGTTCGTTGGCCAATCCACACGCGACGGCGGCCGCACCGTCCAGGCTGTCGCCCCACAGCAGCAAGCGCGCTGCCCGGGCATGACCGAGCAGACGCGGCAGCAACAGGCTTGCGCCGAACTCCGGGCACAGGCCCAGGTTCACGAACGGCATGCGCAACCGGGCATTGCGCGTGACCAGCACCTGATCGCAATGCAGCAGCAGGGTGGTGCCGATCCCGATGGCCGCTCCGCACACGGCCGCGATCAACGGTTTTTGCAGGTGGATGACCACGCGCATCAGGCGAAATGCCGGGCTGTCCAGATCGGTCGGCGGATGCTGGAGAAAATCCGCCAGGTCGTTGCCGCTGGTAAAGCACGTGTCGCCACCGGTGACAATGATCACTCCGATTTCAGCGTCTTCATCAGCGGCCAGCAACAGGTCGGCCAACTGCGTGTACATGCGGTTATTCAGCGCGTTGAGCTTGTCGGGTCGGTCAAAGGTGAGCGTCAGGACGCCTTCGTTTCGTTCTTGTTTGATCAGGTCGTTCATGTACGTGCCCTGGGTGATCGCTATGGGGCGCACTCTAAGCGCGGGACCGGCGCTGGATCTATGACAAAACCAGTCAACGAAACTGCTGCTTTTTGCCATGTCGGGCCGTCGCAAGGCCCACACACCCATTCGGGGTATGGCGCGGTTGGCTGAATCGACCAATAGTGGAGTCATCCGCTCATCCAGATCGGAACTCGCTTGATAAGGTGAATTTGCTATGCGCAAGGCCTTCTTGGTGATGCTTGGTGCGTTGATTTTGCCGCTGTCGGCAGTCGTCCACGGCGCCGAAGTGGACGATAACAACACGTTGCGGCTGTACAACTGGGCGGATTACATCGGCGAAAAAACCATTGCCGACTTTCAGAAAGCCACCGGCATCCGCGTGATCTACGACACTTTTGATGCCTATGAAACGGTTCAGGCCAAGTTGCTCACCGGCCATTCCGGCTATGACCTGGTGGTGTTGAACGCCTCCCTCGCGCCACCGCTGATCAAAGCCAAAGTGTTCCAGCCGCTCGATAAAAAGTTGCTGCCCGGCTGGGCCAACCTTGACCCGAAAGTCCTGCAGGACTTGCAGGGATTTGATGCTGGCACGTTGTACTCGGCGCCCTATACCTGGGGCAGCAATGGCATCACGTACAACGTCGACAAAATCAAAGAACGCATGCCGGATGCGCCGATTGGCTCGCTGGCGATGATCTTCGATCCGAAAATCGTCTCGCGCTTCGCCGATTGCGGCGTGACCCTGGTCGATGCGCCGACCGAAGTCATTCCACTGGCCTTGAAATATCTGGGGCGCGACCCGAGAAGCGCCGCGCCCGAGGACCTCAAAGCCGCCCAGGATTTGCTGCTGTCGGTCAGGCCGTATATCCGCAAGTTCGACTCGGTCAACTACCTGACCAGCCTGCCCAATGGCGATGTGTGCATGGCCATGACCTGGTCGGGCGATTATGCGACCGCCATGGCCCGCGCCGAAGAAGCCAAATTGAAGATCAAACTGGCCTATTTCATTCCCAAGGAAGGTTCGCTGATCTGGTTCGACAACCTGTACATCCCCGCCGATGCGCCCCACGTGGCGAACGCGCACAAGTTCCTCGATTACTTGATGCAGCCACAAGTCATGGCCGACGTGACGGACTTCATTCACTACGCCAACAGCAACGCGGCGGCCACGCCACTGGTGCGCGCCGATGTGCGCAACAACCCGGCGATTTATCCCGATGACGAAACCCGCCAGCGCCTGTTTCCGCAGAAAACCCAGGATGCCAAAGAGATGCGTGCCATGACCCGCGTCTGGAGCACGGTGAAGAGCGGGATTTGATTGTTTACCCCTTTGGTTTGAGGTTTTTGTATGGCTACTCCAACTCAGAAAGTGCTGTCGACCGTCGATAATGCCCACTTGGTCAAAGCCGATAAAGCGCACTACATGCACGGCTATCACATGTTCGACGAACACGCCGAACAGGGTGCGCTGAACATTGTGGCCGGTGATGGTGCTTATATTTACGACACCCAGGGCAACCGGTTTCTCGATGCGGTCGGCGGCATGTGGTGTACGAATATAGGTCTGGGCCGTGAAGAAATGGCACTGGCGATTGCCGACCAGGTCCGTCAACTGGCGTATTCGAATCCGTTTTCCGACATGTCCAACAACGTCGCCATCCAGTTATGCGAGAAACTCGCCAGCCTGGCTCCCGGCGACCTCGATCACGTGTTCCTGACCACCGGCGGCTCCACCGCCGTGGACACCGCGTACCGGTTGATTCAGTACTATCAGAACTGCCGTGGCAAACCGGAAAAGAAGCACGTCATCGCCCGTTTCAACGCGTATCACGGCTCCACCACCTTGACCATGTCGATCGGCAACAAGGCCGCCGACCGCGTGCCGGAGTTCGATTACGCCAACGACAAGATTCACCACGTCTCCAACCCCAACCCTTACCGGGCGCCGGACGGCATGGACGAGGCGCAGTTTCTCGAGTTTCTGATCAAGGAGTTCGAAGACAAGATTCTGTCCATCGGCGCGGACAAGGTCGCGGGCTTCTTTGCCGAGCCGATCATGGGCTCCGGCGGCGTGATCATTCCGCCCAAGGGCTACCTGAAACGCATGTGGGAAGTCTGCCAGCGCTACGACATTCTGTTTGTCGCCGATGAAGTGGTGACGTCGTTCGGGCGTCTGGGCAAGTTCTTCGCCTCATACGATGTGTTCGATGTTCAGCCGGACATCATCACCACGGCCAAGGGTCTGACCTCGGCATATTTGCCGTTGGGCGCGTGCATTTTTTCCGAGCGCATCTGGAAGGTCATCGCCGAGCCTGGCAAAGGCCGTTGCTTTACCCACGGCTTCACCTACAGCGGCCACCCGGTCTGCTGCACGGCGGCGTTGAAGAACATCGAGATCATCGAGCGCGAAAACCTGCTGGAGCATGTCGACGTGGTCGGCGCCTATCTGGAACAGCGTCTGGCCACACTCAGCGACCTGCCGCTGGTAGGCGATGTGCGCTGCCAGAAGTTCATGGCCTGCGTGGAATTCGTGGCCGATAAACGCACCAAGGCGTTGTTCGCCGACGAGATCAACATCGGCGAAATGATTCATTCCCGGGCGCAGGCCCGGGGGCTGCTGGTGCGGCCGATCATGCACCTTAATGTCATGTCGCCGCCGCTGATCCTGTCTTGCGCCCAGGTGGATGAAATCGTCGAGATCCTGCGGGTGTGCATTCTTGAAGTGGCGGGCGAACTTGAGCAGAACGGCCAGTATTTCGGCCAATGAGTTCGGTGAATCTGCGGTTACCCGGGGCCGGTTCACCCGCTAGACTGCGGGGCATGAGCAAACCCAACGATGACACATTGATCGCCTTGCCCTTCGGCGCCTTGCATAAATGGCACGGCGACCTGGGCCAGGCATTCGCCCATATCGATGAGCCCGATGCGCTGAGCTTCCTGGCGTCGGCCTTCGGGCATCTGGTGTCCATCGAATCGGTGATGATCAGCCTGGAACACAAGGACCGCCCGCCACAATTGTTGTATCAGCGCGGCATTCCGGAAAAATACCGGGAGTCGATCATCGACCGCTATTTTTCCGGGGGCTACCTGCTCGACCCGTTTTGCCTGGCGGTGGAGCAGGGGTTGGCCGAAGGGTTTTATCACCTGGAGGACATCGCCCCGGACAACTTCTTCGACAGTGAGTACTACAAGACTTACTACTTGAAGGCCGGGAGTTCGGAAGACAGTTTTTACATTGTCGATACCGGCCATGACACCCAGGTGTCGGTGAGCCTGTTTCAAGGCTTTGGCGGGGAAAGCCTGCGGGTTGAACAGCTGAACCTGCTGCGGGCGGTCGAGCCGCTGGTGCGCGAATTCATCAGCGAATTTGGACGCCGGGGCTTGCAGCACAGCGCCGTCAATGAGGGCGTGCGTGACGATCTCAAGCAACGCGTGCAGTCAGCCTTCGAGCAGTTCGGCTGCGATTTGCTGACCGAGCGCGAGCGGGAAGTGGCGCACATGGTGCTGCGGGGGCACTCGGTGAAGTCCACGGCCAGCCTGATGAGCATCTCGCCGGAGACGGTGCGCATGCACCGCAAGAATCTTTATCTGAAGTTGGAGATCGGTTCACAGTCGGAACTGTTTGCGTTGTTCATCGAGTGGTTACGCAAGCACTGATCCAACCGCCAACCTATCTCCCCTGTAGGAGTGAGCCTGCTCGCGAATGCGGACTGACATTCAACATCCATGTCGACTGACATACCGCTTTCGCGAGCAGACTCGCGCCTACAGGGGGCGGGTTGATCACAGGATTTGTGATCAACCGTCGGGGTCAGTCCTCGCGTTTAACGACCAGCGTCAGAATGTCATAGCTGGCGACCAGCTCCCCCAGTTGGTTGGTGACTTCGACATCCCACGCCACCACCCCCTGCGGTATCCCTTGCGGGCTCTTCTTGCCCTGATCAATCTTGCGCTTGCAGGTCAGGCGCGCCTGAATCGTGTCGCCGATCCCCACCGGATTAATGAAGCGCAACGTGTCCAGGCCATAGTTGGCCAGCACCGGCCCCGGCGCAGGCGAGACAAACAAACCAGCCGCCGCCGAGAGCACGAAGTAGCCGTGGGCAATACGCTTGCCGAATTGCGATTCCTTGGCGGCGATGTCATCGAAGTGCATGTAGAAGTGATCGCCCGACAGGCAACCAAAGTTCACCAGGTCGGCCTCGGTCACGGTGCGGCGGTGGGTCAGCAGCGATTCGCCGATCTGCAGATCCTGGAAGAACCGGCGGAACGGATGGACTTCGGTTTCGATGACCTTGGCGCCGCGCACGTATTCGCCGGTGACCGCCGCCAACATCGTCGGTGAGCCTTGCACTGCCGCGCGTTGCAGGTAATGTTTCACCGCACGCAGACCGCCGAGTTCCTCACCGCCGCCGGCGCGCCCCGGGCCGCCGTGTTTGAGTTGTGGCAGGGGCGAACCGTGGCCGGTGGATTCGGCGGCAGACTCGCGGTCGAGCACCAGCAAACGGCCGTGCCAGGCGGCAGCGACCGGGATTGCTTTGGCTGCGATCTGTGGGTCCTTGGTGATCAGACTCGCCACCAGACTGCCTTTGCCGCGAGCGGCCAGAGCCAGCGCTTCGTCCAGATCGTCATAAGCCATCAGGGTGCTGACCGGCCCGAACGCTTCGATATCGTGAGCACCGCCTTCGGCGTGCGGGTCGCGGGATTTCAACAGCGTCGGCGCAAAGAACGCACCCTGGCTGACGTTTTCACCGCGCGGCTCGAAACCATCACGGGCACCGAACAGCATATCGCTGCTCTGCAACAGGCTTTCCAGACGCTCGGCGACGTCTTTTTGCTGATCGTGGGAGGCCAGGGCGCCCATGCGTACGCCTTCCACCGACGGGTCGCCGACCACGACTTTCTTCAGTCGATCGCGCAGGCGCGTGGCAACCGCATCAATATGCTTGGCCGGAACAATGGCGCGGCGAATGGCGGTGCATTTCTGCCCGGCCTTGGTGGTCATTTCCCGGGCGACTTCCTTGATGAACAGCTCGAACTCTTCGTCGTCCGGGCTGACATCCGGAGCGAGGATCGCGCAGTTCAACGAGTCGGCTTCAGCGTTAAAGGGCACCGAGTTGCGGATCAGGTTCGGGTTGACCCGCAGCTTGGCCGCGGTGTCGGCGGAACCGGTGAACGTCACCACATCCTGACCTTGCAGGCGATCAAGCAGGTCACCGGTGCCGCCAATGATCAATTGCAGACTGCCCGCCGGTAGCAGACTGGACTCATCCATCAAGCGCACCACGGCTTCGGTCAGGTAGCTGGTGGCGCTGGCCGGTTTGACGATGCACGGCATGCCGGCGAGAAAGCTCGGGGCGAATTTTTCCAGCATGCCCCAGATCGGGAAGTTGAACGCGTTGATGTGCACCGCCAGGCCGCCTCGCGGCACCAGGATATGCGTGCCGGCGAAGGTGCCGAGTTTGCTCAGTTGCATCGCCGGGCCTTCGTGGACGATGTTGCCCGACGGCAATTCCCGCGAACCAAGGCTGGCGTAGGTGAACAGCGTGCTGTTGCCGCCTTCGATGTCGATCCAGCTGTCGGCACGGGTGGCGCCGCTGTGGTGCGAAATCGCGTAGAGCTGTTCCTTGCGTTCGCTGAGGTACAAGGCCAGGGCCTTGAGACGCTGCGCCCGTTGCTGGAAATCCAGCGCCATCAAGCCACTGACGCCCTGGCGACGACCATGCTCGATGGCTTCGGCGAAGTCCGGACGCTCTTCGTGGGTACGCGCAATCTCATGGCCATCGATGGCGCTGCGCAGCACCTGGGCGCCGTGTTGGCCGATCCAGCGACCGGCGATGAAACTTTGCAGGGTAGGGGCATGCAGTGTAGGTGAAGAGGGCATCACGATTGCTCCTGGTGATGAAAAATGTCGGCGCGGTCGCGACCGCGCCATGCAGGGATTACCAAAGCGCCACGGTGTAACCGACAATCAGCCGGTTCTCATCGATGGCGGTAGTCAAGCCATTGCCGGAACGGAAGGTCACATTGCGCCAGCGCAGGCTGACGTCCTTGAACAGGCCGCTCTGGATGACGTAACTGATGTCGGTGTCACGCTCCCACTCGCGGCCGTTATCGACGCTGCCAGCCTTGACGTGGCGACCGTCGGTGTAGCGCGTCATGAAGGTCAGGCCGGGGATGCCTTGCGCCGCGAAGTCATAGTCGTAACGCAGCTGCCAGGAGTCCTCGTCGGCGCGGGTGTAGGTGTTGTAGGTCACCAGGTTGACCACGTACGGATCGCCGCCGTTGAGGAACGGAAAAGCGCTGTCGCCGGACAACTGCTGGTACGTGGCACTGACCTTGTGGGCCCCGTGGGACACGGTGAACATGCTGTTGAAGTTGCGGTTGTCGATACGCCCGGCGCGTTCGGCACCGTCGCCGCGGCTGTCGAAATAACGCAGGTCGCTGCGCAGGTTGAAACCGTTGCCCAGGGGCTGGGTATGCACCAGCCCGACGAACTGCTGGCGATAAATCTGATCGAGCTGGCCGTAGTAGTAGCTCAGGTTCAGTTGCGGGCTGAAGGCGTAGCTGCCGCCGGCAAAATCGAAGTGCTCGCTGCTGGTGGCGCCGTAGCCGATGTCATCGTTGCTGGAGGAGTCACGCAGGTTGGCCTTGGTCAGGCGCCCGGTATTGACCGTCAGGCCGCTGATTTCCTGACTGGTGAGCAAGCCACCCTCAAAGGTCGAACCCAGTAAACGGGTGTCGTTGTAGGTCGCCACCGGCAGCAAGGGTTGCAGGGTGCCGAGCTTCAACACGCTTTTGGACACCCGCAGCTTGCCGGTCAGTCCCAGTTGGCTGAACTCGTCCGCCGGTTCATGACTGTTCGGGCCGTAGGGCAAAAGCCCTGTGCCACGGCGATCCGGGCTGGAATCGAGTTTCAGTCCCAACTCTCCCAGCGCGTCCAGGCCGAAGCCGAACGTGCCGTCGGTGAACCCGGACTCGATGCGCGCAGTGAACCCCTGCGCCCATTCTTCAGCCTTGGATTGTGGCGCGTTGTCCTGACGGAAATCGCGGTTGATGTAGTGGTTGCGCATTTCAATACGGGCCTTGCTGTCGCTGACAAAGTCGGCCATGGCGCTGGGGGCGACCATGGGCAGACTCAATGCGGCGGCTAACGAAAACAGTGATTCGTAGGGTGCGATACGCGCGGGCTTCATTATTTTTATTCCCTGACATCAGATCGGTCGTTAATTAGTGCTTGCTGGCGCCGGAGGCACCGATGCCGGTCATCGAACGGATGAACTGCGCCAGATAACGGCCACGCTCAAGGGCAGCTCGAGGCGAGGTGTCGGTGACCGAAAATACCCAGGCGCTTAAGAAGGCCAGGCTCATGGAAAACAGCGCCGGGTTGGAGTAAGGGAACAGCGCCTTGTCGTGATGCAGAACGTTGACCCACACCGCCGGGCTCAACACCAGCAAGACAATCGCCGAGATCAACCCGGCCAGGCTGCCGGTCACGGCACCACGGGTGGTCAGGCCTTTCCAGTACATCGAGAGGAACAGCACCGGAAAGTTAACCGAGGCGGCAATGGCCAGTACCAGGCCGGACAGGAACGCGATGTTCTGCGATTCGAACAGCAAGCCGAGGATGATCGCCAGCACGCCGATGCACAGCGTGGCGATCCGCGAGACGCGAATTTCCTGCTGCTCGGTGGCTTGGCCCTTGCGCATCACGCAGGCATACAAATCGTGGGACACCGCCGAGGCACCGGACAACGCCAGTCCGGCGACCACCGCCAGAATGGTGGCGAAGGCGACCGCCGAAATGAAACCGAGGAACAGATTGCCGCCCACGGCCTGGGCCAGGTGCACGGCGATCATGTTGCCGCCGCCGATGATTGCGCCGTTGGCATCGCGAAACGCTGGATCGGTACCGACCATGACGATCGCGCCGAAGCCGACGATGATCAGCAGCAAGTAGAAGTAGCCGATGAACCCGGTGGCGTAGAACACGCTTTTACGCGCTTCTTTGGCATCGCTGACCGTGAAGAAACGCATCAGGATGTGCGGCAGGCCGGCGGTGCCGAACATCATGCCCACTCCCAGCGAGATCGCATCGATCGGGTTTGACAGCAAACCACCGGGCGCCATGATCGCGTTGCCCTTGGCGTGCACGGCGGTGGCGCCGGCGAACATCGCTTCGGTGCTGAAACCGAAATGCTTGAGCACCATGAAGGCCATGAACGAGGTGCCAAACAACAACATCACGGCTTTGATGATCTGCACCCAGGTGGTGGCGAGCATGCCGCCGAAGGTTACGTAAAAGACCATCAACACGCCGACCAGCATCACCGCGTAGAGGTAATCGATGCCGAACAGCAATTCGATCAACTTGCCGGCGCCGACCATTTGCGCAACCAGGTACATCAGGGCCACGGTCAGGGTGCCAAAGGCCGACGTCAGGCGCACCGGGGTTTGTTCAAGACGATAGGAGACCACGTCGGCGAAGGTGTATTTGCCGAGGTTGCGCAGGCGTTCGGCGATCAAAAACAAAATGATCGGCCAGCCGGCCAACACGCCCAACGCGTACAACAAACCGTCATAACCGTTGAGGAACATCATCGCCGAGATGCCTAGAAAGGACGCCGCGGAGATCATGTCGCCGGCAATCGCCAGACCGTTCTGAAAACCGGTCATGCCACCGCCCGCGGTGTAGAAGTCGCTGGCGGAGCGGGTGCGCAAAGCAGCCCAGCGCGTCACTCCGAGGGTGAACAGCACGAACACCAGGAACATGCCGATGGCGTTCCAGTTCAGCGGGCGGGACGCGCCGTCGGCCGCGACCGCAAGGTCCGTAAACACTGCCAGCGGCAGCAGCAATAACGCGAGAAGACGGCTCATCGGGCGCACTCCTGCTTCAGCTTTTCATTCAACGGGTCGATCACGTTGTTGGCGCGATAGACGTAGAAACCGGTCAGTGCGAAGGCCAGTACCACAATGACCACGCCGACCAGCATGCCCACGGTGGTCACGCCACCGCTCAGGGATTGCCCGAGGGTGCTGGGGGAGAACGCCACCAGCAAGACGAAGCCGAAATAGATCACCAGCATGATCAGCGACAGCGACCAGTACAGGTTTTGTTTGCGGCGTACCAACTGGATGAAGTCGGGGTTCTGGCGGATGAGTTCTACGTCTTTAGGTGTCATGGCGCGCTCTCTGTTGTTGTTTTTGTTGTGGGGTGAAACGTTAACCGTTGTCAAAACCTGCGTCCGGCCCTGTAGCAGCTGTCGAGCCCCAGCGAGGCTGCGTTCGGCTGCGAAGCAGTCGTAAAACCTGAGTACGCTGTTTTCCTGAAGTACTGCATCGCCTGATTTCACGACTGCTGCGCAGCCGAACGCAGCCTCGCTGGGGCTCGACAGCTGCTACAGGGCTGCGTCAAGCATCAGAGTTGGTCGAAATCCAGCACCACTTTGTCGCTGACCGGGAATGCCTGGCACGACAGCACATAGCCGGCGGCCACTTCGTAGTCTTCCAGGGCGTGGTTGCTGTCCATCTCCACTTCGCCTTCAATGACCTTGCATTTGCAGGTCGAGCACACGCCGGCCTTGCACGAGTAGGGCAGTTCGGCGCCCTGGGCATTGCCGGCATCAAGGAGGCTCATGCTGTTGCGCGGCAGGTCGAACGCCAGGGCTCGGCCGTCGCTGATGACGGTGATCTGGCTGACAGCGGCATCCACTTGCCGGGCCGCTTCGCGGGCCTGGCGCTTTTGCGGGCTGCCGGCGGCGGCGAACAGCTCGAAATGGATGCGCTCAGGCGGCATGCCTTTGGCTTTCAGGCTGTCGCGCACGGTCTCGGTCATCTCCTGCGGACCACAGATGAAGGCTGCATCGAGGGCCTTGACGTCGAGCCAGCGGGAGAACAGTTGCTCGCATTTCTCGGCGTTGATCCGGCCGTTATAGAGGTCGACGTCCTGCTGTTCGCGACTGAAGACGAAGATCAGGTTCAAGCGCTGCAGATAGCGATTCTTCAGGTCCTCCAGTTGTTCGCGAAACAACGCGCCGGAGCTGGAGCGATTGCCATACAACAACGTCACGCGGCTGTGCGGCTCGGTTTGCAGGGTGGTCTTGATGATCGACAGGATTGGCGTGATACCGCTGCCCGCCGCGACTGCCAGGTAATTGCCATGACGGGTCGGGTCGAGTTCGACATGAAAGTGTCCGGCGGGCGGCATCACTTCCAGGCTGTGCCCGGCCTTCAACTGTTCATTGGCGAACGCGGAGAAACGCCCACCGGCCACACGCTTGATGGCGATGCGCAGTTCACCGTCATTGACCCCGGTGCAGATCGAATAGGAGCGGCGCACTTCTTCGCCGTCCATCTGAATACGCATCACCAGGTGCTGGCCCTGGGTGAAGTGAAAACTGTCCTGCAGGTGCTGCGGAATCTCGAAGGCGATGGACACGGCGTCACGGGTTTCGGCGTGCACGTCCTTGATGGTCAGGCTGTGGAATTTACTCATTATTGTTCTCCTGCTGGGACGGCCGATTGCCGCTCAGATGCACTTGAAATAGTCGAACGGTTCCCGGCAATCGACGCAGCGGTACAACGCCTTGCACGCGGTGGAACCGAACTCGCTGAGCACCTCGGTGTGGGCGCTGCCGCATTGCGGGCAGACAACCACCGGGCTTTCGCCGAGCAGGCTGCGCTTGCTGGTGCTGCCCTCAGGCGGTGCGATGCCGTAGGTGCGCAGGCGTTCGCGGCCGATGTCGGTAATCCAGTCGGTGGTCCAGGCCGGGGTCAATTTGCGTTCCAGTTGCGGTGCCTTGAACCCGGCGAGTTCCAGCGCGTCGCGGATATCGCTTTCGATCACTTCGGTGGCGGGGCAACCGGAGTAGGTCGGCGTGACCACCACATGCAGGTGCCCGGCCTGCCAGTCGAGATCGCGGACAATGCCCAGGTCGACCACGCTGACCACCGGCACTTCCGGGTCCATGACCTGCGCCAACGTCGCCCACGCGGCCGCCAGGTCGGTCGGTTGAGCCGCCCGGGCGCCGAGGTCGCTGGCGATCAGCTCACCAGGTTGCATCGGGGTATGCTCGGGGCAGGAATTGCATCTCGGCCAGCAGAATGCCCAGGTGTTCGGTGTGCAGGCCTTTGCGTGCATTGAGGTAGAAATAGCTCGGTGTGGCGGGCATGGGCAGGGTTGCGCTGGCGAAAATCTCGTTGACCTTGGCTTGCCAGGCGGCGGCGACTTGCGCGGCGTCCGGGATGATGCCAGCGGCGCACAGGCGTTGTTCGCTGTCGTCGGCGCTGGTCAGCTCGACCGTGAAACGCCAGACCTCAGGGATCGCTGCGAGCATGCGCTGGTGGCTTTCCTCGGTGCCGTCACCCAGACGTTCGACCCATTCGCCGGAGCGACGCAGGTGATAGGTGACTTCCTTGACCGCTTTGGCGGCGATCCCGGCGATGCGTTCGTCAGTGGACTGGCTCAGGCCATTGAGGACTTGCAGGTGCCAGGCGTCGTAGAGAAATTGCTTGAGGATCGTCACCGCGTAATCGCCGTTGGGTTGTTCCACCAGCAGCAGGTTGCGATAAGCGCGCTCATCACGGCGGAAGGCGAGGTGATCGGCGTCACGTCCGTCATCCAGCAGTTCGGCGGCGTAATCCAGCCAGTTGCGTGCCTGGCCGACGAGGTCGAGGCCGACGTTCATCAGCGCCAGTTCTTCTTCCAGCGCCGGGGCCTTGCCGCACCATTGGCACAGGCGCTGGCCCTGGATCAGGGCGCTGTCGCCGAGGCGCAGCAGGTATTCGATCAGATCAGTCTGGTTGTTCATGGTCGACCTCACATGTGCCCGACTTCGGCCGGCAACTCGTAGAAGCTGGCGTGGCGATAAACCTTGTCGTCCGCCGGGTCGAACAGCGGGTCTTTTTCATCCGGCGACGACGCGGTGATCAGCGCGGAGGGCACCACCCATAGGCTCACGCCTTCACTGCGGCGGGTGTACAACTCGCGCGCGTTCTCGATGGCCATGGTGGTGTCGGCGGCATGCACGCTGCCGACATGCTTGTGATTGAGGCCGTGCTTGCTGCGCACGAAGACTTCAAAAAGGGTCCATTCAGACATTTCAGTGACTCCACATCAGGTGGCCGATCAGGCGGCGTTCTTGTTCTGTTTTTTTCGCGCGTGGGCAACCGCGGCTCCGCGGACCCAGGCGCCGTCTTCAATGGCTTTGCGGCGGGTGGCGACGCGTTCCTGGTTGCACGGGCCGTTGCCCTTGAGCACTTCGTAGAACTCGCTCCACTGGATGTCGCCGAAGTCGTAGTGGCCGCGTTCGGCGTTCCACTTCAGGTCCGGATCGGGGCAGGTGCAGCCCAACAGTTCCAGCTGCGGGATGGTCTGGTCGATGAAGCGCTGACGCAGTTCATCGTTGCTCTGGCGCTTGATTTTCCAGGCCATGGATTGGGCGCTGTTGGGGGAGTGTTCGTCGCTGGGGCCGAACATCATCAGCGACGGCCACCACAGGCGGTTGATCGCGTCCTGGACCATGTCTTTTTGCGCCTGATTGCCGTGGCGCATCATGGTCAGGAGGATTTCGTAGCCCTGGCGCTGGTGGAAACTTTCTTCCTTGCAGATCCGCACCATGGCCCGGGAGTAGGGGCCATAAGACGTGCGCTGCAACACCACCTGATTGACGATTGCGGCGCCGTCCACCAGCCAGCCCACTGCGCCCATGTCGGCCCAGTTCAGCGTTGGGTAATTGAAGATGCTCGAGTACTTGGCCTTTCCGCTGTGCAGCTTGGCGATTTCTTCGTCGCGGTCGGCACCGAGGGTTTCCATGGCGCTGTAGAGGTACAGGCCGTGGCCGGCTTCGTCCTGGATCTTGGCCATCAGTTGCAGTTTGCGTTTGAGCGAAGGCGCGCGGGTGACCCAGTTGCCTTCGGGCAGCATGCCGACGATTTCGGAGTGGGCGTGCTGGGAGATCTGCCGGATCAGGGTCTGGCGATAAGCATCAGGCATCCAGTTTTTGGCTTCGATCTTTATTTCTGAATCGATTTTTTCCTGGAAAGCGCGTTCCTGTTCGGACATTTCCGACAGGTCCTTGATGCGCTTTACGCCTGTTTCTACGAGCTGTGCGTACATTTTGGGTCTCCCGCCATGAATCTGTTCGAAGGCATGGAGAACTTTATAAGCGATACATAAATTAATATCAAACAGAAAATGTCGTGTCGTATGTGTTTTTGTATCGCTTTGGGATGGTTGGTTGGTTTGGGTGTATATCCGTTTGCTCGGTAACGGCGGCTTATGGTTCCGCCCTTACGGCGGGTTACTTGGAAAAGCGCCAAGTAACCAAGCGCTTTTGCCCCTGACGTTCGGTGCCTCGCTGTGGCTCGGCATGCTCTCGAGGGGGCGGTGCGTCAAGATCAAAGGCTGCAGGCGAGCTAACGCTCGGCCTGATGAGTGGTGAGAAGCAAAAGCTGTGCGCCGATCTGCTTTGCTTTATGTGGGGGTGGGCTTGCTCGCGAAGCTGTTGATCTTGCCGTTGCCGTTGATCGTTCCCTCGCGCAGCAAAGCAATGCATCCCGTGACGCTCCGCGTCACACATTGAGTCGAATTCTGGACAGCGTAATGGCTACTTAGTAGCATCCGCGGCATACGGATTTTTCTCCTGCGCGTCGATCGACGTGGGTCTAAAAAGGAATCGAAATGCACACGTTCACCCATGCCGATAAAAGCGTTGTTTTCACTGTCTTGAGCGGTGAAGTAGTGGGCAGCGAAAAACTAAGCGAGACCCGCGTGACCACCACTGGCGGCGTTCATGTGAACGGCAAGGACGGGGATCTCACGCCGGTGCGCGTCAGTTCGGTGTCGATCATCAATCATGAGTTCTGGGTCAAGACCCCGGATGGCGTCGAGCACGATGTGAAGCTGCGCGGCGTGGATATTCCGTTGCGCACGGGCCAGCACATCTCGCTCATCAGTGCCTTGAAAAAGGACGGTTCGGCCCTGCACACCATCCTGCTGAACCACACGGCGTCCAAGCGCTGGATCCTGCGTGACGCCAGCGCGCTGAATACCGAGCTGGAGCTGACGCCGTTCAACTGGAAGACCGTGCTGATCGTGTCGGGATTGTGCGTCGCCGGTATTGCCACCGCCGGGCTCGGCCTCCTGGCGGCGGGGGGGTATCTTTGCTACGCGTTGTATCAGGGCTCCCAGCGCAAGAAACTGCTGGTCAGCGACCTGAACGCTTACATCGAGAAGCTGGACGCTCTGGTCGCCAGTCATGTTCAGGCGCCCAGCCCTGTTCAAGTTGAAAGCCCCGTCCAGGTTGAACTCTCTTTTCAGCTCGAAAGCCCTGCACCCGCGCAAACCTCTGTCGAGGCTCAAAGCCCTGCGCTGAACAGTGATAGCGTGCGCAGGGCGCTGTCGCGCAATCTCTGATGAACTGATCTCGATTCGAGCTCGGCTCACGGCATCGTGATTTTTCAAGGGAATAGAGATGCACGACTACAGCTACGACAATATCGTTATCCGGTTCTGGACCCAGGGTGGCGTGATATTGAGCCGTGAGCGGCGCAGCGAGCCTGTTGCCTACGAGATTGAGGATGAGTACTGGATACGAACGCCTGATGGCCTGGAACTGGAACTGGTGTTCAATAATCCGGACTTCCGATATCGACCGGGTGACGAAGTCACCGTGGTCTATGCCGGAACGCGCAGCGGCAAGGAAAGCATTCCCACCCTTGTGCACAATCACAGCATTTCGCAAAGCGCCACCTTGGCGAGTGCGGAATGGCTGTTTGGGCAACTGATTCACCCGGCATCCCGAGGCATGATGCTATTGCTCTGTCTGATATTGACCGTCGTCACGACCTGGGTTTCTGGTGCATGGGGCTTGTCCTCGGGATTGATTGTTTACCTGCTTGCACGCGTCGAGGAAGCCCGGCGCAAGAATCGCATGATCATTGGATTGAAGGCGCATCTTGAAAGCTTGCGCGCGCAGTTCCACCGCGCAGATGAGCGTTTCGATGTCGATGGTGCACTGGCACGCAATCCCTGATCAAAAGATCGCAGACTCGTTTCACTCGACAGCTCCCACAGGGGGCTGGATGGACCCGCAAACGTCAGGCCGGCTGACAGGCCGCCATCGCGAGCAGGCTCGCTCCTACAGAGGGTGGGCGTTTACACAAAAAAAAGCCCCGCAAACGCGGGGCTCAAAAGGGTGCAGCAGTCATGCTTTCGGGCGCTTGTCCATCACGTGACACGCCTTGCCCTCGGAGCGTTTGATCGAATGCATCGGCTGCAAAACGATCCGTGAACTGATCCCGATGTACGTCTTGATGTGCCGACTCAACTCGGCACAAACAGCCTTCTGCTGGTCATCCCCCAAATGCTGATGTTCGGCTTTGAGCTCGACATGCACATCCACGCTGTCCAGATTGCCGTTGCGATACAGGTGAATCTCATAACACTCTGAAAGCTGTTTTATTTTGAGTACCTGTTCCTCGATCTGCGTCGGAAATACGTTGACCCCGCGAATGATCAACATGTCATCACTGCGCCCGGTGATCTTGTCGATCCGCCGCATCGGCCGCGCCGTGCCCGGCAACAGACGCGTCAGGTCGCGGGTGCGGTAGCGGATCATCGGCAGCGCTTCTTTGCTCAGCGAGGTAAACACCAGCTCACCCATCTGCCCGTCCGGCAGCACTTCGCCGGTTATTGGATCAATGATTTCCGGGTAGAAGTGGTCTTCCCAGATCGTCGGCCCGTCCTTGGTTTCCGCGCATTCCATGGCGACACCCGGGCCCATGATTTCTGAAAGGCCATAGATGTCCAGCGCGGTAATGCCCAAACGGTTCTCGATGGCGCTGCGCAGTTGGGCAGTCCACGGCTCGGCGCCGAAGATGCCCAGGCGCAGGGCCAGTTTGTGCGGGTCGATGCCCTGACGCTCGATTTCATCGGCAATGTTGAGCATGTACGACGGCGTGACCATGATGATGTCTGGCTGGAAATCCTTGATCAGTTGCACCTGTTTCTCAGTCTGGCCGCCCGACATCGGAATCACCGTGCACCCCAGGCGTTCGGCGCCGTAGTGGGCGCCGAGACCGCCGGTGAACAGGCCGTAGCCATAGGAAATATGCACCTTGTCGCCACGCCGGCCGCCCGCCGCGCGGATCGAGCGCGCGACGACATTGGCCCAGGTGTCGATGTCGTTCTGGGTGTAACCCACGACAGTCGGTTTGCCGGTGGTGCCGCTGGAGGCGTGCAGGCGCACGATGTCATGCATCGGCACAGCGAACATGCCGTAGGGATAGTTGTCGCGCAGGTCGGTTTTGGTGGTGAGCGGAAACTTCGCCAGGTCTTCCAGCGATTTGATGTCGTCCGGGTGCACGCCCAGGGCATCGAAGCGCTGACGGTATAGCGGCACATTGTTATAGGCGTGGTTCAGGCTCCAGCGCAGGCGATCCAGCTGGAGTTGACGGAGTTCGTCGATGCTGGCGGTTTCGATCGGGTCCAGCACGGGATCAAGCACGGCTTTGGCAATTGGCATGTTCATGACTTCACTCGAATTATTTTTGTGTTTCAGCCCTTTCGCACAAGGGCTTAGAGTGCATGTCCCAAGGATACCTCTCGGCTCCCCGGGAATCGCGATTCTTTAGTCGGACAGGCGCTCGATGATCAGCGCGATGCCCTGGCCGACGCCGATGCACATGGTGCACAAGGCATAGCGGCCCTGACGTTCTTCCAGTTCATGCAGGGCGGTGGTCACCAATCGTGCGCCACTCATGCCCAGCGGATGACCGAGGGCAATGGCGCCGCCGTTCGGGTTGACCCGCGCATCGGTGTCGCTCAGGCCCAGCTCGCGCAACACCGCCAGACCTTGCGCGGCAAAGGCTTCGTTGAGTTCGATCACGTCCATGTCGGCGAGGCTCAGGTTGGCCAGTTCCAGCACCTTGCGCGTTGCCGGCACCGGGCCGATGCCCATGATTCGCGGCTCGACCCCGGCCGTGGCCATCGCCACGACCCGGCCGCGCGCCTTCAGGCCATGGCGTTTGGCGACTTCCGGGCTGGCGAGCAATAGCGCGCAAGCCCCGTCGTTGACCCCGGACGCATTGCCGGCGGTGATGCTGCCGCCTTCGCGAAACGGCGTGCCGAGTTTCTGCAATTGCTCAAGCGTGGTGTCTCCGCGCGGGTGTTCGTCATGCTCGACGATTTTGGCCGGGCCTTTGCGCTGTGCAATCTCCACCGCGACGATTTCCTTGGCTAGGCGACCGCTGGCCTGTGCGGCGCCGGCGCGTTGCTGGCTGCGCAGGGCAAAGGCATCCTGGTCGGCGCGGGAGATATTGAACTGCTCGGCGACGTTCTCCGCGGTCTCCGGCATGGAATCGATGCCGTAGTTTTTTTTCATCAGCGGATTGACGAAGCGCCAGCCGATGGTGGTGTCGTAGACCTGCGCGTCACGGGAAAACGCTTGCTCGGCCTTGCCCATCACCAACGGCGCGCGCGACATCGATTCGACGCCACCGACCAGCATCAATCCGGCCTCGCCACAGCGAATCGCCCTGGCCGCCGTGCCGATGGCATCCAACCCGGAACCGCACAAACGGTTGAGCGTGGTGCCGGGCACGCTGACCGGCAACCCGGCCAGCAACGCCGACATGCGTGCGACGTTGCGGTTGTCTTCGCCGGCCTGGTTGGCGCAGCCGTAAATCACGTCATCCACGGCCGTCCAGTCCACCTGTGGGTGGCGGCGCAGCAATTCGCGCAACGGCACCGCGCCGAGGTCGTCGGCCCGCACGCTGCTCAAGGCGCCGGCGTAGCGGCCGATCGGGGTTCGCACCGCGTCGATGATCAAGGCGTCATTCATTCGGATTCTCCTGCGTCAGCACAGCGCCGCGCACTTTGTAGGATTTGCCATGGAACAGGGCGATCAACTGGCCCAGTTGGTTTTCGATGCGTACGTCGTAGTTGCCGGTACGACCTGAGCGGCTTTGCTCGGTGCAGTCGGCATTCAAGGTGTCGCCCAGGCGCGCCGGGGCGATGTAATCGATGCTGCAACCGATGGCCACGGTGGCTTCGTTGTAGCTGTTGCAGGCCACGGCAAACGCCGAGTCGGCGAGGGCGAACAGGTAGCCGCCGTGGCAAGTGCCGTGGCCCTGGATCATGTCGGCGCGCACGCTCATGCCGACGCGGGCGCAGCCTGGTGCGACGGAGAGCAGGCGCATGCCCATCGCCTGGCTGGCGGTGTCGCGCTTGAACAGCGCTTGCGCGCAGTCGCTGGCCAGGTTCATGGCTTCATGGTTGGTCATGAAAAGTCCTCCCTTCAGCGACCCGACGGCGCAACAGCAGCGACGGCCGATAACGTTCTTCGCCATAACTGGCTTGCAGGTTTTCCAGCACCTTGAGGATGAGCGAAAGGCCGATGGCATCGGCCCAGGCCAGCGGACCTTGCGGGTAATTGACCCCGGCACGCATCGCCAGGTCGACGTCGGCGGCCGAGGCCACGGCTTGCAGCACGGCATCGGCGGCTTCGTTGGCGAGCATGGCCACGGTGCGCAATACCGCGAGAGCGGGGCTGTCGCTGAGCGGGCTGACGGCGAATCCGACCCGTTGCAGCAAGGCGACGCCGTGGTCGAGGGCGCTCGAATCGATGTCTGCCGCGTAACTGATGGCGATGCGGCTGGCCTTGCCATAGTCGAATGCCAGGTCGAGCAGGATCAGGTTGCGCAGGCCATCTTCCCTGGCGCGCTGACAGGCCATGCGCCCGTCGCTCAACGCCAGCACCGCGTCGCCGACCCGCAGCAGGCCTTGGCCGTCGCGCTGAATGATCTCGATGTTGTGTTCACGCAGGCGCGGGATCAGCCCGTTGGCGATGCCCAGATCACCTTCTACAACGCAGGTTTCAACGGTCTGTTCGCTGCGGATGGAGGTCGGTTGCGGGCGCTCGACTCCTTCGGCATAGCGATAGAAGCCATGGCCGCTTTTACGGCCCAGGCGCCCCGCGTCCACCAGTTCTTTCTGGATCAGCGACGGCAAGAAGCGCGTGTCGCTGTAATACGCGTCGAACACCGAGCAGGTCACTGCATAGTTGACGTCATGGCCGATCAGGTCGGTGAGCTCGAACGCGCCCATGGCAAAGCCCCCGGCCTCGCGCATCAGCGTATCGAGGGTCGGAACATCGGCCGCGCCTTCCTGCAGCAGGCGCAGGCTTTCGGCGTAGAACGGACGGGCGACACGGTTGACGATAAACCCCGGTGTCGAGCGGGTGTGTACCGGTTTTTTACTCCAGGCTTTGGCGGTGTCGTACAGACACTCGGCCAACGCTGGGTCGCTGGCCAGGCCGGAGACGATTTCCACCAGCGCCATGACCGGCGCCGGGTTGAAGAAGTGCAGGCCGAGCAAACGTTGCGGGTGATTCAGTTGCGCGGCGATGCTGGTGATCGACAGCGAGGAAGTGTTGCTGGCGAGAATGCAGTGCTCACCGCAGATGCCTTCCAACTGGCGGAAGAGTGCGCGCTTGACCTCAAGGTTCTCGACGATGGCTTCGATGATCAGCGCGCAATCGGTCAGTGCCTCGATGGCTTCCACTGCCTGCAGGCGGGTGATGGTCGCCGTCCGCGCCTCGGGTGAAAGCTTGCCTTTCTCGACGCGTTTGCCCAGTTGGCGGTCAATGCCGTCGATGGCTTGCGCGGCAGCACCCGGACGATTGTCCAGCAGCAGCACCGGATGGCCGGCCTGCGCGGCGACCTGCGCGATGCCGGCGCCCATGGCTCCGGCGCCGATCACCGCGATGCGCGCGTTGGAATTCAATGCCGTCATGACTCAGCGCCCCTTGAAGCTTGGGCTGCGTTTTTCCATGAAGGCGCTGACGCCTTCACGGTAATCCTCGCTGCGCCCGGCCAGGCGTTGCAGGTCTTTTTCCAACTCCAGCTGTTCGTCGAAAGTGTTGCTCAGGCTGGCGTTCAGGCTGCGCTTGATCAGCGCCAGGCCGTAGGTTGGTTGGGTCGCCAAGTGGCGCGCGAGTGTCAGGGCTTCGTTGCGCAATTCGGCGTCGTCCACCACGCGGTAGATCAGGCCCCATTGCTCGGCCTGTTCGGCGCTCAGGCGATTACCGAGCAAGGCCAGCGCCTTGGCGCGGGCCATGCCGACCAGGCGCGGCAAGGTCCAGGTGCCGCCGGAGTCGGGGATCAAGCCGATTTTGCAGAAGGCCTGAATAAAGCTCGCCGAACGCGCCGCCAGCACCAAATCGCAAGCCAGCGGGATATTGGCGCCAGCGCCAGCGGCCACGCCGTTGACCGCGCAAATCACTGGCAGCGGCAGGTCGCGCAACTGGCGGATCAGCGGGTTGTAGAACTTCTCGATGGACTCACCCAAGTCCGGCACGGCGCTACCCGGCGCGACATTGCGGTCGCTGAGGTCTTGTCCGGCGCAAAAGCCGCGACCTTCGCCGGTCAGCAGCAATACGCGCACGTCCGGGTTCTGCCGGACCTGTTTCAGCGCTTCCTTCACTTCGCCATGCATCTGCGCGTTAAAGCTGTTGAGCTGCTCCGGGCGATTGAGGCTGAGCAGGGCGACACCGGCCTCGATGGAAAACAGGATGTGGTCGAAGTTCATGGTCATGGCGCTCTCTGAGAGGTCGTTCGATTCTTTTTTTGGGGTGGCGTGGCGATCCGGGCTTATTGCCCGGTAAAGGTCGGTGTGCGCTTTTCCTGAAAGGCTTGAATGCCTTCATCGCGATCGCGTGTACCGGCCAGCACGGTGAAGGCATGGCGCTCGAAACGCAGGCCGCTGGCAAGGTCGGTGTCCATCGCCTTGAGCAGTGCTTCCTTGGCCAGGCGCACCGCCAGCGGCGCTTTGCCAGCGATGCTGCGGGCGAGGTGCAGGGCGCGTTCTACGGTGAATTCCGGTTGGGTCACTTCGCTGACCAGGCCGGCGCGTTGGGCCTGGCGGGCATCGATCGGCTCGCCGGTCAGGACCATCTGCATGGCCATGGACTTGCCGACGGCGCGCAGCAAACGTTGGGTGCCACCGGCGCCGGGCATGATCCCCAGGTTGATTTCCGGTTGGCCGAAGCGGGCGTCTTCGCCGGCGATGATGATGTCGGCGTGCATCGCCAATTCGCAGCCACCGCCGAGGGCGAAGCCGTTGACGGCGGCGATCAGCGGTTTGTTGAAGCGGGTGATGGTCTGCCACGACGCCTGGCGCGGGTCGTCGAGAATGCCGACCAGATTGCGCTCGGCCATTTCCTTGATGTCGGCGCCGGCTGCGAAGGCTTTGCGGTTGCCGGTCAGGACTACGACGCGGGTAGCGGGATCGGCTTGTGCGGCGTTCAGTTCATCCGCCAGTTCACCCAGCAATTGGGTGGTCAGGGCGTTCAGCGCTTGCGGGCGCTGCAAGGTAATCAGGCGAACGCCGGGCTCGATGATCTCGACAGCAAGGGTCAGAGGCATGGCGGAGGCCCTCATGGTGCACGCTCGGCTGTGATGCCGGCTTATTGTTGGATTGGCGCGGTAGGCCGGTTTGGCCTGAGTATACCTGTAACGTGATACGCAAATGCAATAGTAAAATTTATTTAATGTGTCTCGTTGGTGGTTGTTTAGATTTTGGCGTGTGATCTGAGTTGGGTACTGATTACGCCGAATAAGCCAATTTCATTGGGTTTTATCGACGTTTTTTAGCGCGAAGGCGCGTGGCGTTCGACAGGATTCATAAGTGATACGGTTTTTGTGCTTGGTGATTGCAAAACCGACGTGATACAAAATGAACCTGTATCGGCATCGCTTTGTGAATGCCTTATAAAGAGAAGCGCTCATGACTTGCTACAGCCTCGATGGCTTGACCCCGGTGGTTGATCCCACGGCCTACGTTCATCCGTCCGCCGTGCTGATCGGCGATGTGATCATCGGCCCCCATTGCTACGTCGGGCCGCTGGCGAGTTTGCGTGGCGACTTTGGCCGGATCGTGCTGGAAGAGGGCGCCAACCTGCAGGACACCTGCGTGATGCACGGTTTCCCGGACAGCGACACCGTGGTCGAACGCAACGGGCATATCGGGCATGGCGCGGTATTGCACGGTTGCCGGGTCGGTGCCGATGCGCTGGTGGGGATGAATGCGGTGGTGATGGACAACGCGCGCATTGGCGCACGTTCATTTGTCTCGGCGGCCGCCTTCGTCAAAGCCGGATTCGACTGCCCGGAGCAGTCCCTGGTGATGGGCGCACCGGCCAGCGTCAAGCGCAGCCTCAGCGATGAAGAAGTGTCGTGGAAGCAGGCGGGCACCCGCGAGTATCAGCAACTGGCCAAGCGCTGCCTTGAACAGATGCAGGTCTGCGAACCGCTGAGCGAACCGGAACCCGACCGACCGCGCATTAGCGACAGCGGTCTTCGACCCAAAGGCAGCAGCGTGTGAGCACAATCCCCTGTAGGAGCGAACTGTGGCGAGGGGATTTATCCCCGTTGGGCTGCGAAGCGGCCCTGAAAATTTCGGCTGTAACATAGATTTTTACGACTGCTTCGCAGCCGAACGGGGATAAATCCCGTCGCCACAGTTCGCTCCCACAGGGGAATGCGATTAACTGGCAACATTCGGTATATTCCATTTCTTTTTTCAGCCCGGTACGCCCATGTCGTCCCTGACACCCTTGAACCACCTGATTACCCGATTCCAGGAGCAGACGCCCATCCGCGCCAGCTCCCTGATCATCACGTTGTATGGCGATGCCATCGAACCCCATGGCGGCACGGTGTGGCTGGGCAGTCTGATTCAGTTGCTCGAGCCCATCGGCATCAACGAACGATTGATCCGCACCTCGATTTTCCGCCTGACCAAAGAAGGCTGGCTGACCGCCGAAAAAGTCGGGCGCCGCAGCTACTACAGCCTGACCGGCACCGGTCGCCGACGGTTCGACAAGGCCTTCAAGCGCGTCTACAGCTCCACCGTGCCGGCGTGGGATGGCTCGTGGTGCCTGGTGATGCTGACGCAACTGACCCAGGACAAACGCAAACAAGTGCGCGAAGAACTGGAGTGGCAAGGTTTTGGTGCGATTTCGCCGGCGGTGCTGGCCTGTCCGCGCAGCGACCGTGCCGATGTCAACGCGACCTTGCTCGACCTCGGCGCCCAGGAAGACACCATCGTCTTCGAGACCACCGCGCAAGACGTACTGGCCTCCAAGGCCCTGCGTCTGCAGGTGCGCGAGAGCTGGAGCATCGAAGAACTGGCGGCCCATTACAGCGAGTTCATCCAACTGTTCCGACCGCTCTGGCAAGCCCTTCGCGAGCAGGAGAACCTGCAACCGTCCGACTGCTTCCTGGCACGGGTCCTGCTTATTCATGAGTATCGCAAACTGCTGTTGCGCGACCCGCAATTGCCGGACGAGTTGTTGCCCGGCGACTGGGAAGGCCGCGCCGCCCGCCAGTTGTGCCGCAACATCTACCGGTTGATCTACGCCAAGGCCGAGGAATGGCTGAACAGTGCACTGGAAACCGCCGACGGTCCGTTGCCGGACGTGGGCGAAAGTTTTTATCGACGGTTTGGCGGGCTGAAATAACCCGTCGTCGGCGCGTGGGTGGTGTCGGGCGGAGAGTTGCTGGAAGGCGAGGGCTTCTACGTGCAGCCGACCATTCTGGCCGACATCGACCACAGCATGGCCGTGGCCCGCGAAGAAGTGTTCGGTCCGGTGCTGGGCGTGATGCCGTTCGACGACGAAGACGCGGTGATCGCCCTGGCCAACGACAACCGTTATGGCCTGGCCGCCAGCCTGTGGACCAATGACCTCGGCAAAGCCATGAACCTGGTGCCGCGCATCGAAGCCGGCACCGTGTGGGTCAACGCCCATGTGCTGCTCGACCCGGCCATGCCGTTTGGTGGGGTCAAGCAATCGGGCATGGGCCGTGAGTTTGGGCGTGCGGTGATTGAGGCGTATACCGAGTTGAAGTCGGTGTGCATCGCGCATTGATTGAGTGATTTGCAACGGCCCCTGCAATGGGGGCTGTTGGCTTGACTGATTGACGTCGACTCTTCAAAACGTGGAATCCGTTGCTTCCAGTTAATAGGAAGCATTACTATTCACGCCCCCTCTCCACAGCACACCGCAATGACCCCCAAGCTGCCCCGCAGACACGGCTTTTTCGAGCATTACGAAGAGTTGGTTGGCACCTGGACCCGTCGCCTGAGAAATCGTCAGCAGGCCGAGGACCTGGCCCACGACACCTTTGTGCGGGTGCTTGAGTCCGATTCGTCGGCGGTGGAGCAACCCCGGGCGTATTTGCACCAGACCGCGCGCAACATCGCGGTGGATGGTTATCGGCGCGAGGACCGGCGGGGCGCCATGGAGTCGCAGGCGGTTGATCACAGTGCGTCGTCGTCCGGCGACCCGGAGCATTTCATGCATGCGATCCAGTTGGCTGATTCCATCGAACGGGCGCTCACCGAGCTGCCGGTCAACTGCCGCAAGGTGTTCGTCTGGCAGAAAATCGAAGGCCTGACCCAGGCGGAAATCGCCGAACGCCTGGGACTGTCCAAGAACATGGTGGAAAAGTATATGATCCGCACCTTGCGGCATCTGCGCGACCGCCTCAACGGACTGCACCCATGATCGGTCGCGCCTTCTCACCCCCAGCCCAACAGGAACTTCCATGATGGATACTCGTGCTTGTGCGTGCGGGCAAACGACGGTTCGCGACGACGCGGCGCGGTGGTTTGTGCGTTTGCAGGAACCGGCCGTGGATGTCGAGGAGTACCGCCGTTTCGAAGCCTGGCTGGCTGAACACCCTCAGCATCGCGACGAATTTCAGGTGCTCCAGGGCCTGTGGACGGCGGCCGATCTGCTGCCCGCCAAGCGTCTGCAAGCCCTGTGCGAAACGCCGCCGACACGTCGCAAACGTCAGCCGCTGGTGCGTTATGCGGTGGCGGCCAGTGGGCTGGCCGTGGCGCTCGGGTTGGGGTTGTTCAGCGGTTTGAATCACCCGGCGACGTACACCGCCGACTATTCCACGGCATTGGGCGAGCGCCGTCATGTGGCGTTGCCCGATGGCTCGGTGATTGACCTGAACAGCCGCAGCCGCCTTCAGGTGCGTTATGAAAAGGACCGTCGCGGCATCGAGTTGACCGAAGGCGAAGCGATGTTCAGCGTCGAGCACGACAGCAGTCGGCCGTTCGTGGTCGAGGCGGGCAGCGGCAAGGTGACCGTCACCGGCACGCGCTTCGATGTGCGCCGCGATCTCACCGAAACCCGGGTGGCGGTGGAGCAGGGCACGGTCAAGGTCCAGGGTCAGGGACCTGATGTCATCAGCCTCACCGCCGGCCTCGGCACTCGCGTCGATGCCAAAGGTGTGGTTGCCGCCGCTTATGCGGTCAATCCGGCGGAACTGACCGCCTGGCGTAGCGGCAAACTGGTGTTCAACAACGCCAGCCTCAGCGAGGTCGCCGCAGAAGTCTCGCGCTACCGCGAGAAGCCACTGACGGTCGGCAACGACAAAGTGGGCAATTTGCGCCTGACCAGCGTGTTCAAATCCGACAACACCGATGCGCTGCTCAAGGCCTTGCCGAGCATTCTGCCGGTGGTCGTGCGGACCCTTGATGACGGCAGTCAGGAAATAATTTCAAAATAGATTCAGGTTTTTTTCGAGTTCTTCGTCTTCTTGTCCAACTGCAACTGGTTTGCATTAACAGCCGCACACGCTTGCGATCTACAGGACAATGTTCGACGTGAAGAAAACCACCGCTAAAAACAACAATTCCCCTTGGTTGCGGCTCGCGCTCGCCCTGGCCGTCAGTGCCGCGCTACCCCAGGCGTTCGCCGCCGACGGTATTCACATTCCGGCGCAACCGTTGGGCCAGGCCTTGAGTGAGCTGGGTCAGCAAACGTCGCTGCAGGTTTTTTTCAGTCCTGAGCTGGTGGCTGGCAAACAGGCACCCGCCGTCGACGGCGACCTCTCGCCGGAGCAGGCGTTGCGCCAATTGCTGCAAGGCAGCGGCCTGCAATATCAGATCGATCAAGGTTCGGTGACCCTGACGCCAGCCCCGACTTCCGCAACGGCCGGCCCGATCGAACTGGGCGTGACCGACATCAAAGTGGTCGGCGACTGGCTCGGTGACGCCGACGCTGCGGTGGTGCAGAACCATCCCGGCGCACGTACGGTGATCCGCCGCGAAGCGATGGTCGAGCAAGGCGCGATGAACGTCGGCGACGTGTTGAAGCGCGTGCCCGGCGTGCAAGTGCAGGACGCTAACGGCACTGGCGGCAGCGACATATCCCTGAACGTCGGTGTGCGCGGCCTGACCTCGCGCCTGTCGCCACGCTCCACGGTGCTGATCGACGGTATACCGGCAGCCTTCGCGCCCTATGGCCAGCCGCAACTGTCCATGGCGCCGATTTCCTCCGGCAACCTCGACAGCATCGACGTGGTACGCGGTGCCGGTTCCGTGCGTTATGGACCGCAGAACGTCGGTGGCGTCATCAACTTCGTGACGCGTGCGATCCCGGAAAAAGCTACCGGTGAAATCGGCACCACCCTGGAAACGTCCCAGCACGGCGGCTGGAAGCACATCGACACCGCATTCCTCGGCGGCACCGCAGACAACGGCATCGGCATGGCGCTGTTGTATTCCGGTGTGAACGGCAACGGTTACCGCGAGCGCAACAACGGCAATGACATCGACGACGTGATGCTCAAGACGCACTGGGCACCGACCGATGTGGACGATTTCAGCCTCAACTTTCACTACTACGACGCCAGCGCCGACATGCCCGGCGGCCTGACCCAGGCGCAGTACGACGCCAATCCGTTTCAGTCCGACCGCAACAACGACAACTTCAGCGGACGCCGCAAGGATGTCTCGTTCAAGTGGACGCGGCAGCTCGACGACCGCACCCAGGCCGAAGTGCTGACTTACTACACCGACAGCTTCCGTGGCAGCAACATCGCCGCTCGCGATCAGAAAACCCTGGGCTCGTTCCCGCGCACTTACTACACCTTCGGCATTGAACCGCGAGTGTCCCGAGTGTTCGACGTCGGCCCGACTACCCAGGAAGTCAGTGTCGGTTATCGCTACCTCAAGGAAGCCATGCACGAGCAAGCGAGCCGTCTCGCACTGGTCAACAACGAGCCGGTGATTCGTCCCGGTTCGGATGGGCATGTGTACCAGGATCGTACCGGCGGCACTGAAGCCAACTCGGTCTACGTCGACAACAAAATCGACGTCGGTAACTGGACCATCACGCCTGGCATCCGCTTCGAACACATCAGCACCGACTGGCACGACCGCGCCGTGCTCGACACCGCCGGCAGGCGTGTACCGGAGAAGAACCGCAGCATCGAGAGTAACGAGCCGCTGCCGGCCCTGAGCGTGATGTATCACCTGTCGGAAGAATGGAAGCTGTTCGCCAACTACGAAACATCGTTTGGCAGCCTGCAATATTTCCAGCTGGGGCAGGGCGGGACGGGGGATGAGCCCGCCAATGGCCTGGAACCGGAAAAGGCCAAGACCTATGAGGTCGGCACGCGCTACAACAATGAGGTGTGGGGCGGCGAGTTGACGGCGTTCTACATCGACTTCGATAAAGAGTTGCAATACATCAGCAACGACGCGGGCTGGACCAACCTCGGCGCGACCACGCACCAAGGCATCGAGGCATCGGTGCACTACAACATGGCGGCACTGGACCCACGGCTTGACGGCCTGACCGCCAACGCCGGGTTCACCTACACCCGCGCCGTGTATGAAGGTGAAATCCCTGGCTTCAAGGGCCGTGACCTGCCGTTCTACTCGCGCCAAGTGGCGACCGTCGGGCTGCGTTACGACATCAACCGCTGGACCTACAACCTCGATGGCTTTGCCCAGTCCAAGCAGCGCTCACCGGGTGTTGCGGTGAACGCCGACGGCAGCTTCACCAACAACTACATCACCGAAGGCACCGCCGATGGTCAGTACGGCGACATTCCGGGTTACGTGACCTGGAACGTTCGCGGTGGATATGACTTTGGTTCGCAGCTGTCGAACCTGAAGGTCGGCGCCGGGGTGAAAAACATCTTCGACAAGCAGTACTTCACCCGTTCCAGCGACAACAACTCGGGGATGTACGTCGGCGCGCCGCGCACGTTCTTTGTGCAGGCCAGCGTCGGGTTCTGATAGACCGAGGTGACTTCATTCGCGGGCAAGCCTCGCTCCTACAGGTTCGGTGATCCCTGTAGGAGCGAGGCTTGCCCGCGAAGCTTTTAAACCTTCAACACCTTGCCGCCAATGGCCACCGCCACCAGCAACACCGCCATCAACCCGAAGGCAAAACTCAAACTGCTGCCATGGGCGATGAACCCGATCACCGCCGGGCCCGCGAGAATCCCCGCGTAGCCCAATGTGGTAATGGCCGGCACTGCAATGTGCTCAGGCATGACCGTCTGTTTACCGACGGCGGTATACAGCACCGGCACAATGTTCGAGCAGCCCGCACCCAGTAATGCATAACCGACCAGCGCCGCCTCCCAGGCCGGCGCAAACGTCGCCAACGCCAAACCTGCCGCCGCCGTCAGGCCACCGAACACCATCACCCGCGTCGCACCCAGGCGCCGGACAATCCGGTCTCCGGTCAGCCGCCCGGCGGTCATGGTCAGCGCAAACGCCGCATACCCCAGCCCCGCATACGCCGTATCGATCCCGCGCTCCTGCGCCAGGAACACCGCGCTCCAGTCGAGCGCCGCGCCTTCGGCCAGGAACACGATGAAACACATACCGCCGATAAACAGCACAATGCCGTGGGGCACGGCAAACGCCGGTCCCGAGCTTTCGCTGCCATAAGGCAACAGATGCGGCGCAGCTTTCAGCAAGGCCAGCACCAGAACCACGTTCACCACCGCCATCGCCCCCAGCGGCGACAGACCCAAGCCGAGCAGGGCGCTGACACCCGCCGCGCCGACAATCCCGCCGAGGCTGAACATCCCGTGAAAACCCGACATCATGTTCTTGCCGCTGGCGCGTTCGACGATCACTGCTTGCAGGTTCACCGTCGAATCCACCGTGCCCAGGCCCGCGCCGAACATGAACAGCGTGGCGATCAATGCCGGCACCGACGACACCGTCGCCAATAACGGCAACGCCGCGCAAATCAACAAGGTTCCCCCGGTTGCCACCCGGCGGCAGCCGAAACGCGTGGCGAGCAGGCCAGCCATTGGCATCGCCAGAATCGAGCCCACCCCCAGGCACAACAGCAACAACCCGAGCGTCCCTTCGTCGAGCCCGGCCCGTGCCTTGGCATAAGGCACCAGCGGCGCCCAGGCGGCGATGCCGAGGCCGGCAATGAAAAAGGCGATGCGGGTGGACATCTGCTCCAGGCGTCCCGGAACAAGGGTGGTTTGGGCATTGAGGCTGGTCATATCGATCCTTGGCAAAAAACGTCGCGTCTCCAAGGGACAGTGATCGACCGGTGAGGGTTCGATCATCACGTCCACGAGGATTTGCAGTCAGGCAGGGCACCATCGTTGCACAGCGTGACCCTGTGCCGCGAGCGCCCGTGCGGCCCTCGTCCGGCCGATACAGGCGGGCTACCTGTTAGTTCTGACAGTTTACAGCCCGCTTTTTTGCGAATAGAACAAAGCCTGTCGCTCAGCAGAGATCGACGACTTTTGCACTCAGGACAGATTGGAGGCGATATGGATCATCCCGCTCAGGTTCAATTCTTGAAGTCGTTGTTGACAATGATTGAGCAGCGCCAGACCAGCATGGCTGAGGCCATTTACTTGAACCCTGTCGAGTCGTACACCAGTCTTGATCAACTGCAACAGGAACAACAGCACCTGTTTGCCTCGCGACCGTTGATGATAGGGCTTGGCTCGCAATTGCCTTGCCCGGGTGACTATCTGACCGATGATTTAAGCGGTGTGCCGGTGCTGGTCGTGCGCGACAACGAGGGTTCATTGAACGCGTTTATCAATGTTTGCCGGCATCGCGGTGCGCGGCTGCTGGACGGATCGGGAAACATCGCGGGTGCGATGACGTGTCCGTATCACGGCTGGGCCTATGGGCTGGATGGGCGGTTGCAACGGCTGAATCCGCCCGGCAGTTTTGACGGGTTGAGTTGCGCCGAACGTAACCTGACGCGTCTGACTGTTGTGGAACGCCATGGGCTAATCTGGGTACACCCGACCCCGGGCGGGCAGATCAATGAAGCGCAAATACTCGGTCCGTTGGCCAATGAGATCCGGGATTTCGGGTTTCAGCATTACTCGCACTACGAAACACGGCGATTACGTAGGCGCTTCAACTGGAAAGTCGTGATCGATACGTTTCTGGAGAATTGGCACTTTTCAACCTTGCATCGGCAAACGGTGTTACCGATCTTTATACCGGGGATCAGTCATTTCGAAGGTTGCGGAACGCACTTGCGGCTGATCATGCCGCGTCGCTCCATTGTCGAACTGTTCGATAGACCCGAAGAACAATGGGACCTGCTCCGGCATTCGGCCATTATCTACGTGCTGTTTCCCAATACGCTGCTGGTCTGGCAGGGCGATCATCTGGAAGTGTGGCGGGTATTTCCCGCGGGCCCAGGTCGCGTCGATCAATGCCTGATCGAAGTGTCGCTGCATGTGCCTACAGCGCCAACGTCGGCAAAAGAGAAAGCCCATTGGGACAAAAACATGACGCTGCTTATGGAGACCGTGGATGGCGAAGACTTCCGAATTGCCAGACAGCTACAGAAAGGCTACGCATCCCACGCGCAGCGCTTTCTGACATTTGGTAAAAACGAGCCGGCCTTGCACCATTTTCATCGTGCGATTCACGCAGCGTGCCGAGACCCTGAAGAATTATCCAGGGCGCCGATTGCCTGAAACATGTCTCGCAGGCCGCGCGTCGAAGTGCAGGCTTTCGCCTTAGTGGTCGCGCAGATTGATGAACTGGGCATTGAAGGTTTCGAACACCTGTAGATCGGCTTCGCCATCAAGAACGGCGTGGCCTTTATCGCAGGGGGCACAATCGTGATGCACTTCGTTCCGGCTTCTGAGAAACAGCGGTTCGTAGTGATTATTTCCTGCCATGGGGTTTGGCACGTCCTCACCTGTGCCATTGCGAACAGCGACTTTTCGATCGGCGATGACCACTGCGCCCAGTCCCAGGACAACCAGCAGTGGCAGCAGGGAAGTCCGTTTCATGACCTTCCTCCGAACGTGAATCAAGAGCTTCACTCTGGCCTGCACGCGAAGGCTTGTCTGCTGTCATAACTGACAGGTTTGGCAGACTTGTTCGCAATAAGCGGCGATGGATTTATAACTGATTGACTGGGGGAGCGCCCTGCTCGTGTTCGCACAACGCCCGAACCAGCGGGTCGCGTACCTGCATCAGCTCGAACAGACCCAGGGTTCGTAGCGCCGGCAACGCCTGGAGAATGTCTTGCGTCGCGGCAGTGCGTTCATCGCCATGTTCCGGCGAACGTTTGGCGTGACGCCAGGGCGGTATTTCATCGCAGGAAGTTGACGCCTACAGTACAGGCTCTTTTCAGGCTGATTTCAGGACCGTTCCATGACGCCGTTCTACGATGCTCGAGGCAATATCTACGCGGTTGTGTCACCCGGCGAGGTGCGCGGTCGCGGTATCGATTTGCCGGACCTGGCCAGCGACGCTGCGCAGATCCGCGAGCACTGGGCGTTGGTGGCCATCGAGGCGTTCTGCAGCTGGGCACCCGGCACCCAGCCGCCGGGCAGCAAAGACCATCGCTGCGACGGTCTGCTGGTCGGGCCGTTTCAATCCTCGCCGCCCTTTGATCTGTTGATCGTCAATACCGACGGCACCTTGGCCGAGCGCAGTGGCAATGGGCTGACGATTTTTTCGCAGGCGCTCAGCGAGCAAGGATTGATGCCCAAGGAGCAGGCGTGCCTGCTGCGGGTTCATCACGACAAGCGCGATGCGGTTTCGCCGGTGGAAACCACGGTGGAAGCCGCTGAGGTCGACGGCGTGCAAGGGTTCTGGCTGGATTTGGGCAAGCCTTTGTTCGGGCCGCAAGCGGTGGGCGCGCGGGACGTTGAGTACGTGACGCTGAACGAGCGCGAAGTCAGCCATGTACAGCGGTTGTCGGCGCTTGATCCGGTGTGGAACCGCAGCCAGTTTGTGCGCATCGGCAATCCCCATTGCGTGACGCTGCTGATGGATGCCGACGCGTTGCCGAGCAATGAGCAGATGCGGGAACCGCCATTGGCGCACGGCTTGATGCGTATTGCCTACGCCGCGCCAGCCGGGGCAGGGCAGCCGTGTCCGGCGGGGGTGAATTTGCAATGGGCGATGCTTGAATCCAAAGGGCGCTTGGTGGCGCGGGTGTTTGAGCGTGGGGAAGGGCCAACGGCGTCGTCAGGCACCAGCGCCAGTGCGGTGGCGTGCGCAGCGTGGCGGGTCGGTTGGGTGGCGGCGGGTGAGGTGAAAGTGGTCATGCCGGGCGGCACGGCGCCGGTGTTGTTGGAGGAATCGGGGGGCGAATTGAGTCGGGTCAGGCTATTTGGTACGGCTCGGTTGATGGGTTGAATTGACGATTTCCTTCGCGGGCAAGCCTCGCTCCTACAGGTCGCCGAACCTGTAGGAGCGAGGCTTGCCCGCGAAGAGGCCATCTCATTCAACGAAAATCTCAGCTCAAATCATCACTGAACTCCACCACCGGCATCGTCCGCTTCATCAACACCTTGCCATCGCGTACCGAATACAGTGGCAACCCCTGACTACGAATCACCTCGTAGTCGCTGTCCGCGGACAGAATCAGCAAATTCGCCGGCCGTCCGGCCTCCAGTCCATAACGGTCCCCAAGGTTCATGGCCTTGGCGCTGTTATCAGTGACCAGGTCCAGCGCACTTTGCAGGTTGCGATAGCCCAGCATGTGGCAGATATGCAGCCCCGCTTCCAGCACCCGCAGAATGTTGCCGTTACCCAGCGGATACCACGGGTCAACGATCGAGTCCTGGCCGAAGCACACGTTCATCCCCGCTTCCAGCAACTCATTGACCCGGGTCACGCCCCGGCGTTTCGGGAAGGTGTCGAAGCGCCCTTGCAGGTGGATGCTTTCGGTGGGGCAGGAGACAAAACTGATCCCCGAATGCCCGAGCAGACGGAAGAGTTTGGCGCAGTAGGCGTTGTCATAGGACCCCATCGCCGTGGTGTGGCTGGCGGTCACCCGCGAACCCATGCCGCGGCTGCGGGCTTCTTCTGCCAGCACTTCGAGAAAGCGCGAATGCGGGTCGTCGGTTTCGTCGCAGTGCACATCCACCAGGCAACCGGTGCGTTCGGCCAGGTCCATCAGAAACTTCACTGAGCTGACGCCCTGATCGCGGGTGTATTCGAAATGCGGAATGCCCCCGACCACATCGGCGCCCATGCGGATCGCTTCTTCCATCAGCTCGCGTCCATTGCGGTAGGACTCGATGCCTTCTTGCGGGAACGCGACGATTTGCATGTCGACCAGGTGACGGCTTTCCTCGCGCACTTCGAGCATCGCCTTGAGCGCGGTCAGTTGCGGGTCGGTGACATCGACGTGGGTGCGCACATGCTGGATGCCGTGGGCGGCGAGGGTCTGGATGGTTTTCTTGGCGCGGGTCTTGGTGTCTTCCTCGGTGATGGTGACCTTGCGTTCGCCCCAGCACTCGATGCCTTCGAACAGCGTGCCGCTCATGTTCCAGCGCGGCTCGCCGGCGGTGAGGGTGGCGTCGAGGTGAATGTGCGGCTCGACGAAGGGCGGCACCACCAGGTTGCCGCCGGCGTCGAGGTCGTCGGGGCCCAGGGTCGGGGCTTCGGTCTGACGGGCGATGGTGCGGATCAGGCCGTTTTCCAGGTGCAACTCATGCAGGCCTTCTTGGTTGCGCAGGCGGGCGTTGATGATGTGCATCAGGCGAATCCTTTTATAGATCTTGTAATGGAGCTTCAGCAGCACGGGCACCCAGTACGCTGGTCAATAGCACATACGTTAGCGCGGCAGCGGCAATCCCTACCAGTGGCGCGATCCAGGGTGAGCTGAACGCGGCGACGGTGCCGACGGCGTAGGCGGTCAAACCGGGCCAGTTGAACGCCGGCAATCGAGCATCGGCCAGACGAGGATATTGACCCCGATAGCGGAAGAAGAAATCCGCCATGATCACGCCGCCTATCGGCGGAATCACCGTGCCCAGCAGGATCAGATAAGGCACCAGCAGGTCGTACATGCCCAGAAGCGCCAGCAAGGTGCCGATCACCGCGCCGGCCAGGGTCACGGTTTTGCGACGACCGGTGCGCAGCAGGTTGCAGCCGGCGACGGCGAAGTTGTAGATGGTGTTGTCCTGGGTGCTCCAGATGTTGAGCAGCAACATGGCCATTGCGGCCGTGGCGAAACCTTGCAACAGCAGCACTTCGACCACGTCCGGTTGCTGGTAGACGATGGCCCCGTAGGCGCCGATCAACACCATCAGGCCGTTGCCGATAAAGAAGCCGATCAGGCTCGCCAGCACCGCGACCCGGGCGGAACGGGAGAAGCGCGTCCAGTTGGTGGCCTGGGTGGCGCCGCTGACGAAGGTGCCGAAGACCAGGGTAATCGCGGTCGACCAGTCCAGCGTGCCCGTCGGGATAACAGCGAGCAGCCCATCGAGCCCGCCGACCTTTACCGTGGCGACCCACATCGACAGCATCAGCAGCAACATCATGGCCGGCACCGCGATGTAGGAAAGGATTTCCAGCCCGCGATACCCGACATACGCGGTGGCGCAAAATGCCAGGCCAAACAGCACCATCAGGCCCAGAACGGTGCCCTCGCTCAGTTCGAAATACTTGCCCAGCACCACGGCGGCCGTGGCCGTGCCCCAGGCGTACCAGCCGATCTGGGTGAAGCCGAGGATCAAGTCGCTGAGCTTGCTGCCGACCTCGCCAAAGCAAAAACGCCCCATCAGCACCGAATTCAGGCCGCTCTTGAAGGCGATGTAACCCAGGCCTGCGGCGTAGATCCCCAGCAGCAGATTGCCGACGATGATCACCGCCATCATCTCGCCAAAACTGAACGCCACGCCGAGCTTGCCGCCGGCGAACATGGTGGCTGTGAAGAAGGTGAATCCCAGCAGCACCATGGCGGTGGAGGCGAGGCCCTTTCGGGCATGCATCGGCACTTCGCTGAGGGGGTAATCGTTGCCCGGATCTTTTTGCGTCATGTGGCGTTCCTTGCTGAATGGGTGACGCGGGAGGGGTTGCAGTGGTCGTGCCAAGCGGGGTGGCTGTTGTTATGTATAGACGAGCCGGCGGGATTGACGCGGGAGGGCACAGAAGCGGTGCGCCCGACAGAAAACAGAACCCATTTGGGAGCGACCTGTGGCGAGGGGGCTCGTCGGAATGCCGCATCACCCCGTTCGGCTGCGCAGCAGTCGTAAAATCTGTGCTGTTGCTTAAATTTTTGGGGCCGCTGCGCGACCCAACGGGGGCGAGCCCCCTCGCCACAGGTCACTCCCACAGGGGATTCGGTTTGTTCAGGGGGATTGGATTAGGGGTAAAAACCTGAGCAACGCCGCGACGATGGCTTCCGGCGCATCTTCCTGAACCAGATGCCCGGCATTCGGGACGGGATGAAACTGCGAACCGGGCATCATCTGATGCAGCGCCCGTCCGCGCTCGATGGGAATCCACTGATCATCCTCGCCCCACAGAATCTGCACCGGGCAACGCACCGTCGGGTACAACCCTTCGACCTCGCGGGTGTAACGCTCGTCCATCTGCGTAATCTGCCGATAGAACGCCGCTTGCCCGGGATCGCCCAGCCACGGCTGAACATAAGGGGCGAGTTCTTCATCGGGGATGTCACGCTTGATCGCCCCGCGAATATAGGCCGGCACAATGGCCCGCTGAATGTAATCGGGCAGTCCACTGAACGCCGCTTCATGCTGGCGCACATGCTGCACGAACGGCGAACCCCACGGCGTCAGCGCTACCGGATCAATCAGGGTCAGGCTGCGGTAATCCTTGCCGTTCAGCAGGTGCGCGCGCAGCGCGGTGGCGCCGCCGAAGTCGTGGGCCACCACGTCCGGCCGCTCCAGGCCCCAGTGATCGAGCAGATTCGCCAACAGGTCGTTCTGCACACCCAGGGACACATCGCCCGCGATTTTCTCGGATTGTCCATAGCCCAGCAGGTCGAAGTAATACACCCGGTGGGTGGTGATGAAGTGCGGAGCGATGCGGCGCCACACGTAAGACGAAAAGGGCGTGCCGTGCACAAACACCAGCGGAGGGCCGTCGCCACGCACGGCGTAACGAACGGAGTGCCCGTTGAAACGATAGGTCTGAGCCAGCGGCCAGTCAGTCCTCATGGGGATGTCCTCTTGGCGTGTTCGAGCCAAAAAGCATAGGCATAAAAAAACAGCCAATGAAGGCTGTTTTTTGTATCACTGACGAAACGCAGTTTCCCCCTTGTGGGAGCGGGCTTTTGTGGCGAGGGGATTTATCCCCGTTCGGCTGCGAAGCAGTCGTAAAACCTGACAATTCGGTGTGACTGTCGGAATGCAGGGGGCCGCTTCGCAGCCCAACGGGGATAAATCCCCTCACCACAAAGGCTCCCACACAGGGGTTTGCATTGTCCTTTAGAGCGGTTTACTCGCCGTGATAGATGCAACCACTGGTGCACGTCTCGTGGATTCGGATCGCGCTGAGTTCCGGCAGCAGGGGCTTCAGCTCCTTCCAGATGAACTTGGCCAGCACTTCGCTGGTCGGGTTTTCCAGGCCGGGAATGTCGTTCAGGTAGTTGTGGTCGAGGCGCTCGTAGAGCGGCTTGAAGATCGCCTTGATTTCCGAGAAGTCGCGGATCCAGCCAGTGTGCGGATCGAGGTCGCCGCTCAAGTGAATCGCCACTTTGAACGAGTGGCCGTGCAGGCGGCCGCATTTGTGGCCTTCCGGGACGTGAGGCAGGCGGTGGGCGGATTCGAACGTAAACTCTTTGAAGATTTCCACAGTGATTTTCAGCTCTGTCAGGTGGCGATCGCCGCGGCGATGTGGGCAGGCGGCGAGTTTACCAGAGCGCTGGGAAAAACACTGACTAAAGGGTCAGCAAGCGCTCGCCGAGGCGACCATTGGCGGTCAGTTCGAGGAACTCGTCGCCCAGTCGACGGCTTTCGTCCATCGTTGTACGCCAGTATTTCTGCCGGCTCGGGGCATCGCCCATGAAGCGCTTGAAGTCGTTGCGGTCCGGTAGCTTGCCGTAGGGCAGGCGCGCCAGGTAGTCCTTCGACGGCGCCAGCAGCAGAACATCCTGCAACCGCGCCGGGCAGGCTCGGCGCCACGGCAGGGTCTTGTCGAACCAGCCGGGAATGACCCGGTCAGTGAAGTGCGGATACAGCACGATGTCGTTGCCGCTGTAGGGCAGGTCGAGGTGATAGTCCAGCAGACCGCCATCGCGGAACGTCCCCGCGCCTGCGCCCGGCAGATCGCGCACGCCTTCCATCACCATCGGGATCGACCCCGACGCGAGCAGGGCCTGACGCAGGTTACCGGCATTCAGCGCAACAAAGCGCGACGGAAAATCGTTGAGCGCATTGACCGGCGGGGCCAGGCGCGGGTCGTGGATGATCAGCCGTTCGAAGTGCCGCGACAGCCGCGCGCGACCACGCAGGTTGTCGGCGATCACCGACGACAAGCCCAGCCCGAGACGGCCGCGATGATCGTCCGCGAGCAGGCCGTGGCTTTTGACCACCATGATGTTCAGGCGGTAATGGGCGTTGTCCAGAATCGACGCATCGCGACCGTCGAGCAGCTCATCGAGCATGCGCCGGGAGCTCTGGCTGATCTGCGCCATGGTCACGCCCTTGTCGAAGTTCTGCTCGGTGTAGAGGTGACCGAGGCGCCGGATGCCTTCAGCGGCATCCGGCAGACAGGCGCTGGCGAAGCGCCAGGAACCCACCGACGCCCCGATCAGCGAACGTTCCCGCGGTGCAGCCGGCAGCCATTCGCCGAACAACGCCAGGTCCAGACCTTGAATCCCCAACGCCTTCGGCCCACCGGCGGCGCCCGGCAGCGTACCGACATCGGCGGCGCTCAAACCGTTTTCACGGATGCGCGCCAAGGCACGCGGGCCAGCCTTGAGGGTCAGGGAAGGGAACTTGATGTGGATGGCGGTCATACCGGTCTCGATGTCTGGCAAGCGGGGGATTATAAACAGGTGGGTGATGCAAAACCTTCTGGATGAATGCAAACCCTGTAGGAGCCAGGCTTGCCGGCGAAGGCAATTTCAAGGACGCCTTCGCCGGCAAGCCTGGCTCCTACAGGGTTTTGTGCAGGCCGGTGATGTCGCGTTGTCATTACCAATGATGGCAATTCAGTTTCAGTTAAGTTCGCCTCGTTATGGTGCACCCAGTAAGCAACACCCATAAAAAATACGGAGACACCCCATGAAAATCCTGACTGCCCTGTTCACCGCGTCCATCCTCACCCTGACCGCCAGCCTCGCCCAAGCCCGTGATTTGGGCCCCGATGAAGCCCTGCGGCTGCGCGACGCTGGTACCATTGTGTCTTTCGAGAAGCTCAACGCCACCGCTCTGGCCAAACACCCCGGTGCCAAAATCACCGAAACCGAGCTGGAAGAAGAGTACGGCAAGTACATCTACCAGGTTGAGCTGCGCGACCCACAAGGCATTGAGTGGGACCTGGAATTAGACGCTGTCAGCGGGCAGGTTCTCAAGGATCATCAGGATACGTAATGAAGGTGTGTTCATTTTCACGCATGGCGCTGGTGCTCTTGGCGTTCTGCTCGGTCGTCATGGCCCGCGATCTCGATCAGGACGAAGCCCTGCGCTTGCGCCAGCAAGGCGTGATCCTGCCGCTGGAGCAGCTTTTGCAGCAGGCGTTAGACCTGTATCCCGGGTCCAAACTGCTGGAAGCCGAGCTTGAAGAAAAACACGACGTCTACATTTATGAAGTCGAGCTGCTGACCACCGAAGGGGTGGTCCGTGAACTGGACATCGAAGCCGCCACTGGCCGTTTACTGAAAGACAAGGAAGATTGATCGATGCGTTTGCTTCTGGTGGAAGACCACGTGCCGCTGGCCGACGAATTGATGGCCGGCCTCAACCGGCAGGGGTATGCCGTGGACTGGCTGGCCGATGGCCGCGACGCGGTGTATCAGGGCAGCAGCGAACCGTATGACCTGATCATCCTCGACCTCGGCCTGCCGGGGCTGCCGGGGCTTGAGGTGTTGGCGCAATGGCGGGCCGGTGGTTTGGCCACGCCGGTGCTGATTCTCACGGCGCGCGGCTCCTGGGCCGAGCGCATCGAAGGCCTCAAGGCCGGCGCCGACGATTACCTGACCAAACCGTTCCACCCCGAAGAGCTGCACCTGCGGGTTCAGGCGCTGTTGCGTCGCTCACACGGTCAGGCCAACCAGCCGACGCTCAAAGCGGCGGGGCTGCACCTGGATGAAGGTCGTCAGTGCGTGACCCGCGACGGCGCCGACATCCAGCTGACGGCCGCCGAATTTCGCCTGTTGCGCTATTTCATGCTGCACCCCGAGCAGATCCTTTCCAAAAGCCACCTCGCCGAACACCTCTACGACGGTGAAACCGAGCGCGACTCCAATGTGCTCGAAGTTCACGTCAACCACCTGCGGCGCAAGCTCGGGCGCAGCGTGATCGAAACCCGTCGCGGCCAGGGTTACCTGTTCGGCGGACAAGCCCAGTGAGGTCGATTCAGCGCCGCTTGAGTCTGGGGCTGATCAGCGTGATGGTGGTCGTCGGCCTGGTGCTGGCGCAAACCAGTCTGTGGTTGTTCGAAATGGGGTTGCAGCGCTACCTCGAAGACGGTTTGCGCAACGACAGTGAAAACCTGCTGGTGGCGTTGGTGCGCGGGCCGCAGGGGTTGCAACTGGATGAGCGGCACTTGTCGCCGGCTTATCAACGGCCGTTTTCCGGGCACTATTTCCGTATCGATTTTGCCGACAAGCATTGGCGCTCCCGCTCGTTGTGGGATCAGGAGCTGCCGCCACTCGACCATCCCGGCCTGCACAGCAACCTGCAACTGGGTCCGGAAGGCCAGCAATTGCTGGTGCTGCGTTCGGACTATCGCCGGCTCGGACAGTCGATTTCGATCAGCGTGGCGCAGGACTACACGCCGGTGCGCGAGAGTTTCCGGCGCATGCAACAAGTCGGCCTGGGCCTGGGACTGGCGGGGTTGCTACTGATTCTGCTGCTGCAACGGATCACCGTGCGCCGCGCCTTGCGTCCACTGGAAAAGGCCCGTGAGCAAATCGCCCAGCTGCAGCAGGGCCAGCGCTCGCAACTCGATGACCAGGTGCCGGTGGAACTGGAGCCGCTGGTGGCGCAAATCAACCATTTGCTCGCCCATACCGAAGACAGCCTCAAGCGTTCACGTAACGCCCTGGGCAACCTTGGGCATGCGCTGAAAACGCCGTTGGCGGTGTTGCTGAGCGTGGCTTCCAGCGAGAAGCTCGACGCGCATCCCGAACTGCGCAAGCTCCTCAAGGCGCAGCTTGAGCAAGTGCAGCAGCGGCTCAATCGCGAACTCAATCGCGCTCGCTTGTCCGGCGATGCGCTGCCGGGGGCGCTGTTTGATTGTGATGGGGAACTGCCAGGGCTGTTGGCGACGTTGAACATGATTCACGGCGAACACCTGAACCTGAGCTACCGCGCACCGACCGGTTTGCAGCTGCCGTGGGATCGCGAGGACTTGCTCGAATTGCTGGGCAATCTGCTGGATAACGCCTGCAAATGGGCGGATGCAGAGGTTCAGTTGAGCGTGGTCGAGACGGCTGAGGGGTTTGAGTTAAGTGTGGAAGATGATGGCCCTGGGATTCCCGAAGAGCAGCGTGCCCAGGTGTTCAGTCGGGGGACACGGCTGGATGAACAGACGGATGGGCATGGGTTGGGGTTGGGGATTGTGCGCGATATCGTCGACACGTGGGGCGGGGTGATGAGGTTGGAGGCGAGCGAGTGGGGCGGCCTTAAAGTAGCCATCCTATTGCCCAAACGCTGAGCACCCCTGTGGGAGCGAGCCTTTGTGGCGAGGGGGCTTGCCCCCGTTGGGTTGCGTAGCAGCCCCAAAATCTAGACACCTATCGAAGATTTTTGGGAATGCTTCGCACTCCAACGGGGGCAAGCCCCCTCGCCACATGGCTCGCTCCCACATTGGATCTTCAGTGGGCATTAGACCCTGAACTGATCCATCAAACTCTGCTGCTGATTCGCCAGGCTATTGAGCGACTGGCTCACCCGCGCCGACTCGTTTGCCTGCCCCGACAGCGACTCCGTCACATCCCGGATCGTCGCCACGTTGCTGTTGATCTCCTCGGCCACTGCGCTCTGCTCTTCGGCCGCAGAGGCAATTTGCAGGTTCATGTCGCTGATCACCGTCACCGCCTCGCCAATCTGGCGCAGCGCCGTCACCGCTTGACCCACCTGCTCGACGCTGCCTTGCGCCTGGCGATGGCTGTTGTTCATCGAGCCGACCACGTCCTGCGTGCCGCTCTGTAATTGCTCGATCACCAGACGGGTTTCTTCAACTGACTCCTGGGTACGTCGCGCCAGGTTGCGCACTTCATCGGCGACCACCGCAAAACCGCGTCCGGCCTCACCGGCACGGGCCGCTTCAATGGCCGCGTTGAGGGCCAGCAGGTTGGTCTGCTCGGCGATGGCGCGAATCACTTCCAGCACTGAACCGATTTTCTCGCTGTTGGCCGCCAGGCCTTCGACTTGCACCATGGCCGTGCTCATGTCGGCGGCGAGGTTGTCGATGCTGGTGGTGGTCTGGTCGATGACGGTCAGGCCCCGGCGAGTCGCTTGATCGGCATCCTTCGCCGCCTGGGCGGCTTGCGCGGCGCTGCGGGCGACGTCCTGGGCGGTGGCGCTCATTTCGTGGGACGCGGTGGCAACCTGATCGACCTGACGGTATTGCTGCTCCATACCGGCACTGGTCTGCGTGGCGATGGCGGAGGATTGGTCCGCAGTGCTGCGGGCGTCCTGCACCGAGCGTTTCACTTCGGCGATGATCGGTTGCAGCTTGTCGAGGAAGCGGTTGAACCAGCCGGCCAACTGGCCCAGTTCGTCCTGCTTGTCGTAAGCCAGACGCCGGGTCAGGTCGCCTTCACCGCTGGCGATGTCTTCGAGCATGCGCGCCACGCCGAGGATCGGCCGGGTCACGCTGCGTGCCATCAGCCACACTAGCAGCAAGCCAAGCAACGCGGCCAGCCCACCGAGGCCGAGCTCGACCAGGGTGCCGCTTCGGTTGCTGTCATCGAGTTGGTTTTTCAGGGCTTCGGCGGGGCCGACCAGGACTTTTTCCGGCACGTCGAGCAACACGCCCCAGGATTTGCCGCCGGGGATCGGCTGGAACGGCGACAGTACTTTCAGTTGCTGGTTGCTGTGCAGGCTCTCGGTTTTGCTACTGGCCGCGAGCATGCGAATCAGCTCGGCACCGTTGGTCGTATCCACGGCGTCCAGGCGCTGGCTGAGTTTGCTGGCGTCCGCGCTGTAACCGGCTAGCAAGCCGACCGGGCTGATGATGCTGACGCGGGTCTGGCCGTCGTAGAGCTTTTTGCTCGCGCCCTGACTCATGGCCTGCAGGCTGTTGAGGTTGATGTCCACCGACAGCGACGCAATGACTTTGCCGTTGACCATCAGCGGGAACACGATGCTGGTCATCAGCACGTTCTGGCCGTCGATCACATAGAAGTACGGTTCGATCACGCACGGCTTGAGCGTGGTGCGCGGGCAAGTGAACCAGGCGTTGGCCGGCTCGCCGCTGGGGCCGGCGTTGGTGTCGGCCATGTCGCTTTCCGGCAGCGCCATCGAGGTCACTTTGCCTGGCGTCGGTTGCGACCAGTACAACGCAAAACGCCCCTTGTCGTTGCTGCCCAGCTCGGCCTGGCCGGCGAACAGATCGTCCTTGCCGTCCAGCGCGTTGGCTTCGAACACCAGCGACAGGCCAAGCAATTCCGGGTTGGCTTGCAGCGCCGACTTGACCTGGCGGGTCAGGTCTTCACGCAGGTCGAAGGCGTCCAGAAAGCGCTTTTCCGCCTGGTCGCGCAGGAACAGCACCTGACGCGAAAAGCCGTGGCCGTATTGATAGGCGTCCATGAACTGCTGACGAATCCCCAGCGCCTGGTTTTCACCCTGGGATTCGATCCGGGCCTGGGCGGCTTCGGTCAGCATCTCCATGCTCGAGGCTTTCACCATCTCGGAGCTGTGCTCCATGCGATACAGCGAAAGACCCACCAGCAGGGTCACGATGCCCGCCAGGCAAAGCCCGGCCAGCAGGGTGATTTTCCATTGGATGGAAAGTTGTCTGAGCGACATGGAGAGACGTCCTTATTCGATATTTATCTGAGACTTTGCACTGTAACGGCTGCAATTCTGCTTTCTTTATGCCGCTAATCCGAAGACTCGCCCCTGATTTTGTGGCAATAGCACTTACCTGTGGCGAGGGGGCTTGCCCCCGTTGGGTTGCGAAGCGACCCCCCGCATTCCGTCAGTCGCACCACATCGTCAGGTTTTGCGACTGCTTCGCAGCCGAACGGGGGCAAGCCCCCTCACCACAGGGTTCATCACCACCCGTGGCACATCCACCAGGCCTATGCGCTTTGACACCGGGCCGACTCTGCGGCACAGTGCGCGCCCTCTAATAAAACCCATTCTTCAATCCGCTGGCGGCTCTTCGCAGACTGCCGGCTGAGCTCATTTCGCTTGCCTTGAGGTAACGATGATTAATGCTGTAATAGCCGCAGTCGGCGTCATGCTGATCCTCAGCCTGTCCCGCGTGCACGTAGTGATCGCGCTGATTGTCGGCGCCCTGGTGGGTGGCTTGACCGGTGGCCTGGGCATCGACGCCACCCTGAAAGCCTTTAATAGCGGTCTCGGCGGCGGGGCGACGGTCGCGTTGTCTTACGCCTTGCTCGGCGCGTTCGCCGTGGCGATTGCCAAGTCCGGCCTGGCCCATGCCCTGGCGGACAAAGCCCTGCTGATGGTGGATCGCCAACACGCCAGCGGTGGCCGTCAGGTCAAGTGGCTGCTGATCGGCTTGCTGTGGGTGGTGGCCATCGCCTCGCAGAACATTCTGCCGATACATATCGCCTTTATTCCGTTGCTGGTGCCGCCGCTTTTATATGTGCTGACCAAGTTGCAACTGGATCGCCGCTTGATCGCCTGCGTCATGACCTTCGGCCTGATCACGCCGTACATGTTCCTGCCGGTGGGCTTCGGCAACATCTTCCTGAATGAAATCCTGCTGGCCAACGTTGCGCGCAGCGGCGTAGACATCAGCGGCATCAACGTCACCCATGCCATGGGCATTCCGGCACTGGGCATGGTCGTCGGCCTTGCGGTAGCGTTTATCAGCTACCGCAAGAAACGCGTCTACGATCTGGAAAAGATCGAGAAGGTCGAGCAAGTCGCGGTGGAGTACAACCCGCTCAGCCTGATGATCGCCGGCATCGCGATCGCGGCGGCGTTCGTTATTCAGTTGCTTCTGGACTCGATGATCATCGGTGCGCTGACGGGTTTCCTGATCTTTTCGGTGTCGGGCATCGTGAAGTGGCGCGACACCGATGACCTGTTCACCGAAGGCATGAAGATGATGGCGATGATTGGCTTCATCATGATCGCCGCTTCCGGGTTTGGCGAAGTGATCAAAGCCACCGGGCAGGTGCAAACCCTGGTCGAAACCTCCGCCTCGTGGATCGGCCACAGCAAAGCCATTGGCGCGTTGTTGATGTTGTTGGTGGGCCTGTTGGTGACCATGGGTATCGGTTCATCGTTTTCCACCGTGCCGATTCTGGCGGTGATTTTCGTGCCGTTGTGCGTGCAGCTGGGGTTCAGCCCGATTGCGATCGTGTGCATCGTCGGCACGGCCGGCGCCCTGGGTGACGCCGGTTCGCCGGCCTCGGACTCGACGCTGGGCCCGACCTCCGGCCTGAACATCGACGGCCAGCATCACCACATCTGGGACACCGTGGTCCCGACCTTCCTGCACTACAACCTGCCGCTGCTGGCGTTCGGCTGGGTCGCCGCGATGGTCCTCTGATTTCACTTTCGTAGGAGCCAGCGGTGCGGCGATCCGACTTGCCGGCGAAGGCGTCTTCAAAATCGCCTTCGCCGGCAAGTCGGATCGCCGCGCCGCTGGCTCCTACAGTTTTTCGTTGGCGTGCCGTTAAAGCCTTTAACCACGCCAACAAAACCAAAAGAGTGAACCGTCATGCGCATGAGCCTGAAGGCTAAAGTCCTGTCCCTTGCCGTCCTCCCGGTGTTGCTCTTTGCGCTGGTCATCAGCCTGACCACGCTGTTCATTCTGCAGGAGCAGGCCCACAAGGAAGTCGAGGAAACCCGCCAGCGCCTGCTCAGCGATGCCAAGGCCACCCTTCAAAGCTACGTGGCCGTGGCCATGACCACGATCAAACCGCTCTACGACGCGGCCGCCCCTGGCGATGACGCGGCGCGGGCGCACGTGATCAAGCTGCTGTCGAGCATCACCTACGGCAAGGACGGTTACTTCTTCGGCTACGACTCCAACACCGTGCGCCTGTTCAAGGCCAACAGCCCGGACGGCGTGGGCCAGAGCTTCAAGGACAATCGCGATCCTAACGGCGTCTACGTCAACCGCGACCTGGTCAAAGTCGCCAAAGACGGCACTCACTACCTGCAATACAGCTCGCCGTTGCCCGGCAACACCCAAGTGCTGGTGCCGAAACTGGGCTACACCGAATACCTGTCGAAGTGGGACATGGCGGTCGGTACGTCGGTGAACCTCGACGGTATCGAGGCACAAGTCGCGCTGGTCGAAGCCAAGGTGCAGGAACGGATGGAAGGCGTGGTGCTGACTATCGCCGGCCTTGCGGTGGTGATGTTGCTGGTGATCGCGGCGGTCGGGATGCTGTTGGCCAACACCATTCTGCGTCCGCTGAACCTGATGAAAGCCAACCTCGATGACATCGCGGCGGGTGAGGGCGACCTGACCCGTCGCCTGACCATCACCAGCCAGGACGAACTCGGCGAACTGGCCGGCTCGTTCAACCGCTTCGTCGACAAGATCCACAGCCTGGTACGCCAGATCACCGAAATGACGTCGCAACTGACCGGTCTGGTGAACCAGGTCTCCGATCAGGCCCAGCGTTCGGATCAGGCCATGGAGCGTCAGCGCCACGAGACCGATCAGGTCGCCACGGCGATCAATGAAATGTCGGCGGCGGCTCAGGAAGTGGCGAAAAGCGCACAAAACGCGGCGGTGGCTGCCCAGCAAACCGACGAAGAAGGCCAGGCCGCCAAGCGTGTGGTGGCCGGCAGCATCGTGAAGATCCATGCGTTGGTAGACGACATTCGCAGCAGCGGCGTGTCCCTCGACAGCCTGCAAAAAGACGTGTCGTCGATTGTCAGCGTGCTGGGGGTGATTCGTTCGATTGCCGAACAGACCAACTTGCTGGCGCTGAACGCCGCCATTGAAGCCGCGCGTGCCGGTGAAGCGGGTCGTGGTTTTGCGGTGGTGGCCGACGAAGTGCGGGCGCTGGCCAGTCGCACGCAGATCAGCACCCAGGAAATCCAGGGCATGATCGACCGCTTGCAGGCCGGGACCCAATCGGCGGTGGAAGCGATGCGTCGTTCCAGTGAGGCGGGTGACGGCACGTCCGCCCAGGCCAATGAGGCCGGCGCATCGCTGGACACCATGGCCCAGCTGATCGGCACCATCAACTCGATGAACGCGCAAATCGCCAGTGCGGCTGAAGAGCAGACCGCCGTGGCCGAAGAGATCAACCGCAGCGTGCATCAGATCGCCGTGGCGGTGGACAACGTCGCCGACGAAACCCAACTCGGCGCCCAAACCTCGCGCAGCCTCGCCGACCTCGGTCAGCGCCTGGGCAAACTGGTCGGCCAGTTCCGCATCTGACAGCGTCTACCCAACTGTAGGAGCCAGGCTTGCCGGCGAAGGCGTTCTTGAGGGCGCCTTCGCCGGCAAGCCTGGCTCCTACAGGAAACAATTCGTATACGTGACACACCGCTTTCGCGAGCAAGCCCGCTCCCACAAGGTTATGTGGAGTCAGGGCCTGTCCCAGTAAGGCACCGTTCCAAAGCATTCGACGAAGAAATCAATCACCGTGCGTACCTTCACCGACAACCGTCGGCTACCCGGCCACAGCACCGCAATCTGCTGCGGTTCGAGGCTGTTGGACACCTGATACTTCCCCAGCACCGGCACCAGCGTACCGTTGCGCACCGCCTCGCCAATCAGCCACGACGGAAACATCACCAGTCCCAGGCCTTGTTCGGCGGCTTGCGTGAGCGTGTCGGCGTGGTTGCCAGTGATCGGCCCTTTGACGGAGTAGGGCGTCCAGTCCTGCGGGTCCTTGCGGAAAAACCAGCGTTGCTGACCGGCTCCGCCCTTGTAGGCCAGGCACTGATGCGCCGCCAATTCTTCAGGATGGTGCGGCGTGCCATGGCGTTTGAGGTAGGCCGGGCTGGCGGCGATTTGAAAGCGATGGGGCGCGAGGACCCGCGCCTGCATGCTCGAATCGTGCAGCGGGCCGATGCGGAACAGCAAATCGGCACCTTCCTGCAACGGGTCGACGTAGCTGTCGGTTTGCTGGATATCCAGTTGCAGTTTCGGATAGCGCTCGCACAACCGCCCAAGCCATGGCGTCAGATGCCGTTGCCCGAAGACCACCGGCGCGTTGATCCGCACCAGCCCGCTGGGTTCGCTTTGCTGTTCCTGCAAGGCCTGTTCGGCTTCCTCCAGTTGCACCAGCACCAGCCGCGCATGATGGCCGAGCATGCGTCCCGCTTCGGTGGGTGTGACGGCGCGCGTGTGGCGGTAGAGCAATTGCTGGTTCAAGGCCTGTTCCATCAACTGGATCTGCCGGGAAATCGAAGAGGGCGCCAGGCCTTCGCGGCGGGCGACTTCGGAGAAGCTGCCATGGTCGAGCACCGCGACAAACAGCCGAAGTGCCTTGAATCCCAGATCGTTGAGGCCATGCATAGTCGAACCTGCTGTGCGAGTTGCGCAAAAGTGTTGTCTGGATGCTCCCATTTATCGCAAAGGATCGCCAGCCGATAATGCCCGCCACAACGACTCCCTTGTAGGAGCGAAGCTTGCTCGCGAAGGCGGCGTGTCAGATGCGGAAAATGTCGACTGATACGACGCCTTCGCGAGCAAGCTTCGCTCCTACAGGGGCCGTATTCATCTGACTGGCAGGTTCTTCTTATGCAATCTTCTTCAATCGACATCGCTACAGCGCCAGCGGCCAAACCAGGGCTGCGGCTGTTGCTGCTGCCTCTGGTGATCCTCGCCGGCATGGGCCTTTCCGTGGAGGCCGGTTTGCTCGGGCCGCTCGGGGTGCAGGTCGGGCATTTGTGGGCGACGTTGAGCATCTTCGGCGTCGGCTCGGCGATTCTGTTTTTGCTGCTGTTGTTCAGCGGCAAGCAGCAAGGTCCGGCATTGAGCACCTTGCCGCGCTGGCAACTGATCGGCGGTTTCCTCGGGCCGATCTACGTGGTGGTGCTGACCCTGGCCACGCCGCACATCGGGATCGCGATGACGATGATCGCGATCCTCTCCGGGCAGGTCGGTAAAAGCGTGTTGATCGACCACTTCGGCTGGTTCGGTGCCACCCGCAAAAAGGTCAACGGTGAACGCTGGCTGGCGTTGCTGCTGATTGTCGCGGCACTTGTTCTGATCGCTCGGGGTTGATGATGAATCTGATTATTTTGTTGGCCGTGGTGGTGGCTGCCGGTGCGGTGTTGAGTATCCAGGCGGCGATCAACGGGCGTCTCGGCGAAACCGTCGGCGTGTTGCGCAGCAGTCTGCTGACCTTCGCAGTAGGCGCGGTGGTGACCGGGTTGCTGATCCTGTTTTTCGAACCGGCCCATGCCGTGAGCCTGCTGGACGTGCCGAAATGGCAACTCAGCGGCGCCTTGTTCGGCGTGGTCTACATGATGGTCATGGTCGGCGCGGTGCCGCGGGTCGGCACGGCGGTGGCGACCGTGGCGGTGATCGTCTGGCAGTTGGGCATGGGGATGTTGATCGACAACTTCGGCTGGCTGGGTAACCCGGCGATCGAGTTGTCCAGCAGCCGGATGCTGGCGATGGTGTGCCTGGCGCTGGCGTTGCTGTTCATGTATCGCAGCAGCACCCGAAGCGAGTAACGCCGATCCATTGAGTAGCTCCTACACTGGTAGTGAGGTGCGCATTTGCCGCACGCGACGACCACACCCATGGAGTCAGACTCATGATCGACAGTGAAAGTATCTGCGACTGCCCCAAATGCTCCTGCAAACTGGGCGAACACCCGATAGCGCGTCACGGCAAACACTATTGCTGTGAAGCCTGCGCCAAGCACCACGAACATGGCGAGGAGTGTGCGAGCAAGGGCTGCAAGTGCGCACACGCCAAATAGGTCATCAATTGGAAGTGGAGCCACTCGGGCTCCACTTTTTATGTCTGGTAGTTCCTCCCTTTGATCCTTAGCCAGCCGGTCGCCACGTCACATTTTCGATGCCGAATTTTTCCGCCAGCGGCTTGCTGGTTTTTTGCACCTTCTCTCGGCCGAAGCGGGGGATTCGTCCGACCCCGGCATCACAGCTGGCCCAGTGCCAAGCCTCCGCGTTGTCCATTTTGTCCAGGCGGATAATGAAAGACTTTGGCGCGCCATGAAGGGTGTATTCAATGACGAAAAGTTTTGCGTTGTTCATAAAGCCCGTATTCCTCCCTGTGGTAATACAAGGATCGTTTGGGTAAAGGAAAATTCATTCGGATTGTCAGACGGCTGCCGCCGGTGGCGACAAGGTGAGTGGCCCGTTACCATGCAAGACCTGAAAACCCCAATGATCATTGCCCATGGCCCTTGCCGCCCCGCCAGACCTTAGTGACACCGATGTGCCAGTGCAACCGCTGGCACGCACTTACCCGCGCGGCTTGTACATCGAACCCCATGAGCATGACTGGGGCCAATTGCTGTACGCGATGAGCGGGGTCATGTGGGTGGAAACGCCCCATGAGGCACTGGTGGTGCCGCCGCAACGGGCGGTGTGGCTGCCACCGGGCGTGCCGCACGGCATTCGTGTGGTCTCGGACCTGCAGATGCGCAACATCTACCTGCGGCCCTCACTGGCGGCCACGCTGGATGACAGTGTTCAGGTGATTGAAGTCGGCGGGCTGCTGCGAGAGCTGATCGTCGGGCTGGTGGAGCAGGGCGATGATGGCGCGCCCGAGTATTACGAAGCGCTGGTCGGCCTGGCGCTGTTGGAGCTTAGGCGAGCCAGGCGTTCGCTGTTGAAAATCCCGTTGCCGGATGATTCCGACCGGCGCCTGATGAACCTGTGTCAGGCGGTCATGGCCGCGCCCTCGCTGGATATTCCCTTCGAGCAGCACGCGGAAAATGCCGGTGCCAGCGTGCGCACCCTGGCGCGGCTGTTCAAGGACGGCCTGGGTATGGGCTTCGCTGAGTGGCGGCGCCAGGTGCAACTGGCGACGGCGGCGGCGGAGCTGATTCAAGGCGTGCCGGTCAGCACAATTGCCCGGGAGCTGGGCTATTCGCCGAGCAGCTTCAGCGACATGTTCCGCCGGGCGCTGGGTGTCGCGCCTTCGCAGTTCTGCGCGAGCCAACACCCCGTCCAGCCATGACGCACACCTATAGCCGAGCGAAAACCTTGTAGGAGTGAGCCTGCTCGCGATAGCGGTGTATCAGGCAGCACAAATGTCGACTGACACTCCGCTATCGCGAGCAGGCTCACTCCCACAGGGCTCCGCCGCTACACAGTTTGCATTGCATCGCGCATCGGCGCTTTGGCCGATATTCAGAAGCACTTGGCCGATGCACGCCGTCACCGCTCTCTAGACTTCAGGCATACCTTGTTTGCCCACGGAGTCTGCCATGAGCTACCTCATCTCGCTGGTCATCGGTCTGGGCGTCGGCCTGCTCTATGGCGCACTGGATTTTCGTTCTCCCGCTCCACCGGCCATTGCCCTGGTGGGCCTGCTGGGCATGCTCGCCGGCGAAAAGTTGTGGCCTATGGGGCGGCAACTGGTGGCTGGCTGGGTCTCCTGAAACCCCTTCCTTTATGCGATGGAAACTCCCATGAAAGCACTGCAATTCGACCAGACCGGTGACCTCTCGGCCCTGCGTTATGTCGATGTCCCGACCCCCGTTCCCGGCGCCGATGAAGTGCTGGTGCAGATCAAGGCGGCCGGCCTCAACCCCAGCGATGTGAAGAACGTGCTGGGGCGGTTTCCCTACACAACCCTGCCGAGGATTCCCGGTCGGGATTTCGCTGGTGTGGTGGTTGAAGGGCCGCAGGCACTGATCGGTCAGGAGGTCTGGGGCACCGGTCGTGAACTGGGTTTTTTCGCCGACGGCTCCCATGCGCAATTCGTCAAACTGCCGGCCAATGGCGTGGCGCTCAAACCCACCCATCTGAGCTTCGCCCAGGCCGCCAGCCTCGGTGTGCCATATACCACGGCGTGGGATGCGCTGGAACGCAGTCTGGTGACGGCCGGAACGCGGCTGTTGGTGATCGGTGGCGGGGCGGTCGGCAGTGCCGCGCTGGCGTTGGCCAAGGTGCGTGGCGCTCAAGTACTGGCGGCGGCGCGACGGCCCGAGCAGGTCAAGGATCTGCAGGCGCAGGGGTTTCAGACGCTGCAACTGGATAAACCGGAGGATCTGGGGGCGCAGGTAAATGCGGTGTATGCCGGCGGCGCGGACGTGATTTTCGACACCACCGGCTTCTGGCTACCGGCCTCGGTCCCGGCGCTGGCGGCCTTCGGCCGCATCGCGATCATCGCTGCACCGGTGGACGGCATGGTGCAATTGCCGGCGCTGGCGTTGTATCGCAAGGGTGGTTCGGTGGTGGGGATCAATTCGTTGCTGTACGGCGTGCAGGCGTGTGCGGCGATGCTGGATCAGTTCGGCAAGTTCTTTGATCAGGGGGTGTTGCCGTTGCCGGAAGGATTGTTTGAATCGCCGCTGGAGGAGGGGTTGGAGCGGTATGCGGAGGTGAATCAAGGGGCTGGCGACAAGGTGATTTTGTTGCCATAAACCTCCTGTGGGAGCGGGCAAGTCGAATCGTCGCACCGCCGCTCCCACAGGGTTTTGTATTGTCAGATCAAACCTCGGGAACCCCGTTCTCCCACACCGACCAATTGTTCAAGATCTCCTGCACCAACGGATTTCCCGTCCGGTACAGATTTTCCAGCGCCGGCACAAACCCGCCCTGATCCGCGTACTTGAGCAGGTTGTCCACTTCACTTTGCCCCGGCGCCGGTCGGTCAAAATCGGAGCCCGCGCGCACCACCGCCAGGCGTTGCACATCCACCAATCCCTCGCGACTCGCCCGCAGCAACGCTTCGTAGGTGGAGTTGTCTTCCTGTTGCGTCGTGCAGTACTCGCCTTTGTCGTCGGTCAACAGCTTGGTCCAGACCTCGGCACGCTCACTCAAGCGCGTCCCGGAAAACCACGTGTTGCCCGCCAACGTGTCGCACTGCGTCACCACCGGTGGCTGATTGGCCGGGGCCGAGGGGTACTTCAGGCGCCATGCCGCCGATTCCTTGCTCTCGCTCAGTTCCACTTTGTGCGTCAGGGCAAAAGCCTTGGCCTGCAACTTCGGATTGAGCTCGAACACTTCGGTCTTGTAGTCCAGTGGCGGTTTTTGGTTCGGGCCTTGGGTGTTGATGCCGATGTACCCGGTCGGCCAGTCTTTCGGCGCGTCTCGCGAATCCAGTTCCCACTGGGTGCCGAACTCCACCAGATAATGTGCCCACGCGGTGGTGCCGATGGTCCCGTGTTTCGGGCTGATGCCGGCAATCCCGGCGATCAGGAAGTAGCTTTTACGCAGGTCGAATTTCGGCGACAGGGCCAGGGCCAATGTCGATGCCGCGGCGTTGGTCTGGCCCATGCCGGTGACCATCAGGCACACCTGCGCCGCGTTGCAGCGAATGGTCGGGTACTCGGCGGACAGCCCCGGCACTCGAACTTCCTGCTTGAGTTCCAGACGATCGATCCAGTTTTGCGCCTCGGGGGCAAACATGGTGATCAGCAGCACTTTCGGCTGGATCGGTGCTTCGCTCGCCCAGGCAGAGGAAGAGAGCAGGGCGGCACAGGTCAGGGAAATACGCGTCATTGCATTCATAAAACCTCCAGGTTCAATCAAGCCTCAGAACTGATAACCGATGCCGGCGTAGTAACCCCAGCCATTGGAGCGAGCGCGGAAGTCGCCGTCGCCGAAATTCAACTCGCTGCCATCCTCCCAGTTGCCGCCGTTGTGGAAATAACGGCCGACCAGGGTGAAACGCAGGTGCGTGAACGAGTACAGCAACACGTTGGTGGCGACGGTGGCGTTGGCGGTGCGGGCCGGGTTGTCCTTGTGCAGGTCCGAGCCGAAATCGAAGTTGGTAAAGCCGATGTAGGTCAGCGACGCGCCGTTGCTGAAACTGCTGATAGGCACGATGTATTTGAGCTGGGCGCGGTAGCCGTCCCACGAATACTCGTTGCTGGCGCCATAGTTTTCCCACTGATAACGCCCGTAGAAGTTCGCCGACAAGTTGACTCGCGAGTGAGTGTCGATGTCGGTGCCCAAGCCGCTGTACAGCGTATTGGCGCGGTTGGCGCTGTTGCTGCCGTGATCGTAGATCCAGTCGAACGCCACGTACCATTCTTTGAACGGTCCGATGGCCAGGCTGCGGCCGGTGAGGTAGTCGATGGAGATCCGCGGCTCATGCTCCATGAACACCGGCGAGCCGTGGTCCCACACGCCTTTGTCGTGACTGTTGCCGATGTCGAAGATCTTCGGGATGTCGATGTAGCCGTACAACTCGAACGGCCCTTTGCGCCCGAAGTATTCGTACTCCAGGTAAATATCGTCGGCCGGTTGCGGGCCGAAACTGATGTCTTTGCTGCCGATGACGGTCAGGTCCTGATTGAACCAGTCCGACAGGTAAACGCCTTTTTTCGGCGGGCTGGCTTCGGGACTCAAGGTTTCGCCCTGGGCGGATTCTTCGGCGGGCGCGGGTTGCGCCAAAACGGTGCTGCTGAGTAGTCCTGTAACGCTGGCCAGCAGCAAGGAAACAGCAAGAGTGCGCGAGCAAGTCACGCGGCTGGACGTGCGGTGCATTAAAAGTCCCTTTTCGTGCGGATCAAAAGCCCGTTTCTTCGGGCTTGCGCGGTTATGTCGCGAAAACGTCTGCATCAGCGACTCGCAAACGTTTGCACAAGAGATGCCAATTATTTCAAATCCATGAAAAATCAACGAAATCAGGGGGTTTATTGTCGGTTTGGTCAGCTACGTGGCCTGACGTTTCTGTATCTGCCTTGTGGCGAGGGGATTTATCCCCGTTCGGCTGCGAAGCAGTCGTAAAACCTGAACGCACGGTCTATCTGATACACCGCGTTGCTTGATTTCGCGACTGCTTCGCAGCCGAACGGGGATAAATCCCCTCGCCACAAGGCGCTGCTCGGCAGCTGCTACAAGGCGTGTGGTGTTGCGCCTCAGATTGAACGCCAATGCTAGACTCGCCCCCATTGTCTACACGAGGTATTCCCATGAGCGAGCCGATTCGTCTGACCCAATACAGCCACGGGGCAGGGTGTGGCTGCAAAATTTCGCCGCAAGTGCTGGAGGTGATTCTGGCCGGCAGTGGCGCGCAGAACCTCGACCCCAGGCTCTGGGTCGGCAACGCCTCGCGCGATGACGCGGCGGTGTACGCGATCGACGAAGAGCGCGGCGTGGTCTCGACCACCGACTTCTTTATGCCGATCGTCGACGACCCGTTCGATTTCGGCCGCATCGCTGCCACCAATGCCATCAGCGATATCTACGCCATGGGCGGAGATCCGTTGATGGCGATTGCGATCCTCGGCTGGCCAGTGAATGTGCTGGCGCCGGAGATTGCCCGGGAAGTGATTCGCGGCGGCCGCTCGGTGTGTGACGAGGCGGGCATTCCGTTGGCCGGTGGGCATTCCATCGACGCCCCGGAGCCGATCTTCGGCCTGGCCGTGACCGGGCTGGTTGAGAAGCGCCATATGAAGCGCAACGACACCGCCACCGCCGGTTGCCTGCTTTACCTGACCAAACCGCTGGGCATCGGCATCCTCACCACCGCCGAGAAGAAGGGCAAGTTGCGCACGGCCGACATCGGCCTGGCCCGCGACTGGATGTGTACCCTGAACAAACCCGGCAGCCGTTTCGGCAGGCTCGACGGCGTGACGGCGATGACCGACGTCACCGGCTTCGGCCTGCTGGGGCACCTGGTGGAAATGGCCGACGGTAGCAACGTGACCGCGCGCATCGAATACAACCGTGTGCCGCGTCTGCCGGGCGTCGAGTATTACCTCGATCAAGGCTGCGTGCCGGGCGGCACCCTGCGCAATTTCGACAGCTACGCCAGCAAGGTCGGGCGCGTGCAGGAACTGCATAAACGGGTGCTGTGCGATCCGCAGACCAGCGGTGGCCTGCTGGTTGCGGTCACGCCTGAAGGCAACGAGCAATTCCTCAAAGTGGCCGCTGAACTGGGCCTGACCCTTGAGCCGATCGGTGAACTGGTCGAGCGACAGACCCACGCGGTCGAGGTGTTTTGATGTCAATCTACTTCACCGATTACCGCGACCTATTTCTCAACGACCGGCCGATGATGGATGCCCGCGCGCCGGTCGAATTCCACAAGGGTGCTTTCCCCGGTGTGGTCAATCTGCCGCTGATGAATGACCACGAGCGGCAACGGGTCGGCACCTGCTACAAGCAACACGGTCAGCAAGCGGCGATTACGCTGGGGCATCAACTGGTGTCCGGCGAGATCAAGGCCGAACGCATCCAGGCCTGGGCCGATTTTGCCCGGGCGCATCCCGAGGGTTATTTATATTGTTTTCGCGGCGGCTTGCGTTCGCAGATCGTCCAGCAGTGGCTCAAGGACGAGGCCGGCATCGACTATCCGCGCGTCGGTGGCGGCTACAAGGCCATGCGCAGCTTCTTGCTGGACACGGTCGATCAGGCCGTTACCCAGTGCGATTTCGTGTTGCTGGGCGGCATGACCGGCACCGGCAAGACCGAGGTGCTCACGCAACTGCGCAACGGCCTGGACCTCGAAGGCCACGCCAATCATCGCGGTTCCAGCTTCGGCAAACGCGCCACCGTCCAACCGTCCAATATCGACTTTGAAAACCGTCTGGCGGTGGACGTGCTGAAGAAGCGCGCCCACGGCATCGATCAGTTTGTGCTGGAAGACGAAAGCCGCGCGATCGGCAGTTGCGCGTTACCCTTGCCGCTGTTTCAGGGCATGCAGCAGTTTCCGATGGTCTGGCTGGAAGACAGCCTGGAAGGACGGGTCGAACGGATCTTGCGCGATTACGTCGTGGACCTGTGTGCCGAATTCATCGGCGTGCACGGCGATGAAGGGTTTGCGCTGTTTTCCGAGCGCCTGCTGGAGAGCTTGAACAACGTTCACAAACGTCTGGGCGGTGAACGGCATCGGCGGATGTTGATCTTGATGGAAGACGCGCTGGCGGAGCAAGCGAACAGCGGGGCGGTGGAGTTGCACCGGGGCTGGATCGAAGGGTTGCTGCGTGAGTATTACGATCCGATGTATGCCTTCCAGCGGGAGAAGAAGGGCGCGCGGATTGAGTTTGCGGGGGAGAAGGGCGCTGTTCTTGAGTACCTGCGCGAGCGTGCTACCCAGCGAGGGTAATGTTGTTTTTGCCGGCCTCATCGCGGGCAAGCCCGCTTCCACAGGGTTTGTGTTCACCACAGATCCCTGTGGGAGCGGGCTTGCCCGCGATGAGGCCCAAACAGGCGCTATAAACTTTAATGCCTGGAAGGGTCTCGACAGCTTATGTCGGACACGTCTCCCGCCCATTATCCAGCCCTTGCTTGTAGCTACGGCTCTGCAGACTGGCCTTGCCGTTATGCCAGGTCAGCGTGAGCACAAACAGTGAGTCGTAGTCGCTGGACTCCCAGTCTTCGGTGATCTTCTGTTTCTTGCCAACCGCATCGCCCGCGACCTTGTTGATCAGCTCCGGCAGGTAACCGTGGGACCAGGCCGTGTAGATGACCGAGTTGTGGTATTTGTCGTGGAGCAATTCGTCTGCCAGGTCGCTGGTGTCGTTGGCCGAGAAGTTGATGTTCACCGGCAAGCCGAGCTTGATCGCGCTGGGGCTGATGGTCATCAGCGGGCGGATGTAGCTGTAGGAATTGTCCAGCTCGCCTTCCTCGACATTACGTGTCGGGTTGGCGGCAAATACGTAATTGGCCTTGCCGAATTTTTCCGGCAACAAGGTGGCCAGGTCGATGGCGCGGTTCAGGCCCTGGCAGTTGAGCTGACCCAGGCCGCCTGCGGGTTTTTCCGCGTGACGCAGGAACACCAGGGTCTGGGTGCCGTCTGCCGGTTGGGCGCGGCTTTCACTGGACTCCAGCGACAAAAACAACGCGCTTACCGCCAGCAGGGAGGGCAGGACGACATACGCGCGTTGCTTGAAGCGTTTGGCAAATTTAAAAAGGTTCATCATCTAATAGGTGATCTTCAGCGTATTCGGTTAAGGCTGACAAACCTTTACACCACGAGCTCCCAGCATCGGGTGTTTTCCATGTCGTTGGGCCGGTCCGTTTCCGAAAGGGCAGTTCTCAGAGTCCTCTGACGCCCATTTGGTTCGATTCCGGCGGGTGCGCAGCAACGTACCGGTAACCTTGCATGGGTTGGAGCAGAGGTTATCGACAGGATGTTGCGGATTTATGGACACGGTACACGTAGAGGTGCCGCACAAAGACTGCAATGTTTTGATCTTGTTCATCAGCAAGATTGATACGCAAAAGACCCGGCTCCTCCATTATGATCAGCGCTTGTTTTTCCCTGTGGATGCTTCCCATGACCGATCTGTCCGCGTTCCCGATTATCCAAAAATGGCCGGCCCACTACCCGGACTGGATCCAGCTGTACTCCTTGCCGACCCCCAATGGCGTCAAGGTGTCGATCATGCTCGAAGAGATCGGTCTGCCTTACGAGCCCCATCGCGTGGGCTTCGACACCAACGATCAGATGTCCCCCGCGTTTCTGTCGCTGAACCCCAACAACAAGATCCCTGCGATCCTCGACCCCCACGGCCCTGATGACAAACCCCTGCCGTTGTTCGAATCCGGGGCGATCCTGATTTACCTCGCCGACAAGAGTGGCCAGTTGCTGGCGCAGGAATCGGCGGCGCGTTACGAGACGATCCAGTGGTTGATGTTCCAGATGGGCGGCATCGGGCCGATGTTTGGCCAACTCGGTTTTTTCAACAAATTCGCCGGCAAGGACTACGAGGACAAACGTCCGCGTGACCGTTACGTCGACGAAAGCAAACGCCTGCTGAAGGTGCTGGATGGCCGTCTGCAAGGACGCGACTGGGTCATGGGCGAACGCTACACCATCGCCGACATCGCGACCTTTCCGTGGGTGCGCAACCTCATCGGCTTTTATGAGGCTGGCGATCTGGTGGGCATCAAGGATTTCCCCAATGTCACACGCGTGCTGGAACGCTTCCTGGCGCGGCCGGCGGTGATACGCGGGCTGGAAATTCCCAAGTAAATCTCTTCGACTCTCTCAAGACCAAGGCAGGCAATGAGCTCATTCGATTTCAAACAAGTGGATGTCTTCAGCCGGGTTGCGCTCAAGGGCAATCCGTTGGCGGTCGTGTTCGGCGCAGACAGGCTCAGCGATGAACGCATGGCGGCGTTCGCGACCTGGACCAACCTCAGCGAAACCACGTTCATCCTCGAACCGCGCGACCCTCGCGCCGACTATCGGGTACGGATCTTCACCACCCTCAACGAGTTGCCGTTCGCCGGTCACCCGACCTTGGGCACTTGCCATGCGTGGCTTGAGGCCGGTGGCGTGCCCATGGGCGAGGAGATCATTCAGGAGTGCGGTGTCGGTCTGGTGCGGGTCCGCAGGCAAGGCGCGGAGCTGGCTTTTCTTGCACCGCCACTGATCAGGACCGGGCCGGTGGACGCCGACGTAGTCGAACGCGTGCGCCGTGGGCTGCGACTGGAGCCGGGGGCGATTGTCCGGGCTCAGTGGGTCGATAATGGCGCTGGCTGGCTGGCGGTGATGGTCGAGGACCGCCGGCAGGTGCTGGATTTGCAACCGGATCATTCACAGATGCTGGGCCTGGCCGTCGGCGTGATCGCGCCATGGCACCCCGAGCGCGACGGCGATGATGCGCAGTTTGAAGTGCGTGCGTTCATCTCCGGCGACGGCATGCCGGAAGATCCGGCCACCGGAAGCCTGAACGCCGGGATTGCGCAGTGGTTGCTTGCTGAAGGTCTGGCGCCGCCGTGCTACGTGGTCAGCCAGGGCCTGACAATGGGCCGCGCCGGACGCATTCAGGTGGAGCAGGTGGGGGATGAGATCTGGATTGGCGGTTCGGTGGTGACCTGCATCAGCGGCACATTGACGCTTTAACCCTGTGGGAGCGGGCTTGAACTGGTCCAGTAATTTTGGACATTTTTTTCGGTTCTCACGCCGCCAGCTTTTCCGCTGCTACAGGTGAGTGGTAACCGTTGTAACTGTGGCG